>NZ_JAMYOX010000006.1:0-264291 GCF_040320025.1 Mesorhizobium sp. M0808
GGCCGATGGCCGTCCGTCACCCCTGATCGATTAAAGCCTCACCGACGCTGCCAACAAAGCTCACGCCTCAAACCCCGCGCCCCTCCCGCGAGCGGGTTCGTTCTCTGACACAGAAGCAGTCATCGAAAAGGAGCCAAACTCGCAGGCTGAACTGGCCAAGAATTCTCGTGGATAGCCGAGGTTTTTCTCGAGCCTAGGCCATGTCTTGGTCGTCAATGGGTAGGACAGGGTTGTTCAGTTATCCCCCGGCAAGGCGCGGCAGCAGGAAAATCTCCGCCCCTTCCGGCAGTTCCTTCGACCAGGTGTCGCGATAGATCGTCCCGTCGATGGCGACGGCGATGCCGCGATCGATGTAGGGCTCGAGGCCGGGATACTGTTCAGCCAGTTTCCTGAACAGCTCCCTTATGTCCTTCGCCTCGATCTCGACCTTGCTCTTGCCTCCGGCGATCGCGCCGAGCGATCCCCAGAGCGTTACTTCGACCATCAGCCTTCCCGTTCTGCCTCGAGCGCCGCCAGGATGCGCGGCGGCGACATCGGGATGTGCGTCATGCGCACGCCCGCGGCGTTCGACACCGCATTGGCGATCGCCGCCAGCGGCGGCACGATCGAGGTCTCGCCGACGCCGCGCACCCCGTAGGGATGGTTGGGATTGGGGATCTCGAGGATCTGCGTGTCGATCATCGGCAGGTCCGAGCAGACCGGGATGCGGTAATCGAGGAAGCCAGGGTTCTGCAGCCGCCCGTCCTTGCCGTAGATATACTCCTCGTTAAGCGCCCAGCCGATGCCTTGCGCGGCACCGCCCTGGTACTGCCCCTCGACATAAGTCGGATGCACCGCCTTGCCGGCGTCCTGAACGACGGTGTAGCGCAGCACCCTGGTCGAGCCTGTCTCGGGATCCACCTCGATATCGCAGATATGGGTGGCGAAGGAGACGCCGGCGCCGTCGGCGACGAGCTCACTGTGCCCTGCAATGGGTCCGCCCGTCTTTCCGGAAGCGGCCGCGATCTCCTTCATCGACAGCGGCGAAAGGTTGCCGTGCGTCGCGCCTTTGGCAATCGCGTGACCCTCTTCCCAGACCACGTCGTCGACGGGTATGTCCCACATCTGCGCGGCGCGCTGCCTGAGGACCTTGATGGCGTTGCGAGCGGCGGAGATCGTCGCCATCGAAGACGAGAAGGTGCCGCGGCTGCCGTCCGTCATATCGTTATAGCCGAGGCTGGAGGTATCGGCGACCACCGCCTTGATTTGCTCATAGGGGATACCGAGCTCCTCCGCCGCCACCAGCGACAGCGAGGCGCGGGAACCACCCACGTCGACAGTGCCGACGGCAAGCGAGACCGAACCGTCCATGCCGATGTTGAGGTCGGTGCAGGTCTGGCCACCGAAATTGAACCAGAAGCCGCAGGCCATTCCGCGGCCCTGATTCTTGCCGAGCGGCGCCTTCATATGCGGGTGGTTCTTCACCGCCTCCAGCGTCGGCCCGATGCCGATCGGGCCGTATACCGGGCCGTAGGAGGATCTGGTGCCTTCCTGCGCCGCGTTCCTGATCCGGAACTCGACCGGGTCCATGCCGATCTCCTTGGCCAGCTCGTCGACCGCGCTTTCCACCGCAAACGCCGCCATCGGAGCCGACGGCGCGCGATAGGCCGCGGTCTTGGGCCGGTTGACCAGCACTTCGTAGCCGACCGTCTTGACGTTCTCGAGCTTGTAGCAGGCAAAGGCCGTCATGGCGCCGATCTCGGCCCACATGCCGGCATAGGGGCCGCAGGAATAGCGCAGCGTCGCCTCGGCCGCCGTGATCGTGCCGTCCTTGCGGGCGCCGATCCTGACGTCGATCGAGGTGGCGCTGGTCGGGCCAGACGCGCGGAACACCTCGTCGCGCGTCATGACCAGCTTGACCGGCCGGCCGGCCTTGCGCGACAGCGCCAGCGCCACCGGCTCGGCCCAGACATGGGTCTTGCCACCGAAACCGCCGCCGATCTCCGACGAGGTGACGCGCAGCTTCGAGGCTTCCATGCCAAGCAGCTGGGCGCAGTGTTGGCGGTAGACAAAATGGCCTTGCGTACAGACCCACAGGTCGGCGGTGCCGTCGGAGCTGACATTGGCCACGCAGGCATGCGGCTCGATATAGCCCTGGTGCGTCTGCTCGGTCTTGAAGGAGCGTTCGACGACGAAATCGGCCTGGCCGAAACCTTCATGGATGTCGCCATGGCCGTACTGGGTGCGCTTGGTGACGTTTGAAGGCTTGACGGGCTTTTGCTCGAGGCCCTCGGTGAAGATGGCGTCGTTGATCAGGGGTGCGGAGTGCTTCATCGCCTCGTCGACGTCGGTGACATGCGGCAGCACCTCGTAGTCGACCTCGATCAGCTTCAGTGCCTGCCTCGCCGTGCGAGCATCGACCGCCGCGACCGCGGCCACGGCATGGCCGTCATAGAGCGCTTTCTTGCGCGCCATGCAGTTGTCGAGGATGTCGTACATGGCGGAATCGCCGTCGGTAAGGTCGGGCAGGTCGGCCGCGGTGATCACGGCCTTGACGCCGGCGAGCTTCTCCGCCTTCGACGTGTCGATCTTCCTGATCGTGGCATGCGCATGGGGGCTTCTGAGAACGCGCCCGACCAGTTGCCCGGCCATGTTGAAGTCGGCGCCATAGCGTGCGCGGCCCGTCACCTTGTCGACGCCGTCGGGACGGATGGGACGCGTGCCGACAGAGGTGAAATTGCGTCCGGAGTAACGCGGATCGAAATTCATCGTCATGCTCCCTTCATCACGCTGGCGGCGTCCTGAACGGCACGCACGATCTTGTCGTAGCCGGTGCAGCGGCAGAGGTTCCCGGCGAGGCCGAAGCGGATCTCCTCCTCGGTCGGATCGGGGTTCTTGGCCAAAAGGTCCTTCGCCGCTATCAAGAAGCCCGGCGTGCAGACGCCGCATTGAAGTGCGGCGTGTTCCAGAAATTTCTGCTGCAGCGGATGCAGCCTGTCGCCATGTGCCATGCCCTCGATGGTCTCGACGTGCCGGCCCTCGGCCTCCGCGCCGAGCACCAGGCACGAGCACACCAGCCGATCGTCGAGGATGATGCTGCAGGCCCCACAGTCGCCGGTGCCGCAGCCTTCCTTGGCGCCAGTCAGCCCCAGGCGATCGCGCAGGACATCAAGCAGCGTCTCGTCCGGCTGGCAAAGAAACTCGACATTGTCGCCGTTGATTGTCGTTGATACTGCCACACCAGCCATCATTTGCCTCCTGCGCGTGCATAGGCGGTCGTGGCGGCCCGCTTGGCCAGCACACCCGCGACTTTCCGTCTGAATTCGATAGTGCCGCGCTTGTCGTCGATCGGGCGGCAGGCGCCCGAGCAGACCTTGGCGAGCCTCTCCAGCGTGGCTTCGTCCAGCTTGGAGCCGATGAGAACCTCGGCGGCCTCCTCGACCAGAATCACCGTCGGCGCCACGGCGCCCAACGCCAGACGGGCGGATTTGACGCGACCTTGCTCATCGAGCGTCAAGTTCACGCCGGCGCTTACCACCGCGATGTCCATCTCCGTGCGCGGAATGAAACGCAGATAGGCATCGCCCGAACGCGGCAGACGGCTGTCGAGCAGGATTGCCTCGACGATCTCGCCCTTGGCCAGCGACGTCTTGCCCGGCCCAGTCGGCACCGCTTCCACGGCAATCGTGCGCCTGGTTCCCGGGCCGACGACCACAGCCTTGGCGCCAGCGGCCACCAGCGCCGGCACGCTGTCGGCGGCCGGCGAGGCGTTGCACAGATTGCCGACGATGGTGCAGCGTCCCTGCACCTGCTTCGAGCCGATCAGCTTGGCCGCTTCGACGACGCCGGGCCATGCCTTCTGCAGGGCCGTGTTCTCGCCCAGCATGGCGCAGGGGACCGCGGCGCCGATGCTGAAGCCCTCGGCTGTTTCCCTGATCTCGCCAAGCCCGTCGATCGCCTTGATGTCGACGATCAGGTCGGGTTCGATAAAGCCGCCTTTCATTCGCACCAAGAGGTCGCTGCCTCCGGCGAGGATGGCGGCCGTGCCGGCTGAACCGGCCAACAGGCCGGCGGCGTCTTCAATTGAAAGCGGACGTATGTAACGCATCGTCTCCCCTTAGTGGTCATAGTCACACCAACTGATATAACCGTCTCTCCACAATGGCCATCCTGTTCGTGCATTCGCGGATTGGGCCAGGCGCCGCAATTTCATTTGCTCGTCCAATTGGACGCGCCGCCAGCCACTAATGCTCGATCGGTCCCTTCGGCATGACCAGCGCGGTGCCGGCTGTCGTCGGGCGCTCGATCATGCGACGGACGCGAGCGCAGTCCAGCACCGCGCCGACCCATCCGTAAGTCATCCGTAAGTGCGCTCCCTCTATGTCCTGTTTCGAACCAGGCGACATGTCTGCGCCGTACAGAGAGGGAAACGAACATGAGCACGCTCCTTGCACCAATTGTGATTGGCCCCGTATCGGTCTTGAGTACCTCGGTCCGTATCGATGGGCCGCTTCCCGGCTCGAGCATTTCCCTCCTGGTAAATGGCGTACCCGTCCCTGCGGTAAATGCCGGCGCCACAACCAGTACCTTTGTGCCGGTCGCCGCAGGCTCCCTCAACGTGGGGGATGCATTGACCGCACGTTGGACGCTCGGCGCCGAAACCAGTGATCCAAGCCCGGTCCCGATCGTCGTGCTCGGGTATCCCTCGACGCTAAGCGCATTGGTGTATTTGAGTCAGGTGCACGAGTGCGTCGACTGGGTGCTGATAGGCGCAGCCTATCCTGGCGCCACGGTCGAGATTTTCAACGGCGGCGCATTGATTGGCAGCGATACTGCACGCGGAAATGTCGTACCAGTGCGCATTCGCGGGGCGATCCAGGCCAACGATGTGCTTAGCGCAGTGCAGTCCGTTCAGACGCCTGCCGGACAGGTGAAGAGCAGTCAGACCCCGAGCTTGCCCGCCGAACAGACGCCGTATCGGGAAAATACCATGCCGGCACCAGCAGTCGGCCCGGTTCCTGGGTGCGCGCAAGCAGTACCCGTCAGGGGGTTGGCTCAAGGCGCCACCACGAAGGTCCACTTCAATGGCGACGTGCTGGAATATCCTTTCGTCGGTGCCAACCTCCTGGCGCTGCTTGGCCGTGCCGCGCACAATCCGGATGTCTTCAGCGCCACGCAGCACTTCGAGCGCTGCAATGCATCAAGTCCGTCATCTGCCCCTCCGGTGATCGTCGACGAAACCTTGCCGGTTAGAAAGCCCGTAATCGACGCCTCACAGTACTCCTGCCCGGCAGCCCGTGCTTTGCCTATCTCCAATCTCGAGCCCGGCGCGACATTGACGATCCAACTTGTCGATCCGACTTCGGGTGCAGCTACCGTGCTCGGGAGAATCGGAGTCGGCGAGGATGTGAGTTCCGGCCAATACTGGATTCCCGACGTGTCGGCCCTGATCCCGGCCTCGCCGCCGTTTCCATCGCTCGTCGTCATCCAGGAGCTATGCGGCAAGACAGCCACATCGGATAAGTTGCTGGTGGTAGGGTCTTACCAGGGCAGCGTATTTCCGCCGACCGTCATGGAGCCTGCATTTGAATGTGCAAGCGGCGCTTTCGTCAACAGCGTCGACAACGCGGTCGTACGTTTGTACTCGGATGCGCCAGATTCTCCTGTAATCAGCAAGCCCGTATTCAGTTTTGGCGGCCTCGTCTGGGTCGAGACATTTCGGCCGTTGCGCGCCGGCGAGCACATTCACGCCGAGCTGGAGCTTACTTGTCAGCCCCTCGCGCTTCGGGTCGGGGGCCCGATCAAAGTGTCCGACCTGACCCCACTCAAGACCCCGGATATTCAACAGCCCGTCCGGGTCTTCCAGCGGTTAATTTACGTATCAGGCGTGATTCCCGGGGCGCGCGTGCATGTATTCGTGAACGGGAAGTGGCGCGCCAGCGATACGCCACTTGGTTGGACGACGCTCTTCTTCGGGATTTACGTGGGCGAGCTCAAGGTAGAAGACCAAATTACGGTGATGCAGACATTGTGCACGAAGATGTCTCCGCTCACCAGAGTTCCCGTCAATGTCACCCTCGGGGAAATGCTGCTCTCCGCGGCTCCCCCGTCCCTGATAGCGGGCCAGCCGGCGACGATAACCATCAAAGCAGTCGACGCCGATAACAAGTCCCAATCGGTTGGAGGGACCATATCGCAAGGGGGCGCGGTGGTCGGGGCCACCAACACAGCGTTCACGCTATCTCCGCCGACCGGCCAAGCATCGGTCAGCTTGCAAGTTGCAGCCGTTGGCTACAAGACCGAGACCATCAGTATTCCCCTTACTGCGGCGCCGGTCGTCAAGCCGGCGATGCTGACGATAGCAACGGGTCTCTGGTTCAACGCCACCAAGAAAGAAATCACTGAAATCACCTGGCACCTGCAGGGGCCATCCGGCAGCTTTTCAAAGACCGAAAAGCCGAACGCAGAGCCGGCGTTGGTTCAGTTCGCGTTGCCCAAGCCGGCCGGCGGCGGGTTCACGCCGTTCACTCTCAGCTGCGAGGTCACATTCCAGTTCCAGGATTTCAATTTCATCTCAGGCGTATCTGGGACGAGGTCGAGTGACTTTATCGAGGGAGGCCTCATAAAGCCGTCTCCATCAACCGTCGAGATGTATTGGAGCGGTACCGACCTGACGATCAACTTCCTGGTAAAGTGGATACAGCAGGGCGATTATTTCGTCATAGAGCTCATGTAGTCGAATCGCCAGCGGAAGGGCGTCAGGGTGGCTGGAGCGGTTCATCGTTTCACGGAAACGGCGAACCGCTCTGTCTCTTCCGGACGGAAAACCGTTTCACACTTTTCCTGGAATTGCGCTGGAGCGGGATGCGTTCAAATTGAACGGTGCATCCCGCTTTATCTATTTGTTTTAACCGCATTTCTGCGACGTCAAGTGATTCCCTTGGCTGCAAAATGCTTTAATGCTCGATCGGTCCCTTCGGCATGACCAGCGCCGTGCCTGCTGTCGTCGGGCGCTCGATCATGCGACGGACGCGAGGTGGCTCGTTGCCGCTGTGCAGCGCCCTTATGCGCTCGCCGATGACCGCGTCGGCGTAGGTGGCGCGCCGATTGTGGCGGATATATTCGACCCAGGTCGGCGTGTGGTAGTGCTCGATCCATATCGAGGGATTTTCGAGATCGCGCGCCAATGTCCAGTTGCGGGCGCCGTCACGGCGGCGAACGCGGCCGCGCTCGGCCATGGTGGCGAGGAATTCCGGTACGTCCTCGTTGCGGATGACATATTCGATCATGATGGCGATGGGACCGCTGCGCGGCTTGAGATCAAGCGCCAGATGCGGCTCCTGAAAACGGTTGAGCGGGTCGAGGTTGAGCACCGCCTGCTGCGGCAGCGGCAGCAGCAGGCCGATGGCGCCTCCCGCCAGCATGGCGACACTGGCCGCCATCAGGGCGACTTCGGCGCCATGCGCGTCGGCGACGACGCCCCAGACCCAGCTGCCGAGCGCGATGCCGCCGAAGGTCGCGGTCTGGTAGACCGAAAGCACGCGGCCGACCACCCAGCGCGGCGTCGACATCTGGACGGTGACGTTGAAGTGCGAAAGCGCGGTCACCCAGCAGGCGCCGCCGAGCAGCAGGCCGAGCGAGGTCTGCCAGGCATTCTCGCTGAGCGCGGCATTGAAGGCGCAGAGCGCGAAGCCGGCGAATGCCATGCGCACCATGGTTTCGCTGGACAGCAGCTGCCGCAGCCTGACGCTGATCAGCGCGCCGCCGACGGCGCCGATGCCGAAGGCGCCGAGCATGATGCCGTAGCTCAAGGCATCACCCTTGACGACGTCACGCGCGACCAGCGGCAGCAGCGCCAGGACCGCGCCGGCGCTGAAGCCGAAAGCCGAGCTCCTGACCAGCACCTTGCCGATATTGGGCGACATGGCGACGTAGCGCAGGCCGGCGCCCATGGCGGCGCCCAGCGTCTCGCGCGGCAAGGTCGATGCCGGCAGTTCCGGCTTCCAGCGGGCCAGCACGACGATGAGGCCGACATAGCTCAGCGTGTTGGCGGCGAAGGCGGCGGCAGCGCCTGCCGCGGCAACGATGATGCCACCGATCGCCGGGCCGACGCTGCGCGTCAGGTTGAAGCCCATCGAGTTGAGCGCGATCGCCGCCGGCACCTTGGTGCGAGGCACCATGTCGCCGACCGAAGCCTGCCAGGACGGGCTGTTGAGCGCGGTGCCGCTGTCGATCAGGAAGGTGAAGGCGAGCAGCGTCCACGGCGTCATCAGGTCGAGATAGGTGAAGACGGTCAGAAGAGCCGAGACGACGAGCATGAAGATCTGCGCGATCAGCATGATTTTGCGCCGGTTGAAGCTGTCGGCGATGGCGCCGGCCAGCAGCGCGAAGAGCATGATCGGCAAGGTGGTCGAGGCCTGGACCAATGCCACCTGGTAGGACGAGGTGGCGATCGTCGTCATCATCCAGGCGGCGCCAACGCCCTGGATGAGGCCACCGAAATTGGAGACGAGGCTGGCGGACCACACCGCCCGGAAGATGCCGTGCCGGAACGGCGCCAGCGCCGAGGCGCTTTCGCTTTCCGGTGTGTCGTCGTTCATAAATGCTGTCCCGGACTCAAATGCGTTTGTTCTTCCGATCAATCGGCCCCGCAAGCCGTGGGTTCAAAAAATAGAACATCATTTCGCAAAGGGCGAACGCATTCTGGAAAAACATCATGGTCCAACAACAGGATAGCGGGCGCGGAGCCGGTCAGCGCACGCCACTGCGTGCGCCGATTCAGATGCTGGCATGAAGGTAATTCGGCCCTTCAGGCTCCACAGCTCGGACTTGATCAAACTGCGGTCCGTACGTAGGAAAATTGCCAGAAGGAAATTACCGAGGGACTGAAATGAAAGCGCGAGCTCTCAAGGGGATGTCGATTGCCATTCTCATAGTGGCTATACCTCACGTATTTTTTAGACCGCTTGCGAGCATGAGCGGCCTGGCTTTAATACAAATATTTACATGCGCTATTTTGTACACATATCTTATGTTGAACATACTTGGTGACAAATTGTACGAAAAGAACGTAGTATTGTATATTATCGCTTGTCTAATAACTACATTTTACCCATATGAGAACGTATTTTTGATAGCCGGCAGCATATATGGATTTATTGTCCTATTTATTTTTCCTATATCTCTCCTTTTTATACTGAGATCCGTCCGAATCGAACTACGATGATGGTGCACTTTTTGCTGCCCAACCGACAGGCTCTGCGTTCGGATTGATCGCATGCCTCGCCTTGCCCGCATTGTCGTTCGCCGTCTGCCGCACCACGTCACGCAACGGGGTTAAGGGCGCACCAAGGTGTTTTCGCGTACGAAGACTACGCACTCTGCAAGAGCCTGCTGGTGGAGCATTGCCCACTAGCCGATCTGATTCCGGAATAGTTGCGGACCATCAAGCTTTGGTGATTGCCGCGCCCCCCAAGGAACGGCTGATTCGGCTACAATCCAACTGCAGACGAATCTGACATCAACGCGATTTGACGGAAACGAATTCAATGAATTGGCGGTGAGCGATGGGCTTTACGGCCGCGAAACCGGTCGGATCGCAACTGTGCCGTATCGGCGGCTCGCCGATTGCGATAAGCTCCCGGTGCCGAGACGGATGGGCGTCCGCCCCGGTTTGGGGTGACGCTGGTTGCTTGCCACTGCGCGGCAGAGCGCGGATTTCGCGAGACTGGTTTCGGGGGATGGGGGAAATAATGAGCGATTCATTTCAGGAAGTGACGTCCGTCTCGTGGTTCGGGCGGATCAAACGCGCGCTCGCCGGGGTCGTCTTCGGGCTGCTCCTGATCGTGCTGATGGTGATCGGCCTGTTCTGGAACGAGGGCCGGGCCGTGCAGACGGCGCGCTCGCTGGCCGAGGGATCGGGCGCGGTGGTCTCGGTCGGCGCCGACAGCGTCGATGCCGCCAATGACGGCAAGCTCGTCCATGTCACCGGGGCGGTGACGGCGAGCAGCGGCCTTGCCGATCCGGACTTCGGTATTTCGGCGCAGGGGTTGCGGCTGTCGCGCGGCGCCGAGATGTACCAGTGGAAAGAAGAGGAGAAATCCGAGACGACGAAGAAGCTGGGCGGCGGCGAGGAGACGGTGACGACCTACAGCTATTCGAAGGTGTGGGACGACAGCCAGATCAATTCGTCGGAGTTCAAGAAGCCGGACGGCCACGAGAATCCGCCGATGGAGATCCACAGCAAGCAATTCCAGATTCCGGACGGCAAGCTCGGTGCTTTCACGCTCGACCGGCCCGTGCTGGACCTGATCGGCGGCGACAAGATGTTCTCACTGTCTGCCGATCAGTCGGCCGCCATAGACGCCGCCTATACCGGCACCAAGCGGGTCAACATCGTCGACGGAAAAATCTATCTCGGTTTCAACACCACGTCGCCGGCGCTGGGCGACTACCGCATCGGCTACGAACTGGCGCCGCTCGGCGTGGTCAGCGTCGTCGCGCGCCAGACGGGGGGCGGCTTCGAGCCATACCAGACAATCGCCGGCGACCAGTTGCTGATGGTCGACACCGGCAATGTTCCGGCGGAAAAGATGTTCGCCGAAGCGGTCAGCGCGAACACGCTGATCACCTGGCTGCTGCGCGCCGCCGGCGTGCTGCTCCTGGCCATCGGCTTTGCCCTGCTGCTCGGGCCGATCGGCGTCATCCTCGACGTCATTCCTTTGCTCGGCAGCATGGCGCGGATGGGTACCGGCATCATCGCGTTCTTCCTGGCGATCCTGGTCGGGGCGACGACGATGGCCATCGCCTGGTTCTGGTACCGGCCGGTGCTGGCGGCGGGCATCCTGGCAGCGGGCGTCATCGCAGCGGCGGCGGTCTATTACCTCGGCCGCTCGCGCAGGCCGGCTCCGCCGGTTGCGGCGCCGAGCGCGGCCACATGATTTGCAGGCGCCGGCGGTTCTAGCGGTTCATCGTTTCACGGAAACGACGAACCGCCCTGTTTCCTGGAATTGCTTCTAGCGGTCTTCGAAGCCGGTCAGCACGCCGACGGCGTTGATGCCGATCTCCTCGACGGCGTAGCCGCCTTCCATGACGAACAGCGTCGGCAGGCCGAGCCTGGCGATGCGGCGGCCGATCCGGGGATAGTCGGGGGTCTTCAGCTTGAACTGGCTGATCGGGTCCTTCTCGAAAGTGTCGACGCCGAGTGAAACCACGACGACGTCAGGAGCATAAGCCGAAAGCCTCGTGCAAGCGTCCTCGAGTGAGGCGTTCCACACGTCCCAGCCGGTGCCGAAGGGCATCGGGTAATTGTCGTTGAAGCCTTCGCCGTCGCCCTCGCCGCGTTCGTCGGCATGGCCGAGGAAAAAGGGATATTCGGTCATCGGATCGCCATGCAGGTTCAGCACCTGAACGTCACCGCGGCGATAGAATATCTCCTGGGTGCCGTTGCCGTGGTGATAATCGATGTCGAGGATCGAAACGCGCCCGGCGCCATGGTCGCGGAACCATTGCGCGGCGACGGCGGCGTTGTTGATGAAGCAATAGCCGCCCATGAAGGCCGCCCCTGCATGGTGCCCTGGCGGGCGGCAGAGGGCGAAGGCGGAAGGCTCACCGGCCTTGACCAGCGCCGCGGCGGTCAGCGCGACGTCATAGGACGACTTGATCGCATCCCATGTGCCTTTGACGAACGTCGCGCCACCGTCGAAGGAGTAGAAGCCGAGCAGCGCATCGATGCCTTTCGGGCGCACGTCGCCGCGAAGGCCGCGCGTCGGCCAGGTGAAGGGAATGGCCGAACCGCTGCGGCCCGACGCTTCCCAGAGCGGCCACACGGTCGGCAGGAAATCGATGTAGTCGCTGGCATGCACCTTCCTGGCGGCGGCAAGGTCGTGGCTTTCCGGCGGCAGGATCGGACCGAGCTTCTCGCTCTCCACCCGCGCCCTGATGAACTCGGCGCGCGAAGGCGTTTCAAAAGCCGGCACGATGGCGCCGGCGATCAATTCGACATTGCCGGAATGGCCGGCATGGAAAGGCGAAAAAACAGTCTTCATGAAATTGTTCCGTGGTGAGACGCGGCGACCCTAACCGTCCTGCACTGCCTTTCACAAGGCGCTGGGCCAACCAGCCATGGCTTGCTGGCCCGGCAGCCGGTCGTCTAGCCTGCCGGCAGCGCAACCGAACTGCGGGTAATCATGAGTTCAAATGCCGACCTGATCGTCACCAATGCCCGTGTGCTGACCATGGACGAAGGCAATCCGACGGCCGAGGCGGTGGCGATAAAGGACGGCAACATCATGGCGGTTGGCGATCGCCGGACGATCGAGGCGCTGAAAGGGCCGGCCACGAAGATCATCGATGCGCAAGGCGGTTCGGTGGTGCCGGGCTTCATCGAAGCGCACATGCATCTTTTCGGCGGCGCGGCCGAACTCGACAATCTGCATCTTCAGGGCGTGCATGGCTTCGATGCGCTGAGCGACGCGATCCGCGCCTACGCTGCGGCACGGCCGAACGCCAAATTGCTGCTTGGGGCCGGCGTCCACTACACCATCCTTTCCAAGGAAGAGCCGGTCACCCGCCATCATCTCGACCGCATCATCGCCGACCGGCCGTTCGCCATGTCTGCTTCCGATCACCACACGATGTGGGCCAACACCAAGGCGCTGGAACTGGCAGGCATCCTGCACGGCAAGCAACTCGGCCCCGGCAACGAGATCGTCATGGGCGCCGACGGCCTTGCGGCGGGCGAATTGCGCGAGGGCGAGGCGTTCGGGCCGATCCTCGAGCTTTCCGGGCAGAATCGCGTTCGGCTCGGCCTCGCGACAGGCGGTGAGCCCGACCCATACCCTTCCGCCGCTGAAATCGCGGCCGACCGCGACCTGATGCATCGCGGGCTGGAATGGTGCGCCCGCCACGGCATCACCTCAATCCAGAACATGGACGGCAATCTCTACCAGCTCGAACTGCTTGCCGGGTTGGAGCAGGAAGGCCGGCTGCTCTGCCGCACCAAGATACCGTTCCACTTCAAAAATTTCATGTCGCTCGACAGGCTGGAAAAGGCATCGAGCATGGCCAGCTCCTACCAATCGGAATGGCTGTCGTCCGGCATGGTCAAGGTGTTTTATGACGGCGTGCTGGAAGGCTGGACCGCGGTCATGGTCGACGACTATGCCGACCGGCCGGGCTGGCGCGGTGAGCCGCTGTTTACGCCGGAGCATCTCGCCGAGGTGGCGGTGGAGGCCGACCGGCGCGGGCTGCAGGTCGCCGTGCATTCGATCGGCGACGGCGCGGTGCGCGCGGTTCTGGACGGTTACGAGGCGGCGCAGCGGAAGAACGGCAAACGCGACAGCCGGCACCGGGTCGAGCACATCGAGGTCACCACTGCCGCCGACGTGCCGCGCTTCGCCGAACTCGGCGTCGTCGCCTCGATGCAGCCGCCGCACCCGCCCGGCGCCATGGACTTCCCGCTGGAGCCGACGCTCTCGCGCATCGGCCGCGAAAGATGGCCGCTCAGCTATGCCTGGCGGACGCTGAAGCAGGCGGGTGCGCATGTCGTCTTCGCTTCCGACTGGCCGGTGTCGCGGATCGAGCCGATCCTGGGCATTCAGGCGGCGATGCTGCGCAAACCTTGGGCAGACGGCGTTCCCGACCAGAGCTTCTCGCTGTTGGAAGCGCTTGCGGGCTATACAGTCGAAGGCGCTTATGCCGAATTCATGGAGCACCGCAAGGGCCGGCTGAAAACCGGCTATCTGGCCGATCTGGTGGTGCTGTCGGCCGATATCGAGACAACTGAACCGGGTTTGTTACACAAGGTGCATCCGGTGACTACCATCTGCGGCGGCAAGATCAGTCATCAGGTTGATGATGGGGCTGACGATGGCACGGAGCTTGCGTTCTGAACCGAGATTCAGATGCATGGTTGCCAAGCCGACCGGCATATGCTGACAATCGAATGGGAACTGGATCCGCCAACAAGAGCGGACATGAAAATGGGGAAGTGCGTGCCGGATCAGCCGGGTAAGAGTGCAATCGAAGTCCGCGGCGTCCGCAAGGTGTTCGGTACCGGGGACGCACAAGTCGCCGCTCTCGACACGGTTTCGGTGTCGATCCGCGAGAACGAGTTCTTCACGCTGCTGGGGCCGTCGGGCTGCGGAAAGACGACGCTGCTGCGGCTGATCGCCGGCTTCGACTTCCCCAGCGAAGGCGAAATCCTGCTGCACGGCCACGACATCGCGCCGCTGCCGCCGTTCAAGCGGCCGGTCAACACCGTCTTCCAGTCCTATGCGCTGTTCCCGCACATGACGGTCGCCGAGAATATCGGCTTCGGGCTGGAGATGCTGGGCAAGCCGAAAGCCGAAATCAAGGCGCGCGTTGCCGAGATGCTGAAGCTGGTCAAAATGGAGGCGCTCAGCGGCCGCCGCACCAGCCAGATCTCCGGCGGCCAGCAGCAGCGCGTGGCACTGGCCCGCGCGCTGGCGCCGCAGCCAAAAGTGCTGTTGCTCGACGAGCCGTTGTCGGCGCTCGACTACAAGCTGCGCAAGGAGATGCAGATCGAACTGAAACGGCTGCAGCACCAGACCGGCATCACCTTCATCTTCGTCACCCACGACCAGGAGGAAGCGCTGACCATGTCGGACCGCATCGCTGTGATGTCGGCCGGTAAGATCCTGCAGGTCGGCACGCCCTGGGACATCTACGACAAGCCGGCGGAGCGCTTCGTTGCCGACTTCATCGGCGAAACCAATTTCCTGACCGCAGCCATCACCGACATCGGCAACGGCAAGGCTCGCGCGACCCTCAAATCCGGCGCAACGATCGACGCGACCGTGGCTGAAGGCTTCCAGCCGAAGGATAATGCTACCGTGGTGGTCAGGCCGGAACACGCCAAGCTGACCAGCGGCAAGGGCGACCTTTCGGGAACCATCGAAAACATCGTCTATTTCGGTACCGACACGCATATTCATGTCCAACTGGACAGTGGCGAAGCCTTCACCGTGCGCCAGCAGAACACGCGCAGCGCAGGCTGCGGTTTCGAGCGAGGCGACAAGGTCGGCGTCTCGATCGGCAACGACGCCGCGCAAGTGCTGAGGGATTGATGGCGAGCGCGTTTTCCCAAGCTGCATTGTTCGAAGCAGAGGCGGAGAAGGCCAGCGCCAGGCGCCACCGCCTGCTTTCGTTGCCAGCTTTGATAATCATCGGCATTTTCGGCGTGCTGCCGCTTCTCATCATCGTCATCTATTCATTTCTTGCCGCAGCACCCTATGGCGGCGTGCAGTGGCAATTCTCGACCGACGCCTATCTGAACTTCCTGTTCCAGCGCGACATCTTCGACGACACGCTGCAGTTCACGCCGGATTTCCTGATCATCTATCTGCGCTCGTTCGTCTTCGCCGTGGTGACGACGGTCATCTGCCTGCTGCTCGGCTTTCCGACAGCCTATTTCATGGCCACGCGACCGCCGGCGCAGCGCAACTGGTGGGTGCTGCTGATCACCATCCCGTTCTGGTCGAACCTGCTGGTGCGCACTCTTGCCATCATGTTCATCATCCGCGACGAGGGCCTCATCAACAACGCACTGATGGCTCTGGGGGTGATCGAGAAACCGATCACCATGCTCTACACCAACTTCGCCATCCAGCTCGGCCTGTTATACTCGTTCCTGCCGTTCATGGTGCTGCCGCTCTATTCCAGCCTGGAGAAGCTGGATTTCCGGCTGGTCGAGGCCGCCTACGATCTCTATGCGACCCGTCGGCAGGTGCTATGGCGGGTGATCATCCCGCTGTCGCTGCCCGGCATCATCGCCGGCTGCCTGCTTGTGTTCATTCCGGCCCTCGGCGCCTATGTGACGCCGCTGATCCTCGGCGGCGGTATCCACCTGATGATCGGCGATCTCATCGCCCAGCAATTCGGCTCCGGGCGCAACTGGCCGCTCGGCTGCGCGCAGGCGCTGATCCTGATGGCAGCGGTGCTGGTGGCGCTCTACTTCTATGTCCGTAACACGTCGGGGAAGATGAGGCATGGCTGACCCCCGCAGCGCCGATATCAAGGACCAACCGGGCTTCCGCTCGATCGCCATCATCTGCCTCTGCGTGCTCTACGCGCCGATCCTGATCCTGATGATCTTCTCGCTGAACACCGGGTCTCTGGTCACGCGTTGGGAAGGCATCGGGCTCGGTTGGTATGGCAGTGCGCTGCTCAACCAGGAATTCCACAACGCCGCCAAGAACACGCTGATCATCTCTGTCACCGCCACGATCATTTCGACGATCGCCGCGACGCTGGCGGCGATCGGCATGACCCGGGTCAAGCCGTGGCGCGGGCTGTCGGCCGCCTTCATGGTCATCAACCTGCCGCTGATGGTTCCGGAGATCATCACGGCGGTGGCGACGCTCTCGTTCTTTGCGCTGATCGCGAGCACTCTCGGGCTCAATTTCGGCATAAATCTGATCCTCGCCCACACCGTCTTTTGCATTCCTTTCGCCTATATGCCCATCCGGGCGCGTCTCGAGGACATGGATCTGACGCTCGAAGCTGCCGCGGCCGATCTCTATGCCACGCCCTGGCATGCTTTCCGGCGCATAACGCTGCCATTGCTGGTTCCCGGCATCCTGTCGGGTGGGGCGCTCGCCTTCATCGTCTCCTTCGACGATTTCACCATCACGCAGCTGGTCGCCGGCCCCGGGCAGACGACGCTGCCCCTCTACATCTGGAACCAGATCAGGCGGCCGATGACGCCGGAGATCAATGCCATCTCCACCATCCTGCTGCTGGTGTCGATCCTGTTCGTCTCGATATCGTTCCTGATCGCGCGCCGCCGCGCCAAGTGAGTCAATGGGAAGGCAAAGGAGACTGTGATGTCTAGGAAACTGACGGCTGCCGTTTCGACGGCAGCACTTTTATGGGCAGTACCTGCACTCGCCGATGGTGAGCTGCACATCTACAATTGGGGTGATTACACCAACCCCAAGCTGATCGAGAAATTCGAAAAACAATACAACGTCAAGGTGACGCTGGACGACTACGATTCCAACGAGACCATGCTGTCGAAGGTGCGCGCCGGCAATTCCGGCTACGACATCGTCGTCCCATCCGACTACACCGTGAAGATCATGATCGATGAGGGCCTGCTCGAAAAGACCGAGCCCAATGCGATGCCGAACGGCAAGAACCTCGACCCGCGCTTCGTCGACATCTACTGGGACAAAGGCCGTCACTACACCGTGCCGTGGCAGTTCGGCACCACCGCGTTCGAAGTCAACACCGACAAATACAAGGGCGACATCGACACGCTGGCAATCCTGTTCGACCCGCCGGACGAGTTGAAAGGCCAGATCAACATGCTCGACGATGTCAACACCGTGATGCACGCGGCCGAGCGCTATGCCGGTGTGCCGCGTTGCGGCGCCGACAAGGCCAATCTGAAGAAGGTCAACGACATTCTCATGGCCGCCAAGCCGTCATGGAAGACCTTCAGCTACGACACCATCACCAAGATCACCTCGGGCGATGTGATCGTCACGGAGGCGTGGAACGGCGCAACCTATCGTGCGCGCCAGAAAATTCCGGCGATCAAATACGCCTATCCCAAGGAAGGCATCGAAGGCTGGATGGACAATGTGGCCGTGCTGAAAGGCGCGAAGAACCTTGAAAATGCGAAGCTGTTTCAGGATTTCGTCATGGCCCCGGAAAACGCCGCGCTGATTTCGGAATTCGCCGGTTACGACAACGGCATTACCGGGAGCCACAAATTCCTGCCGCCGGACTTCGCCAGCGCGCCGGAAATCAATCCGCCGGCCGGTGCGCCGACTGCGGAATTTGTGCCACCTTGCCCACCGGAAGTGGTCGAGATCTACAACAAGATCTGGACCAATCTGCGCAAATAGGCTCGACGTGGGATCGATCGAAGGGAGGCTTCGGCCTCCCTTCTTTGCGACAAGGGGATTGGATGAAATCTTATCGCAACAGCGAACCGGCGCCGCCGATCATGCAGGGTTCGCCGCCGCGGATGGTGCCGCCGAAGCTCGACTGGGACCGGCCGCCATGGAACCGCTGGGCGTTTCAGCACATCCGCGAATTTCTGCCGACCGTCGAAGTCTGGCGCGGCAATGGCCATCGGCATCGCTCCGAGCGCGCCGAGGTCGATCTCGACGCGCTGCCGGTGAGCGACAGCATGGGGCAGCCGACGACGCTCGCCGGGCTGCTCGACGAGACCTATACCGACGGGTTTCTCGTGCTCAAGGACAGCAAGGTCGCCTATGAGCGCTACTTCAACGGCATGACCGAGCGCACGCTGCATTTGTCGCAGTCAATGGCGAAGTCGGTCACGGGCTCGGTGTTCGGCATATTGGTCGGGCACGGGGTGATCGATCCCGACTTGCCGGTGACGGCCTATCTGCCGGAGCTGGAAGCGACCGGCTGGGCAGGCGCCAGCGTGCAGCATGTGCTCGACATGACGAGCGGGGTGCGCTTTTCCGAGGAATACACCGACCCCTATTCCGACATCGGCCAGGTCGATGTCGCCACCGGCTGGAAGCCGGTGCCGCCGGGCAGCGATCCGGCCTTCCGCTGGCCATCGCATATGTTCGAACTGATCCTGGGGCTCAAGGAAAAGAGCCGGCCGCACGGCGCTGCCTTCGAATACCGCTCGATCGAGACCGACGTGCTTGCCTTCATCATGGAGCGGGTGAGCGGCAAAAGGCTGGCGCAGCTGATTTCGGAAGAGCTCTGGCAAAAGCTCGGCGCCGATGAAAGCGCCTGCTTCACTGTCGACAGCGCCGGTTATGCGGTCGCCGACGGCGGCTTCAACGCCACGCTGCGCGATTATGGCCGCTTCGGCCAGCTGATCCTCGACAATGGAGGCGGCATCGTGCCGGCCGACTGGATCGAGGCGACGCGCAATGGCAGGCATGGACCGGATTTCAGTCCCAGCCTGCCGGAAGGCAGCTACCGCAACCAGTTCTGGATCGAGGACCCGCGCTCGCGCGCGTTGATGTGCCGGGGCGTGTTCGGGCAGCTGATCCATATCGACTGGGATACGAAAATGGTCGTGGTGAAGCTTTCGAGCTATCCGGATTTCACCAACATCGGCTATTCGGTGGCGACCTTGAAAGCCGTGCATGCCATTGCCGCTGCGCTCGCCTGAACCTCAAAGAAAATCCGCAGGACCACCATGACCGGCAAGACCGCGTTCGAGACCAGATACGGCTTTCGCCGCAATGAGGTTCTGCTCGGCAACTGGCGGGAAAGCCCGTTCAGCCGGTGGTCGTTCCAGAATGTCGGCGAGCTGGTGCCGAGCGCTGCCGTGGCGGCACAGCCGGGCAGCAGCGAGGCGCCGGCGCAGGATTTCGGCGGGCTACTTGGCGAAAAGGTCGCTCTTGCAGGCGGCGCGGAGACGGTCGCGGCGTTTCTCGCGCGCTCCGATACCGACGCGCTGACGATCATGAAACGCGGCAAATTCGTCGGCGACTGGTTCGCGCCGCATATGGAGTTTGGGGCGCGCCACATCGTCTTTTCGATCAGCAAGTCGCTGACCGCCATTGTTGCCGGCACATTGGAAGGCGAGGGGATTTTCGATCCGCAGGCACCGGTAAGCCTCTATCTGCCCGAAGCCGCCGGCTCGGCCTATGGCGATGCGCGTGTGCGGCACGTGCTCGACATGAGTGTCAGCCTCGATTTCGAAGAGGCCTATCTCGATCCGGAAAGCGCCTTCGCCCGCTACCGCCGCGCCATGCTGTGGAATCCAGGCGGGGGCATCGAGAGCCTGGCCACTTTCCTCATGACGCTGCAGGGCCTGGCCGAGCCGCATGGCCGGACTTTCCGCTACCGCTCGCCCAATTCCGACCTGCTCGGCATCCTGCTCGAACGCGCGTCGGGCCGGCGCTTCGCCGATCTGATGCGCGAAAAATTATGGGCGCCGCTCGGCGCCGTCGGCGATGCCTCGGTGACAGTCGACATGGAAGGAACGGCGCGCACCGCCGGCGGCATTTCGGTGACACCGCGCGACCTCGCACGCGTCGGCGAGATGATGCGGCAAGGCGGCACGGCCAATGGCCGCCGCGTCGTGCCGGAAGCCTGGGTGCGCGACACGGCCGAAACTGGCGGTGACGCCGAGGCCTGGCGGCGCGGCACGATGGCGTTCCTGTTTCAGCGTGGCCGCTACCGCAACAAATGGTACCAGACGGGCGCCGCAAGCGGCGCCTTCTGCGGCATCGGCATCCACGGCCAGTGGCTTTACGTCAATCCGAAGGCCGAAATGGTAATCGCAAAAATGTCGTCGCAGCCGGTACCGGTCGACGATCCGCTCGATCTGGATATGACTTCTTTCTTCGAGGCGCTGAGCCGGATGGTCTGATCCATCCAGACAGCCCGACCTTTCCTGTGGACCTCTCGCCGGGTTGAAAATGGCGCAGTTGGCGCGGCAGTGCTCTGCGCCTATGGTCGCTGCTCGTTTCGACTAGCGACAGGTACGACATGGCAGCCGACATCAAGCGCATCGCAACCATCATAGCCGCCGAAATCGGCGCGCGGCCCGAACAGGCTGCGGCGGCGATCGGCTTGCTCGACGACGGCGCGACCGTGCCGTTCGTGGCGCGCTACCGCAAGGAGGTCACCGGCGGCCTCGACGACACGCAGCTGCGCGACCTTGCCGAGCGGCTGGCCTACCTGCGCGAACTCGACGCGCGCCGCGACACCATCCTTGGTTCGATCCGCGAGCAGGGCAAGCTGACCGACGAGCTCGAGGCAAAGATCGCTGCGGCCGGCACCAAGGCCGAACTCGAAGACATCTATCTGCCTTACAAGCCGAAGCGCCGGACCAAGGCCGAGATCGCACGCGAGCGCGGGCTCGGGCCTCTGGCGGAAGCTATTCTCGCCGACCGTACGGCTGTACCCGCCGAGCTGGCGCTGGCCTACATCAGCGAAGACGTGGTCGATACCAAGGCGGCGCTCGAGGGTGCGCGCGACATCCTGTCCGAACAGTTCGCCGAGAATGCCGATCTGGTCGGCAGATTGCGGACCTACATGAAGGAACGCGCCTTCCTGCGGTCGCGCGTCGTCGACGGCAAGCAGGAGGCGGGCGCGAAATTCTCCGACTATTTCGACCATGTCGAGCGCTGGGCCAACGTGCCGAGCCATCGCGCGCTGGCCATGCTGCGCGGCCGCAACGAGGAGGTTCTGTCGCTCGACGTCGAAGTCGATGCCGATGACGCCTCTCCGGTGAAACCGGTTGAGCGGATGATCGCCGACGCCTACGCCATCGGCCGCCAGTTGCCGGGAGACCGCTGGCTGATGGAGGTCGCCGGCTGGACCTGGCGCATAAAGCTGTCGCTGCACCTGACGCTCGATCTGATGCGCGATCTGCGCGAGCGGGCCGAAGAAGAAGCCATCCATGTCTTCGCCCGCAATCTCAAGGATTTGCTGCTTGCCGCGCCTGCCGGCTCGCGGCCGACGATGGGGCTCGATCCGGGCATTCGCACCGGCGTCAAGGTGGCGGTGGTGGACGGCACCGGCAAGCTGCTGGCGACGACAACGGTCTATCCGTTCCCGCCGAAGAACGATGTCCGCGGCACGCAGGCCGAACTGGCCAAGCTCATCCGGCTGCACAAGGTCGAGCTGATTTCGATCGGCAACGGCACCGGCAGCCGCGAGACCGAAAGGCTGGTGGCCGACATGCTGGCTGACATGCCTGCCGGGTCCGGGCCGAAGCCGCTCAAGGTGATCGTCAGTGAAGCCGGCGCCTCGGTCTATTCCGCCTCGGCAACGGCGGCGGCGGAATTTCCCGGCCTTGACGTGTCGCTGCGCGGGGCAGTGTCGATCGCGCGGCGCCTGCAGGATCCGCTCGCCGAACTGGTCAAGATCGAGCCGAAGTCGATCGGCGTCGGCCAGTACCAGCACGACGTCGATCAGTACCGCCTCGGCCGCTCGCTGGAAGCGGTGGTCGAGGATGCGGTCAACGCCGTCGGCGTCGATCTCAACACGGCCTCAGCGCCGCTTCTGGGGCGGGTTTCGGGTCTCGGCGCATCGCTGGCCGAGGCGATCGTTGCGCATCGCGATGCCTCCGGCCCGTTCGCCAGCCGTCGCGAACTGTTGAAGGTCTCCCGCCTTGGACCCCGCGCGTTCGAGCAATGCGCCGGCTTCCTGCGCATTCCAAACGGCAGCGAACCGCTCGATGCGTCAGCGGTGCATCCGGAAGCCTATGGCGTGGCCAAGAAGATTGTTGCGGCCTGCGGGCGCGACGTCCGCTCGCTGATGGGCGACAGCGCCGCACTCAAGGCGCTCGATCCGCGCGTCTTCGTCGATGAGCGCTTCGGCCTGCCGACGGTGCGCGACATCCTGGCGGAGCTGGAAAAGCCCGGCCGCGACCCGCGCCCCGGCTTCAAGACCGCGACTTTTGCCGATGGCATCGACGACATCAAAGATCTGAAGCCCGGCATGCAGCTTGAAGGCACTGTCACCAATGTCGCCGCCTTCGGCGCCTTCGTCGATATCGGCGTACACCAGGACGGACTGGTGCACGTCTCGCAACTAGCCGACCGTTTCGTCAAGGACGCGCATGAGGTGGTCAAGGCCGGCGACGTGGTCAAGGTGCGTGTCGTCGACGTCGATATCAAGCGCAAGCGCATCGGTCTGTCGATGCGCAAGGATGGCGACGCTGGCGCACCGAAGCCGCGCGACAATGGCAGCAGGCCGGTGCCGCGCGCGCCCGCGCCCCAACGCCAGCCGGAGCGGCCGGTGCAGCAGGGCGCGTTCGGCGCCGCTTTGGCCGATGCGTTGAAGCGGAAGTAATTTCGCGAGCCGGGCTGCGCCGCCAGGTCAGACGGCGGCGCTCGACATTGATCATCCATCACCAATGCTCATGGATCGGCGAAGCTATTTCGTTTGATTTTTTCAGGACGGGAGCCGATAAGCCGCGCGTTTCAAGATTTCTGTTTCGATGCATGTCGTTATCTCCAAGCTGCCGAACACCCTCGGGTCAGGCCCGCGGGCAAGCTTTGGGCGACATGCATGAGTTTGGGAGACCGAGAGCCATGGCCGCCGACAAGAACGCATTCGTCTGGGATGATCCTTTCCTGATCGAGGACCAGCTTTCGGAGGACGAGCGCATGGTGCGCGATGGCGCCGCGGCGTTTGCCGCCGACAAGCTCGCTCCGAAGATCGAGGAAGCCTATCTCGAGGAGAAGACCGACGCCGGGATCTTTCGCGAAATGGGCGAGGCCGGTCTGCTCGGCATCACCATCCCAGAAGAATATGGCGGGCTCGGCGCCAACTACGTCACCTACGGGCTGGTCGCGCGGGAAGTGGAGCGGATCGACTCGGGCTATCGCTCGATGATGAGCGTGCAGTCGTCGCTGGTAATGTATCCGATCCACGCCTATGGCTCGGAAGAACAGCGCAAGAAATACCTGCCGAAGCTGGCGTCGGGCGAATGGATCGGCTGCTTTGGCCTGACCGAACCTGACGCCGGTTCCGACCCGGGCGGCATGAAGACGCGGGCCGAGAAGACCGCGAGCGGCTACAGGATCTCCGGCTCGAAGATGTGGATTTCCAACGCGCCGATCGCCGACGTGTTCGTCGTCTGGGCAAAATCGGCCGCGCATGACAACGAGATTCGCGGCTTTGTCCTGGAAAAGGGCATGAACGGGCTGTCGGCGCCGAAGATCGGCGGCAAGCTGTCGCTGCGAGCCTCGATCACCGGCGAAGTGGTGATGGAGGGCGTCGAGGTCGGCGAGGACGCGCTGCTGCCCAACGTCTCGGGTCTCAAGGGACCGTTCGGCTGCCTCAACCGGGCGCGCTACGGAATTTCCTGGGGCGCCATGGGCGCGGCTGAGGATTGCTGGCACCGCGCCCGCCAGTATGGCCTCGACCGTAAGCAGTTCGGCAAGCCGCTGGCCGGCACGCAGCTTTTCCAGAAGAAGCTCGCCGACATGCAGACCGAGATCGCGCTCGGCCTGCAGGGCAGCCTGCGCGTCGGGCGGCTGATGGATGAAGGCAAGATGGCGCCGGAGATGATCTCGCTCGTCAAGCGCAACAATTGCGGCAAGGCGCTCGACATCGCCCGCCAGGCCCGCGACATGCATGGCGGCAATGGCATCCAGATAGGCTACCACGTCATGCGCCACGCCCAGAACCTGGAAACCGTCAACACCTATGAGGGCACGCATGACGTGCATGCGCTGATCCTCGGGCGGGCGCAGACCGGGTTGCAGGCGTTCTTTTAGCATTGGCAGGTGTCCTCCGCTTCCAGCGCCACTGCTTGGCATCTCCCCTCGCAAGGCGGGAGATCGGCAATTTTCGCCAACGGCGCCACATTTTGTTCTTGCTTTGTGCCGGCAGCTATGCTACTAATTTCGCTATGGTGCTAATTCGCACCGACGACCCGCTCACCGAGGCGGGTTTTTCTTTTCAGCTCTTTTCGACCAAGCATCGCGGGTGCTGCTGACATCAATGTCGGCGGGAAGCGCCCGGTGCTGACCCGCCGGCCTTCGGCTCTGCACCGTTGCAACGTCTTGCCGCCACGCCACGGAATCCCAGGTCGGCGCTCCGTTTCGTGAAGCTGTGAAAGCTGCTTAATTTAGGTGCAGCGCAACATCTCTGCTTGGAGAATGGTCAGCATTCGTGTCAGGGTTCAGCGAACTCCTTTTGAAACGCCGACTTCAGGGGCACCATGGCAATTCTGGCAGCCGTCTATCACCTGACCCACTACAAATACGACCGGCCGGTCGTCTTGGGCCCGCAAGTCATAAGGTTGCAGCCTGCGCCGCATTCCCGCACCAAAGTGCTCAGCCATTCGCTGAAGGTCGGGCCGGCAAACCACTTCGTCAATTTGCAGCAGGACCCCTACGGCAATTTCCTTGCCCGTTTCGTCTTTCCCGAGCCGGTGACGGAGTTGAAGATCGAGGTCGATCTCGTTGCCGACATGACGGTCTACAATCCGTTCGATTTCTTCGTCGAACCGTCGGCCGAGACGTTTCCGTTCGAATACCCCGAAGAGATCCGGGACGATCTGACCATCTACCGAACGCCGGAACCGGCGGGGCCGCTGTTGGAGGCATTCCTGAAAACCCTCGCGCGCCACCCGACCAACACCGTCAATTTTGTCGTCGACCTCAATGCGCGGCTGCAGCGCGAGATCGCCTATATCGTGCGCATGGAAACCGGCGTCTTCTCGCCCGAGGAAACGCTGGCCGCCGGCAAGGGGTCGTGCCGCGATTCCAGCTGGCTCCTGGTGCAGATACTGAGGAACCTCGGCATCGCCGCGCGTTTCGTCTCCGGCTACCTGATCCAGCTCAAACCCGACCTCGTTGCGCTCGACGGGCCGCCCGGCACGGCGACCGATTTCACCGACCTCCATGCCTGGTGCGAGGTGTATCTGCCGGGCGCCGGCTGGATCGGCTTC
This sequence comes from Mesorhizobium sp. M0808, assembly GCF_040320025.1. Taxonomy (NCBI): domain Bacteria; kingdom Pseudomonadati; phylum Pseudomonadota; class Alphaproteobacteria; order Hyphomicrobiales; family Phyllobacteriaceae; genus Mesorhizobium; species Mesorhizobium sp. M0808. The sequence continues at coordinate 25,367 of NZ_JAMYOX010000006.1, forward strand.
GACCCGACCTCCGGCCTGCTCACCGGCGAAAGCCATGTGCCGCTCGCGGCAACGCCGCATTTCCGCAATGCCGCGCCGATCTCCGGCATGGCGAGCTTCGCCAATGTCGAATTCGGCTTCGACATGCGGGTAGACCGCATCGCCGAGCATCCGCGCATCACCAAGCCGTTCTCCGACGAGAGCTGGCAGGCGCTGGACGCGCTGGGGGTCCAGGTCGATGCTGCGCTCCAGGCCGGCGACGTGCGGCTGACCATGGGCGGCGAGCCGACCTTCGTCTCGATCGACGATTTCGAGGCTGCAGAGTGGAACACCGCCGCCGTCGGGCCGACCAAACGCGAAAAGGCCGACGCGCTGATCCGCCGGCTGCGCGAACGCTTCGCGCCGGGCGGCTTCCTGCATTACGGGCAAGGCAAATGGTACCCCGGCGAAAGCCTGCCGCGCTGGACCTTCTCGCTCTACTGGCGCACCGACGGCGAGCCGGTGTGGAGCGACCCGTCGCTGATCGCGCATGAAAAGAGCGAGGCGGATGTCGGACCGAAGCAGGCCGAAGGCCTGCTGACGGCGATCGCCGACGAACTCGGCATCGACAAGACCATGGTCAGCGAAGCCTATGAGGATCCGGCCGAGTGGCTGCTCAAGGAAGGCAAGCTGCCTGACAACGTCGATCCTTCCAATTCGAAGCTGGAGGATCCGGAGGAGCGCAGCCGCATGGCGCGGGTGTTCGAACGCGGGCTGACCAAGCCGTCGGGCTATGTGCTGCCCGTCCAGCGCTGGAACAGCCAGGCTTCCGGACCGCGCTGGCGCTCGGAGAAATGGAAGACGCGGCGCGGCAGGCTGTTCCTGGTGCCCGGCGATTCGCCGGTCGGCTACCGCCTGCCGCTCGGCACGCTGCCCTATGTGCCGCCGGCGCAGTTCCCCTACATAGTCCCGGTCGATCCATCGCTGCCGCGCGGACCACTGCCGGCGCGTGAGGCGATCTTGCCCGGTTCTGCTTCGTCGCCCGCTGCGGCCGAACTGGAGGGCGCCGACGAGATGGCGCGACGCCAGCAGGCGGTCTCCTTTACGGCCGTTACTGGCCAGCAGGACCGCGTTGAACAGGAGATTACCGAGATCGGCGGCGCCGTGCGCACGGCCCTTTCGGTCGAGCCGCGCGACGGACGGCTTTGTGTGTTCATGCCGCCGGTCGAGGCGCTGGAGGACTATCTCGAACTGGTGGCGGCGGCGGAGAAGGCGGCAAGGGCGATCGGCCTGCCGGTGCACATCGAGGGCTACGGCCCGCCGCACGATCCGCGCCTCAATGTCATCCGTGTCGCACCCGATCCCGGCGTCATCGAGGTCAATATCCACCCCGCCGCGAATTGGCAGGATTGCGTGGCGACGACCACGGCGATCTACGAAGAGGCGCGGCAGACGCGGCTTGGCGCCGACAAGTTCATGATCGACGGCCGCCACACCGGCACCGGCGGCGGCAACCACGTCGTCGTCGGCGGCGCCACGCCCAATGACAGTCCGTTCCTGCGCCGCCCCGACCTGTTGAAGAGCCTGGTGCTGCAATGGCAGCGACATCCGTCGCTGTCCTACCTTTTCTCCGGCCTGTTCATCGGCCCGACCAGCCAGGCGCCGCGCTTCGACGAGGCACGCCACGATTCGCTCTACGAACTCGAAATCGCGATGGCGCAGGTGCCACATCCGGACAAGGGCGCGGCACCCCTGCCGTGGCTGGTCGACCGGCTGTTCCGCAACCTTCTGACCGACGTGACGGGCAATACGCATCGCTCGGAAATCTGCATCGACAAATTGTTTTCGCCGGACGGGCCGACCGGCCGGCTCGGGCTGGTCGAATTCCGCGGCTTCGAGATGCCGCCCAACGCGCGCATGAGCCTGGCGCAGCAATTGCTGGTGCGCGCCATCATCGCCCGGGCCTGGAAGAACCCGCTCGACGGCCGCTTCGTGCGCTGGGGCACCTCGCTGCACGACCGTTTCATGCTGCCGCATTATGTCTGGGGGGATTTTCTCGACGTGCTGGACGACCTCAAGCTGAACGGCTTTGCGTTCCGTCCGGAATGGTTCGACGCCCAGCTCGAATTCCGCTTCCCGTTCTGCGGCGAGGTCCAGCATGCCGGCGTCAAGCTGGAGCTCAGGCAGGCGCTCGAGCCGTGGCACGTGATGGGCGAGCAAGGCGCGATCGGCGGCACCGTACGCTTTGTCGATTCCTCCGTCGAAAGGCTGCAGGTGAAGACCGATGGGCTCAACCCGGAGCGTCACGCCGTCGTCTGCAACGGCCGCGTAGTGCCGATGAAGGTGACCGACAACCGCGAGATCGCAGTGGCCGGCGTGCGCTTCAAGGCCTGGCAGCCGGCGTCGGGCCTGCATCCGGCGCTACCGGTCAACACCCCGCTGGTCTTCGACATCTATGACCGCTGGTCGGGCCGCGCGGTCGGCGGCTGCGTCTACCATGTGGCACATCCCGGCGGGCGCAGCTACGACACCTTCCCGGTCAACGGCAACGAAGCGGAGGCGCGGCGGCTCGCCCGCTTCGAACCACGTGGCCATACGCCGTCCAGCTATGTGCTGTGCAACGAAGAAGCCTCTGAAGATTTCCCGATGACCCTTGACCTTCGGCGGCCGCAAAGACTCTGATCAGCCATGGCGAAGGGGAATCACAAAAGGCTGCGCAGCAAGCCGCAAACCCACAGTCTGCTGGAGCACTATCAGCCGATCGAAGGCGTCGTCGACGAGATGGTCGATGCGTCGGGCAATCCGCGGCCGGCGTGGCGGCACTTCATCGAGGCGCTGGAGGACCTGGGTCCGGAAAAGCTTGCCCAGCGCTTCGCCCGCGCCGACCAGTACCTGCGCGATGCCGGCGTCTATTACCGCGTCTACGACAAGGCCGGCGCCAACGAGCGGGAATGGCCGCTGGCGCATGTGCCGCTGCTGATCGAGGAGCAGGAATGGGCTGGTATCAGCGCCGGCCTGGTCCAGCGCGCCGATCTGTTCGAGGAGACCATCGCCGACATTTACGGTCCGAACCGGCTGGTCGAGAAAGGCATTCTACCGGCCGGATTGATCGCGGCCAGCCCCGAATATTTGCGGCCGGTCGTCGGCACCAGGCCGGCCAGCGGCCATTTCCTGCATTTCTGCGCCTTCGAGCTCGGTCGTGGCCCGGACGGCCGCTGGTGGGTGCTTGGCGACCGCACACAGGCGCCGTCGGGCGCCGGCTTCGCGCTGGAGAACCGCGTCGCCACTACGAGGGCGCTGTCCGACATCTACGGCGAGATGCATGTGCACCGCCTGGCCGGCTTCTTCCGTCGCTTCCGCGACGCGCTGATCGGCATGGCCAAGCAAGCCGGCGGCCGTGTCGCCATCCTGACGCCGGGACCGCTGAACGAAACCTATTACGAACATGCCTATATCGCCCGCTATCTCGGCATCATGCTGCTCGAGGGCGAGGACCTGACCGTCTCGGGCGGCAGGCTGATGGTGCGCACGGTTTCGGGGCTGATGCCGGTGAGCGTCTTGTGGCGGCGGCTCGACGCCGCCTTTGCCGATCCGCTTGAATTGCGGCCGGACTCGCAGATCGGCACGCCGGGGCTGGTCGAAGCGGTCCGGCAAGGGGCGGTTTCGGCCGTCAATGCACTGGGTTCCGGCCTGATGGAGACGCGCGCGCTGCTCGCCTTCCTGCCGAAGATTTCGCGCGCCCTGCGCAATGAGGAACTGCTGCTGCCGACGGTCGCGACATGGTGGTGCGGGCAGGAGACGGAGCGTGAGCATGTGCTCGCCAATATCGATAGCATGGTGATCGGCCCGGCGCTGTCGACGCGGCTTGCCTTCGAGGACGACGGCTCGACCAAGCTCGGGTCAGCGCTGTCGGTCGAGGAACGGGCCGAACTCGTCGCCAGGATCGAACGGGACGGCGGCGACTTCGTCGGCCAGGAAGCGGTGACGCTGTCGACCACGCCTGTCTATGTCGGCGGCTGGCTGGAGCCGCGGCCGGCAAGCCTGCGCGTCTATCTGGCGCGGACGCCGGAAGGCTGGACGGTGATGCCGGGCGGCTTTGCCCGTGTCGGCTTCTCGCTCGACCCGACCGCCATCGCCATGCAGCGCGGCGGCCAGGCGGCGGATGTCTGGGTGGTCAGCGACAGGCCGGTCGAGCGCGAGACGCTGCTGCCGCAGGAGCACGACAGCTTCACCCGAACCTTGCCCGGCAGCCTGCCCAGCCGCGCGGCTGAGAACCTGACATGGCTCGGCCGCTATATCGAGCGGTCGGAAGACACGGTGCGCATCCTGCGCGCCTACCATGTGCGGCTGGCCGAGACATCCGATCCCGAGATGCCGCTGCTCGCCGATATCAGCGACTATCTCGCGCCGTTCGGCATCGACGTCGAGACGGCAATCCCATTGGGGCTCATCGGCACGCTGGACAGCGCCGTTTACAGCGCCGGGCAGATCCGTGACCGCTTCTCGCCCGATGGCTGGCTGGCATTGAAGGATCTGTCGAAGACCATCCATCAATTTGCCGCGACAGTGGCGCCGGGCGACGACGCGACAAGGGCAATGACGGTCATCCTGCGCAAGCTGGCCGGGTTTTCCGGCCTGCTGCACGAGAACATGTACCGCTTTGCCGGCTGGCGTTTCCTGGAAATCGGCCGCAGGCTCGAACGCGGCATCCAGATAGCCCGCACGCTCGCCCGGCTGACCAGAGCCCAGGCGCCGGAAGGTGCGCTCGACATGATGCTGGAGATCGGCGACAGCGTCATGACCCACCGTCGGCAATATCCGGTGCAGGCGGGACGGCGCACGGTGGTCGACCTTTTGGCCCTCGATCCGCTCAACCCGCGCTCAATCCTTTTCCAGCTCGAACGGCTGAAGGCCGAAATCGCGCTGCTGCCCGCTGTCGGCGCTGAAGGCCATATGTCGCCGGCGGCCAAGGAAATCCTGCAGCTCAACACGTCGATCGCCATCAAGGAGCCCTCGGACATGACGGCCAAGGCCCTCGGCGATCTCGCCAATGAAATCGGCGGGCTCTACAACAGCCTCGCCAAAGCCTATTTCGGGTAGAGACAGCATGCTCTACGACATCAGGCTTCACCTGCGTTACGACTATGATGCGGCGGCCGGCGGCGGCCGCCATCAGGTGCGCGTGCTGCCGCCGACCATCCCTGGCGTGCAGCGCGTCATCGCCGCTTCACTGTCTTTTGTGCCGGCGCCCAGCGAACGCTCCGACTTTTCCGACTTTTTCGGCAACAGTGTCACCTCGATCGCCTTTCGTGACGCGCATGATGCGCTCGACATCAGGATGAGCGCGCGTGTTTCAGTGTCGCGGCCCGAACCCGGGCTCGACGTATCGCCGGACATACGCCGGCTGAGGGAAGAACTCGGCGCAGTGCACTCGCTGGCGCCGGCTTCGCCGCATCACTTTCTGGCCGCCAGCGATCATGCCGGCATCGACGCGGCAATCACTGCCTATGCGAAAGGCAGTGCCGGCAGTTCGACAGTCGGCACGGCCATGGCTCTGTGCAACCGCATTCACCGCGATTTCACCTATGACGGCGAGGCGACCACCGTGCAGACGCGGGCCAGCGACGCCTTTGGCCTGAAGCGCGGCGTCTGCCAGGATTTTTCCCACATCATGATCGCCGGCCTGCGCGGCCTCGGTATTCCCGCGGGCTATGTCAGCGGGTTCCTGCGCACCATCCCGCCGCGCGGGAAGCCGCGGCTCGAAGGCGCCGACGCCATGCACGCCTGGGTCAAGGTGTGGTGCGGGCGCGATGCCGGCTGGCAGGAATTCGATCCGACCAATGGCATGCGGGCAAGCAACGACCATATCACGGTCGGCTACGGCCGCGACTACTCCGATGTGGCGCCGATCGTCGGCGTGCTGAAAACCACTGGTGGACAGGCCGGCGAGCAGGCGGTCGACGTCATTCCGGTCGTGCTCGAAAAGGCGTGACGACGCACGTCTTCGTTGCACGGCGACGTCGATAGGCTGTTCTGGAACCAAGAGATCAAGAGGCGTTGGAACCCGCAGCCGGCAAGCGGCTTATCTACGGAAATTCCGTGGAGAGGACATGCTGGACAAATCCGGATCGTCGTCTGGCCGATCGGCTGTGAGGAAAGCTGCACCAAAAAACGGGGTGCCGCAGAACGGAGGGCTGGAGAACGGCGCGCAAGCCTCGGCCGTTCGGGCCTCGCTCAACTATGTCACCGACACTGAACCCGGTATTCGCCGGCTGCGTTCGGGCAAGGGGTTCTCGTACAAAGGACCCGACGGGCGGATTGTCGACGGGGAGGCGCTGGCACGCATCAAGGCGCTCGCCATTCCACCGGCCTGGACGGATGTGTGGATCTCGCCGGATGCCGACGGTCACATCCAGGCGACCGGTCGGGACCAGCGCGGCCGCAAACAATACCGCTATCACCCGCACTGGGCGGAGGAGCGTGACGGCGTCAAATATTCGAGCCTGATCGCCTTCGCCGAAAGCCTGCCCGAACTGCGGCGGCAGATCGACGTCGATTTGCGCCGTCACGGCCTGCCGCTGGAACGCGTCGTTGCGGCTATCGTCTGGCTGCTCGACAACACGATGATCCGTGTCGGCAATGCCGCCTATGCCCGCTACAACAGGAGTTTTGGGCTGACCACGCTGCGTGACCGCCATGTCGACATCAAGGGCTCGAGCCTGCGTTTTGCCTTCATCGGTAAATCCGGCAAGGAATGGAGATTGAAGCTTGTCGATCGCCGGATTGCCAAGGTCGTGCGCGGAGCGCAGGACCTGCCGGGCCAAAAACTGTTCCAGTATCTCGACGAGGACGGAAACAGGCATCCGGTGCGCTCAGACGACGTCAACCGCTATATCAGGGAGAACGCCGGAGCGGAGTTCAGCTCCAAGCACTTCAGAACCTGGGGTGGCACCATCCATGCGGCGTCGCTGTTTGCGCAAACCGAGCGTCCGGAAAGCCAGGCGCAGCAAAAGCGGGTGATGAACAATGTCATCGACAAGGTTGCCGAGCGGCTCGGCAATACGCGCGCGGTTTGTCGCCAATGCTACATCCATCCGGAAGTGTTCCGCGCCTGGTCCGAAGGACGGCTGCTGGACGAAATGGCGGATGCCAACAAAGGCAAGCGCTCGATCGCTGGGCTCGACGACGAGGAGGCCTTGGTCTTGAGATGGCTGAAGGCGAGAGAGGGCTGACGCCGGGACCCACCTCTCAACCGAAATGTGGAAACCAAGCAGATAGAGGTGCCGAATCCGTTTGCAGCATTGGTGTGCTGGGCGATCTTCTTGCCGAAAATATCCTCGTGCGGCATTCTGCGCACCCGATTGTAGCAAAATGTCCCATTTTGCGGCGTCGCAAAATTCAATCGCAAAACTGTCGCTTTAATCGGGATTTTCGCGACAAAGGAATGACGCAGTAGGGTGGCCATCATACCCTGACCGGCACGGAAACTTACGGCATGGCGAAGCTCGTTTTTGGAATGAACCTCTCCCTCGACGGTTATGTCGACCATCAGGAATTTGGACCTGATCCTGCTCTCTTTCGTCATTGGATCGACCACGTCCGCGACCTGACAGGCAGCATTTACGGTCGACGCATGTATGAAGTCATGCGCTATTGGGATGACAACCATCCTGAGTGGACCCCCGAGCAACGCGACTTCGCGATGGCGTGGCGAAGCCAGCCGAAATGGGTCGTGTCCCGCTCGTTGAAGTCGGTCGGCCCTAACGCAACGCTTGTCATGGATGACGTCGAGGTGGCAATACGCGGGCTAAAGACCCAGCTTACAGGGGAGATTTCCGCTTCCGGACCGGAGTTGGCGCAAAGCCTGACTGACCTAGGTCTGATCGACGAATACCGTCTTTACCTTCACCCAGTGGTGCTTGGTCACGGCAAGCCCTTCTTCACCGGTCCTCGGCCGCCGCTCCGCCTTGTGGCCAGCGATCGGGTCGGCGGGGAGGTCATCAGGTTGACTTACGTTCCTGCCTGACCACGGATTGCGCCGACCGTCATGGCCGCTTCGAGGTCGAAAGCCGCTGTCTTCGTGTCGCGAAAATCCTGACTTTTGCACTATTTGCATCCAGATCTGGGTGCGGCAAGGTGACAAGTAGCCCTTGATGCAGCCCGAAGAAAAGAGGCTTGCGGCGACTATACAAATTTTTGTATAGTCGCCGCATGAAAATGCTCAAGTTCCGGGGCAGCGCCCTCAATGATCTGCGCGCTTTCCCGAACTCGGCACGGCGCGAAGCGGGCTACCAGCTCGACAAGGTACAGAATGAGCAACCTCCAACCGACTGGAAGCCAATGGCGACAATCGGGAAGGGTGTGCAGGAGATCAGGATTCGGGACGAAGCCGGCGCCTTCCGGCTGATCTACATCGCCAAAGTCGCCGATGCGGTCTACGTGCTGCATTGCTTTCAGAAGAAAACGCAGAAGACCAGCAAAATGGATCTGGACCTGGCGGCGAAACGCTACGGCGATCTGATGAAGGAGTTAGGCCAATGAGCAACGAGACTTTTGCAAGCGTGTGGGACGCCATCGAAGACACCCCCGCCGAAGCAGAGAACATGAAGCTCCGCTCCACACTGATGATGGCGCTGGAACAGCATATCCGGGCAAAGGGCTGGACGCAGGTCGAAGCCGCGCGCCATCTCGGCGTGACGCAGCCCCGCGTGTCCGATCTCCTGCGCGGTAAGATCAACCTGTTCGCCCTCGACACCCTCGTCAACATGGTGGTCGCGGCCGGACTGCATGTTGAAATGCGCGTTCTGCAATCTGCCTAATCGGCATTTGCCGGTTATTTTGTCGCTTCAATCGGGAATTTCGCGATACGGCAAGATCGCGGAAGGTTGGAAAACGGCCGATCGGCTTCGGGTGGGGGTGTCAAAAGCCGCCGTTTTCCAAGGCACGGAAAACTTCCGCCTCGGGAATGGTGCTTGAAGCGGCGGTTGCCCAAACGACGCATGTTCTCCCCTGCTGCCCATAGACGGCAATTCGACTTCCGGGACCGCTTCCGCTGTGACCGATGGGATGGGCGAGCGGGTTCGTTGCCCGCAGCATCAGCCCCAATCCGTATGCTGGATCGGGATGGAGTTCAGAGCGGAATTGCGGGAGCGGCCTGTGTTCGAGCATTCTGGACAGCGCGTTCCCGTCGACCAAATTGCCGGCGAGTAGATGGCGAAGAAGTCGGGCCGCATCCATCGCCGTGCCGACAACCAATCCGTGATAGACCCAGGCCGGATGGTAGCCGATCGCGTCGCCCATCTGCACGTCTGCTAAATCAGCCGGAGTGAGGGCGAGCCGGGCCGTGGCGAGTTCGGCAGGGATGAATACGAGGTTGGAAAGAGCCTCGGAAAGAGGGACATTCGTTGCCTCCTCGATCAATCGGGCGACCTCCTGGTAGCCGATGTTCGAATAGGCCCACCCTTGACCGGGTTCGTATCGCAGCCGATCCGCTTCGACTGCATTCAACAGGTCATCAACAGACCACGGCGAACGACCCGCTTCAACATCGGCGTGGTAGGCCGGAAGGGAACCGTAGTCTGGTAACCCCGCCTCGTGCTGTAGGAGTTGGGCAGGTGTGAAAGATTTCCCCTCGACAGCTTCGTCGAGGTTGATCTTGCCGCGTTCCGACAGGCGCAACAGAGCAACCGAGAGCGCCGTCTTCGCAAAGCTCCACCATGGAATCGAATCCGTAACCCCCGTTGCGTCTGTTTCGCCATCGTCACGAATGAACACTTTTGCTTCCATGCCGCATCATAGGCAGCCTGGGATGACGACGCGAGAACCGTCCGCTCTTTGGAGAGAATCCGACGTTCATCAACTTCTCGATTGCATCGATTCCGGTGTCGCGAAACTCCTAAGTTTTGCGACAAAATCGATGGCGTTGAATTTTCAGGGAAGTTCCTGCCGCAAAGTCAGTCGCAAAAATTCGAAGTTATGCGACCGACTTTTGCAGCAGAAAGCATTCCACATTTCAGTTAGGGGCTGGGACACCGGACGGAGCGTATTTTTTTGTCGACGCGGTGTCGGGATCGGTCCTAGTGTTTCGTCCTTTGACAGAGAAAAGGACGACCCATGCTCTACGCGATCCTCTGCTATGCCTCTGAAGACGTCGTCTGCTCCTGGAGCAAGGAGCAGGATGATGCGGTCATGGAAAAACTCCTCGGCGTGCAGGAAAAATATGCCCAGGCGGGACGGCTTGGCCCGGTGGCGCGGCTCTTGCCGACGACGGCGGCGACGACGCTGAGGAAGATCAAGGGCGAAGCGGTGGTCATCGACGGCCCGTTTGCCGAAACCAAGGAACAGTTCCTCGGCTTCTACACGCTCGAATGCGCCGACCTCGATGAGGCCGTCGACTTCGCGCGCGAGCTTTCCGAGGTCAACCCGAGCGGCGGCTCCTATGAAATCCGGCCGGTCTCGCTCTTCAATCCCGCCAAGGTTTCCGCATGACCGAACTCGCCTGGATCAGCACAGCAATCAGCACCGCTCGCCCGCAGGTGATGGGGGCATTGCTGCGCTACTTCCGCGACCTCGACGCGGCGGAGGAAGCATTCCAGGACGCCTGCCTGAGGGCACTGAACAACTGGCCGAAAAACGGTCCTCCGCGCGATCCGGCAGCCTGGCTGATCTTCGTCGGCCGCAACAGCGGCATCGATGCGGTGCGCAAGCGCGCCAAGCAGGCGCCGCTGCCGGAGGAGGACCAGATCTCCGATCTGGAGGATGCCGAGAGCGACGTCGCCGAGCGGCTGGACGGCGCGCATTATCGCGACGACATTTTGCGGCTGCTGTTCATCTGCTGCCATCCCGACCTGCCGGCCACACAGCAGATCGCGGTGGCGTTACGCATCGTCTCCGGCCTGACGGTCAAGCAGATCGCCCGCGCCTTCCTCGTCGGTGAAAGCGCCATGGAGCAGCGTATCACGCGCGCCAAGGCGCGTATCGCCGACGCCGGGGTGCCGTTCGAGACGCCGGGAGCGGTCGAGCGCTCCGAACGGCTCGCCGCCGTCGCCGCCATGGTCTACTTGATCTTCAACGAAGGCTATTCCAGCAACAGCGGCGAGGCTTCGGCGCGTGCGCCGCTTTGCGAAGAGGCGATCCGGCTGGCCCGGTTGCTGCTCAGGCTGTTCCAGACCGAGCCGGAGATCATGGGGCTGACGGCGCTGGTGCTGCTGCAGCATGCACGCTCGCCGGCTCGCTTCGACGAGAACGGCGAGATCGTGCTGCTCGAAGACCAGGACCGCAGCCTGTGGAGCCGCAAGATGATCGATGAAGGCCTGGCGCTGGTCGATAAGGCGTTGCGCCATCGCAAGCCCGGTCCCTACCAGGTGCAAGCGGCGATCGCCGCACTGCATGCGCGGGCGGAAAAGCCCGAGGACACGGACTGGAACGAGATCGACCTGCTCTACGGCCTGCTCGAGCAGATGCAGCCGTCGCCGGTGGTGACGCTCAACCGCGCCGTCGCGGTCTCCAAGGTGCGTGGACCGGAAGCCGCACTCGCCATGATCGAGCCGCTGGAGGGAAGGCTTTCCGGCTATTTCCATTTCTTCGGCCTCAAGGGCGGACTGCTGATGCAGCTTGGCCGCGGCGAGGAGGCGCGCGTCGCTTTCGACCGCGCCATCGCGCTTGCCAATACGGCCGCCGAGGCAGCGCATATCCGCATGCATATCGACCGGCTGATGAAAGAAAGCGCCGTGCCGGAAGCCGCCAAGACGGCACGCTAGTTCGCTCTATCTGGCTGGTTCAACAGTCGGACGCCGGCTTGGACCATGCCGGGGTGGCGATTTCTCCCTGAAACGCGTAATGCCACGCCATGACAGCGCCTGGTATGCCGACCGGCAAGGAACCGGTATGGCGAAAAGCTTGGACCGACGCCATATGAGCGACGGGATCTGAAAGGGACGAAACGAAATGACGATTGCGAAGGAAACGGCCGGGGTTCTGGCGAAACTGGGCGTTGCCGAGGGCGCGCTTACGGGCGGCGACCTCATCGTGCGCAGCCCGGTGACCGGCGAGCAGATCGCCGCGCTGAAGACCATCTCGCCGGCCGATGCGGCAACGACCATCGACAATGCCCACAAGGCTTTCCTGGCGTGGCGGCAGGTGCCAGCTCCCAAGCGCGGAGAGCTGGTGCGGCTGCTCGGCGAAGAGTTGCGCACACACAAGGCCGAGCTTGGCCGGTTGGTATCGATCGAGGTCGGCAAGATCCCATCCGAGGGTCTTGGCGAAGTGCAGGAGATGATCGACATCTGCGATTTCGCCGTCGGTCTTTCCCGGCAATTGTACGGCCTGACCATCGCCACCGAGCGTCCCGGCCATCGCATGATGGAGACCTGGCATCCGCTCGGCGTCGTCGGCGTCATCTCGGCCTTCAACTTTCCGGTCGCGGTGTGGTCGTGGAACGCAGCGCTTGCGCTGGTCTGCGGCGACGCGGTGGTGTGGAAGCCGTCGGAGAAGACACCGCTGACGGCGCTCGCCTGCGAAGCGATTTTTGCACGCGCGGTAAAGCGTTTTGGCACGGACGCGCCGCAGGGGCTGGCGCCGGTGCTGATCGGTGATCGCGCCGTCGGTGAGATCCTGGTCGATCATCCCAGGGTGCCGCTGGTCTCGGCCACCGGCTCGACACGCATGGGCAGGGATGTCGGCCCACGGCTGGCGAAGCGCTTTGCCCGTGCGGTGCTGGAGCTCGGCGGCAACAATGCCGGCATCGTCTGCCCGACGGCCGATCTCGACATGGCGCTCCGCGCTATCGCCTTCGGCGCCATGGGCACGGCCGGCCAGCGCTGCACGACGCTCAGGCGCCTGTTCGTGCATGAGAGCGTCTATGACCAGCTCGTTCCGCGCCTGAAGAAGGCTTATGAGAGCGTCTCGGTCGGCAATCCGCTGGAGACAAGCGCTCTGGTTGGCCCGCTGATCGACAAGGCTGCCTACGAGAATATGCAGAAGGCGCTGGAGGAGGCGGCTTCGCATGGCGGTAAGATAACCGGCGGAATGCGGGTCGAGAACGGTCACCCCAAGGCCTACTATGTGCGTCCGGCGCTGGTCGAAATGCCGCGGCAGGTTTCGCCGGTGACGGAGGAGACCTTCGCGCCGATTCTCTATGTGTTGAAATATTCCGATTTCGATGCCGTGCTCGACGAGCACAATGCGGTGGGAGCGGGGCTGTCGTCGTCGATCTTCACCCGCGACCTGCAGGAATCCGAGCGCTTCATTGGCGTCGACGGATCGGACTGCGGCATCGCCAACGTCAATATAGGCACGTCAGGGGCCGAGATCGGCGGTGCCTTCGGTGGCGAGAAGGAAACCGGCGGCGGCCGCGAGTCTGGGTCCGATGCCTGGAAGGCCTATATGCGGCGCGCCACCAATACGGTGAATTATTCCAAGGCGCTGCCGCTTGCGCAGGGCGTGTCGTTCGACATCGATTGAAATGCCAGACCTCCGTCGCGGCGGCGCCAAGGCTGCCACGAGGGCGGTCGGCTCGCGGTTCAGCTGGTTTCGGAAGTTACAACACAGTTGTCGAAGGCTGCATCGATGATGGCGAGCTTGACCGCCTGGGCGGTCATGTATTCCTGATAGAACTCGCTCGACACCCACATGACCGAGTGACCGCGCTGGCCCAACCAGCCGATGCTGCCGAGTTCCTCGGCATCGCGCAATTTGCGTGACAGGTGAGTGCGGGAAAGCTTGAGCCAGTTCGCGAAATCCCCGATTGAGACGACACCGGTCGGGATTCGGTCCAGGTCGGCATAATCGGGATCGACGCCGGACATCAGCCAATCCATGACGATGCCGCCATTGTCGAGCCAGGTGAACAAGGAAAAAGTCTGTTTTGGCTGCCGCACGGCATGCGACGAAAGCAGGCCGTCGGCCACCAGCGGCTGCAGTTTGGCGAGCACATCCGGTTGTACGACGAATGCAGCCAGTCGAGATCCACCGTCCAGGCTGTCCAGCGTTTTCAGATGAGCTATGACCCAGCCGGCAACCGTCTCCAGAGTGCCCGCGGCCGGCTCAAAGGGGCGGATGCGCCCATATTTAATCGGCAGATGCCGGATGAAGCCGTAATGCAGCATCTCCTTCAGGAAGGCATCGGCGGTGTTGCGGCTGGCCACCGAATGCCGGCAGATGTCGTCCATGAACCGTGCGGACGTAAGTCCCTTGCGATGACCGTCCGGCTCTCGATTGAAATGCAAGCCAAGGCCGATATGGGCCATCAGCCAACGCTGTTGCGTGGCGAATACGGAAGCCAGCCGCGGGTTCGCTTCATAGGTCTGGAGAAGCGTCCGCGACTGAGCCTGGACATGGCGACGCAGTGCCGGATGGCTGGCAATGTCTTCAGAAACCAGCGCCATCCCCGCCGAGCCCAACCAAATTTGCAACTGGAAAATGCCGATCACAATTTCAGCCTTCGCGGGTCGTGTCCAGAGCCGGCGCATCAGGATACGAGCTGAATCCCGCCGGCTAGTGGGCTGAATTCCGCGACTTGATCGCCGAGGCCACTGATTTCGCTGCAGAGGGCCAGCCCGCTCGAACCCACCAATGATGACTTCGCCTGTCCAGCCCGTGCTCCCGCCGATGGCGACGCGGAACCAACACAAGCTTTGCTCGTTGAAGAACGCTGATTGGACTGAGACAGTGAGGGACTACAAAATGGAGAATGGCCTTTTCGCCACGCCGCCTGCAGCTTTCCGGCAAACAGAGTCGGTCTGGCCGCGGGCGCTCAGGTGGCTGTTGCGCCGGGTGCGCAGCGCCTCCGATAGTTCGGGAACCATGTTGAAGCCAATCCTCTCCGGACCCGAGGATGACAGCGGGCCTACTCCGCCTCGACGCGCTTGAGGCTGACCGCGCTGCGATCTTGACGCCAAAAATGACCGCTCACATATCCTTTTAGGGCCGCGCCGCAGCCGACAACCATGACCGCTTCGAAGGCCTGCCACGGCGGCGTATCCGCCTGATGCAGCAGGCGAGGGCGGTAGTGCCTCGTAACGGCGGGAACCATCGGGCATGCCTGGCTATTAGATACAGGCGGCTGCTGGTCTGCCGGGCCAGGAGCCATTGCTATGATCATTAATCCCCCACCGGAAAGCGCCATCCCGGCATCCGTTCCGTCGGTCGATCCAAAAGCCGCCCCGACGCTTCGCAATGCCGAAGCGGAGGTCTTTTATATCGAAGCGATCCGCGAGCTTGTCGCGACCGGCATCCCCTTTCTCGTCGCCGGCACCTATGCCGTAAGCGCCTATACCGGGATCATCCGCCAGACCAAGGATCTCGACATTTTCTGCAAGGCCGGCGACTGCCCGCGCATCCTCGCCCATTTTAAGCAGATCGGCTACGCCGTCGTGGTCGAGGACGACCGGTGGCTCGGCAAAGTGTTCAAGGGCACGCATTTTTTCGACGTCATTTTCGCCTCGATGAACGGCACAATGCCTGTCGACGACCAGTGGCTGGAGCACGCCCGTCAGGGCGAATTGCTGGGCAGCCAGGTGCGGATCATCGGGCCCACCGAGCTTATCTGGTCCAAAAGTTTCATCCAGGACCGCGGTCGCCACGATGGGGCCGACATCGCGCACACCATCCTCAAGGCCCACGACCAGATCGACTGGCAAAGGCTGCTTTCCTACATGGAAGTTCATTGGGAAGTTCTGCTGATGCATCTCTTGAACTTCCGATGGATCTATCCGACGGAGCGGGGCCGCGTGCCCGCCTGGCTGCTCGACGAGCTGCTTGACCGGCTGGCCAAGCAGCGCGAATTGCCACCTTCCCGGATGAAAATCTGCCGTGGGCGCATGCTTTCACGAACTGACTATGAGATCGACGTCAACGACTGGGGTTTTGCCGACGTCGGCGGTGAAGGAGAACATAGCAATGGCTAACGAGCTCGAAACTGCTTCGCCGAAGGCGGAAAACGGCAGCGCACTCAAAGTCGCCGCCATTGGCGATCTGCATGTCGGCAAGGAGGACCAGGCCTCGTACCGCGATCTTTTCGGCGAGATGTCGCGTGCAGCCCAGGTTCTCGTGCTGACGGGCGACCTTACCAACCTCGGCAAGCCTCGGGAGGCCGAAATCCTTGCCGAGGAACTGCGTGCCTGCACGATCCCGGTCGTCGCCGTACTTGGCAACCACGACTATGAGTCAGGCGCCGTCGAGCAGGTCACCGACATTCTGCGCCAGGCGGGCGTTCACCTGCTCGACGGCGAGGCGACGGAGATTCACGAGGTCGGGTTCGTCGGGGTCAAGGGTTTCGTTGGCGGTTTTGGATCGCGCATGCTCGGCTCCTTCGGCGAACCGGCCATCAAGTCGATGGTGGCGGAAAGCGTGAACGAAGCGATGCGGCTTGAAAACGCAATGCGGCAGGTCCGCGCCAAACGCACGCTTGTCGTTCTGCACTACGCGCCTGTCGTCGAGACGGTCGAAGGCGAGCCGCTGGAGATCTTCCCGTTTCTCGGTTCGTCACGCCTGGCCGAGACAATAGACCGGTTCCAGGTCAGCGCGGTGGTGCATGGCCATGCGCATCGCGGCGCCTACGAGGGCCGCACACCGGGCGGGGCGTCGGTCTATAACGTTGCCATGCATGTCGCCAAGCCGACCGGCCGCCCCTACGCTGTGCTCGAAATCTAATAGGCTAGATGTTGAACGCCCGCTTCGGCGGAATATCGTTTTCATCCGGATTGGGAATGGGGTCCTCGTCGGGGAGCCTGTCGGGGTCCGGCTCACGCACGGGCTTGGGATCGGGGATGGGAGGCGGCGGCACCGGGGTCGGCATTGGCTCGGGTGTGGGAATAGTGGCCATCGTGATCATCTCCTCTTGGCGCAGAACAACGCAATGGGTCAGCTGGTTCCCGCCTTCTGGTCAGCCCATCTCCGGATTCGCCTGTCTGCTGCCCGACTTGCTTGATCGCAGCAGCAGAGCAAGCGGAACGAGCAGGGCGGTTGCCACCGCGCAGTAGCGGAAGACATCGACATAGGCGAGCAGCGTGGCCTGGCGGGCGATCAACTGGCCAAGCCAGCCGATCGCCTGCTGCTTCGCCTCGACCATCGGCGAACCCTGGGCGACGAAATGCTCGGTCGCCTGCCGAAGCGCCTGCTGATAGGCGGGCGACGACTGCACGGTGTGGCCGACCAGATTCGATTGATGGATCTGGGAGCTTTGCGCAATGACGGTGTTGGACAGCGAGACGCCGATGCTGCCGCCGATATTGCGTGCAACGTTGATCAGCGCCGATGCCTGGTTGGTCTTCTGCGGGGGCAGGCCGACATAGGCCGCGGTCGAGATGGGAATGAACAGGAACGGCAGCCCGACCATCAGGAAAACACGGGCAAAGGCAAAGAAGCGGAAGCTGGCGTCCGGGGTGAGCGAGGTCATATGCCAGAGGGCCACTGCGACCACCGACATGCCCATCATGATCAGGTATTTGGGCTGCACGATGCTGCCTACAAATCCGGACACCGGCATCAAGATCAGCATGGCGATGCCGCCCGGCATCATCGAAAGGCCCGAGAGCGTCGCGGTGTAGGCAAATGTCGTCTGCTGCAGCTGCGGCACGATCTGGGTGGTGCTGAACAGGATAGCACCGACCGCCATCATGACCAGGAAGGCCGTGCCGAACTGGCGCGTGAACAACAGACGCATGTCGACGACCGGATCGCTGCGACTGAGCTCCCATGGGATAAGCAGCAGGAACGCGATCGCGGAAATCACTGCGAAAGTGGTGATGAAATCCGAGGCGAACCAATCGTAGCGCTGGCCCCGGTCGAGAAAAATCTCCAGGCACCCCAAGGCCGTCGCCACCAGGACGAACCCGATCCCGTCGATCTTCAGGCCGCCCTTCAGCCGTTCCTTGCGTTCGCGTTCGAGTACGTCCGGTTCGACCAACAGCCATTGCACCAGGGCCAGCGACAGGATGCCGAACGGCACGTTGATGAAGAAGATCCAGTGCCAGGAGAAATGGTCGGTCAGCCAGCCGCCGATCGTCGGCCCGACCGTCGGTGCGACGATGACGGCAATGCCGTAAAGCGCGAAGGCCTGCGAGCGCTTTTCAGGCGGAAAGGTGTCGGCAAGGATCGATTGCTCGCTTGGCGCCATGCCGCCGCCGCCGAGGCCCTGAAGGACCCTGAACAGGATGAGCAGTTCCAGGTTGGGCGCCAGTCCGCACAGCAGCGACGCGACGGTGAGGGTCGCAACGCAGAGCATGTAGTAGCGCTTGCGGCCGATGACGCTTGCCAGCCAGCCGCTGACCGGAATGATCACCGAGTTGGCAACGAGATAGGTGGTAATGACCCAGGTGCTTTCGTCCATTCCGGCCGCCAGGCTGCCAGCGATGTTGCGCAGGGCGACATTGGCGATCGAGGTGTCCAGCACCAGCATGAAAGTGGCGATGGAGACGACGACGGCGATGAGCCACGGATTGTGTGTCCCGGCGGCGGATCGGCTTTCGCCCTGATTTCTGGCGGTTTCGCCGTTCATCGCACCTTGACCGTCGGCACCACCGACAGGCCTGGCCCGAGAAGCACATCCGGCGGCTTGTCGAAGACGATCTTGACCGGCACGCGCTGCACCACCTTGACGTAATTGCCGGTGGCATTTTCGGCCGGCAGGAGGCTGAAGGCGGTGCCGCTGCCGGCCTGGATGCTGTCGACGCGGCCGTGAAAGGACTTGCCCGGGTAGGCGTCGATGTCGATGTCGACCGGCTGTCCCTGCCGCATCAGATCGAGCTGCGTCTCCTTGAAATTGGCCTTCACCCAGACCTCGTCGGGAACGAACATCATCAATACCTGGCCGGGTTGGGCGTAGGTGCCCTTAGCGGCGGAAATGCTCGTTGCGCGCCCGGCTGCGGGTGCTGTGATAGTCGTGCGCGACAGCGTCATGCGGGCTTGCTCCTGGCTGGCCTTTGCCTGCTCGAGCTGCGCCTCGGCGCTCCTGGCCTGTGCCTGCAAGACCGAAACCTGGCTTTTTGCGGAGGCGACATTGGCCTCGGCGCTGTCCAGCGCGGCCTGGTCCTGACGCAACGTCGATGCCGCCTGCTGCGCCTGCTGCTGCGTTGCTGTGCCCCTGGCCAGGAGTTCGCGATTGCGTTGATCCTCGGCCTTGGCGAAATCCAGCGCTGCCTTGGCCTGTGCAACCTGCCTCTGGGCAGCGTTCACCTTTGCCTTTTGAGCCTCGATCTGGGCGGCGACATTGACGATTTCGGCCTCGGCCGCGGCGACGCCGGCATCGGCCTGCTTCAGGTTTGCCTGATAGTCGCTGTCGTCGATACGCAGGAGGACATCGCCCGCCTGTACATGCTGATTGTCGGTAACCGCCAGCTCGGTAATGCGGCCGGCTATTTGCGCACCGATCGTCACTGTGCGCGCATCTATGAAGGCGTCGTCGGTCGATTCGTACTGGCGAGCGTTCAGCCACCAGATCGCGATGCCTGCCGCGACGAGCAACAGCGCAAGCGCGATGGCTGCGGCCGCATAGGGATGGCGCCTGGGAAAGCCGAGCAGACCGGCCTTTCGTTGCGAGGCATTCCCGTCGAGCTTCTCCTGCCGGGGCTCTGCCGATCGCTCACGAGATTCTCGAACCGGGGCCGGTTGCTCCCGGGTTTCATTTACAGGCTCGACGTCTTGCTCGACGCGTTGAGGCTTCGTGTCCAACGGAATTGCTTTCAAGACTGATATTGCAGCCGCCGAAGCGGACGCAAAGCCAAACGGCAAGCTTCCGCAAAAGTTCCTGTCCGGAAACGGGTTCGGTTAACGGGTCGACATCGAACACAGGCGGGGGCGCGTCGGAATTCGAGCGCCGCTTCACCGGGCAGGTGATCCGTACGCCTCATGTTACGGCGGTCCGGCCTTGTCAGCGCTCCATGGCGCGATAATTGCTCATGTAGGCGTGGGCGAATTCACCTGTCGACAGGAGCCGACCATGAAACATCAAACACTCGACCAACTGCAGGCCGTCGCGGAAGTTGAGTCCTTCGCGGCGTACCCGGCGATGACTCGAACCCAGCGGATTGAACGTTGGGCGGAACTTCTCGAACAAAACCCGACCCGATGCCTTGGGGCGCTTCCAGGCACCGAATATATGAACAGGGAAGCGCGTGACAGATCGCGTGGCGCTGGGACGCCGCTCACTGTCGCCTTCGAGGATCCGGTTCTGCGTGCCATGGGCCTCAGCGATGATACCTATGGTGAGGCAAAGCGCTTCTTCGAACTGAGCGACCGGCAGTTGCACCAAATCGTCTGCCATTGCCATGTCGGCGCTACGATGCAAGCGAGATGGGCCGCTGCCAGGGTGCGCGGGATAGTTCGCGGCAACAGATTTGTTGCCTGGATGAAGGGCTTGATCGTGCATTGAGGCGGTACGAGGAACGGCGGAACACGCGTTCTTTCCGCGCCGTGGAGAGCGCTTCCGAACTTGGAAGGGCTCGTGCCCCGTCGGGCCGCGCAGATTGTGAAACTCCTCGACGCTTGGCTGCGCCTTGTCGCGGCCAGGCGTCCGTCTTTGATTTGAGAATTTGAGCTGGCCCGCCGCAGGTGAGGGCCTTCGTCTGACCGGCGGTCGAGCGCCGTCCAGGCCTGCCTGCGCGGCTACTAACGACACAAATGATCCTGCGATCGGGGAAGATCCTGCGACCTGGCTAAACTAGCGATCGATTTCTCCGAACACGATGTCGAGCGAGCCGATTATCGCGGCAACATCGGCGATCATATGGCCTCGGGACAGGAAATCCATCGCCTGCAGGTGGGCGAAGGAAGGTGCGCGGATCTTGCATCGGTAGGGAACGTTGCCCCCGTCCGACACGAGGTAGACGCCGAATTCACCCTTCGGCGCCTCGACGGCGGCATAGACTTCACCGCTCGGCACGCGAATGCCTTCGGTATAAAGTTTGAAGTGGTGGATCGTCGCTTCCATCGAGCGCTTCATCGTGGCACGCGGCGGCGGCGTGATCTTGTGGTTCGGAATCGCGACCGGTCCCTGGCCTTCGGGTGAGCGCAACTTTTCCAGGCATTGCCGCATGATCCGGACCGACTGGCGCATTTCCTCCATGCGTACGAGATAGCGGTCGTAGCAGTCGCCATGCTTGCCGACCGGAATATCGAAATCCATCTCCGAATAGCATTCGTATGGCTGCGCCTTGCGCAGGTCCCAGGACGCGCCCGATCCGCGTACCATCACCCCGGAAAAGCCCCAGGCCCAGGCATCATCGAGGCCGATCACCCCGACATCGACATTGCGCTGCTTGAAGATGCGGTTCTCGGTCAACAGCTCTTCGAGATTGTCGCAGACCTTGAGGAACGGATCGCAGAACTTCCAGATGTCGTCGAGGAGTTCCGGCGGCAGATCCTGATGCACGCCGCCGACCCTGAAATAATTCGCGTGCATGCGGGCGCCGGACGCGCGCTCATAAAAGACCATCAGCTTCTCGCGCTCGACGAAACCCCAGAGCGGCGGCGTCAACGCGCCGATGTCCATGGCTTGCGTGGTGACGTTGAGGAGGTGCGATAACAGCCGGCCTATTTCGCAGAAAAGCACGCGGATGAGCTGTCCGCGTTTCGGAACCGATATTTCGAGGAGCTTCTCGGCGGCGAGACAGAATGCATGCTCCTGGTTCATCGGCGCGACGTAGTCGAGCCGGTCGAAATAGGGCAAGGCCTGCAGGTAGTTCTTGTACTCGATGAGCTTTTCGGTGCCGCGATGCAGCAGGCCGATGTGGGGATCGGCGCGTTCCACGATCTCGCCGTCGAGTTCGAGCACCAGCCGCAGGACGCCGTGAGCGGAGGGATGTTGTGGCCCGAAATTGATGGTGAAGTTGCGAACTGCAGCCTCGGCCATGACAGTCCTCCGCGATCGGGCGGCCTTCGTTTCCGTGCCGGAGCCGGCTTGTCCGCTTTGAGCCGCTCACGTCGTCGTCTGGATGATCAGCGTCAGCGTGCCGTCGCCGTCGATATTGGCCGCCACGACCTGCGTGGAATTAAGCCCGTTCGCCGCCAGCGCCGATGCCGCCTGCGGCGATGCGTCGATCGAACTTTGCAGGATGCGCAAATCCTCGGCGCTGGTCTGGGTGACGACGGCCTCCGCCTGTGCCTTGATGTCAGGAGGCAGATCCTCCATCGCCACGATTGTCACTGCGGTGAAATTCTGGGCGGAGAAGGCTTGGTCAGGTGTAGTCTGGTCGGGAGTGGTCCCTTCGGGCGTGGCTTGCTCTGGCAGGGTTTTCGGGGCCGTCGGCGGGACAGGGGCAAGCTCTGGTCCCACGGATTGCGCATAGACCGGCGAGGCAAGGGCCAGTGCCGAAAGTGTGGCAATTGTCGTCGATAGGCGCATAGCCGTTCCTTCCGTTTGCTCAGCGGACGATCAATTCGGTGACGACAAAACCATCGTGTCGAAATATGGTTCCGTGACCGAGGTGATGTCTTGCCGAAAGCCGTGATTGTCGCGGAAAGCAGGGCGCGAAATCCGGCGTTGCCTGTCTCAGGCAGCGGTGTGGCTGCGATCGGGCTGCGGCCAGCGCTGCAACGCCTCACGGCCCTGAGCGGTCAGGTCGTAGATCCCGCGATCGGTGCGCGCGAACCAGCGATACACATTGTGCAGCAGGATCTTAGGCGCGTTCGGCAGGTTGGGCTTCAAGTCACGCGGCCGCTTTGGGCCGTCGGCGAGGGCTGCGGCGCATGCCAGCGCTTGCTGGCGATAGGCGGTCATGATCGGCGCACGCGAGCCGCCGCCGGCGACAGGATCGCCCTGCCGACGCTGATGTTCGTCAATTAGCTTCGAGCGGCGCCGGGGATCGCGACGCGGAGCCAATGCCGTCGGGCTGAGCAGCACCTGAACCTCGCCGTTCGGTCGCACGCCAAGCAGGCCTAAGCCGAGCCGACGGCAGAGATTGCGGTATCTCACATCGCTCTCACGGCCCTTGCCGCGGGCCGACATGCATGCCGCTAGCCAGACCTCGTCGCTCGCCGCCATACGGTCGACGCCCTGGAGGACGAGTTCGAGGTTGAACTTCAGCTTCAGCTCGCAGATGACGACGATCGGTGGAGAGTCGGCACTCAGCGCCAGCAGATCGCAGCCGCCGATCTCGCCCTTGACCATAAATCCCAGGCCTTCCAGGAAGGCCTTGACCGGGCTGTAGAGTGACGTTTCGAGCATGGGCCTTTGTCGGCTGCGAATCATCCCGCCGATCGGCGGTTCAGCGCGATGATCGCTCCTTGCCGTTGAACAGGAGGTAAACGACGGCCAAACAAGTGGTCAGAGCCGTGCCATGGCCGCTTGCCAATTTGGTATGCTGGTATAATGTGTACCTGAGGTAGCATGCTCCGCGTAGCTGCGCTGTGCTGGACATCCGGGCGCCCGAGACATCGTCCATGGCATCGTCATTTGAGCGGCGGCTCCCCTGCGTTCTCTGATCCGCCAACCGGCGGCAATGTGCATACAAGTCAATGGGATGACGATCGGCAGGGCCGTCGTTGGAATTCAGGAGTAACGGACACATGACAACGATTGCGCTGTTTGGTGCGGGCGGCAAAATGGGTTACCGTCTGTCGACCAATTTTCGCGGATCTCCCTATACGATACGCCATGTCGAGGTCAGCGACGCCGGCCGCGAGCGGCTTAAGTCGGGCCTCGGCATCGATGCCGTCAGCGCCGATGAGGCGCTTGATGGCGCCGATGTGGTGATCCTGGCGGTGCCGGACACGCACATCGGCAAGGTCGCGGCGAGTATCGAGAGCAAGCTTGCATCAGGCACGATGGTCGTCGTGCTCGACGCCGCGGCACCTTTCGCCGGGCATTTGCCGAAGCGGCCGGACCTGACCTATTTCGTCACCCACCCGTGCCATCCGCCGATCTTCAACGACGAGACCGACATGGCGGCGAAGAAGGACTATTTCGGCGGCGTCAAGGCCAAGCAACACATGGTCAGCGCCTTGATGCAGGGACCCGAGGAAGATTTCGCCAGGGGTGAGGCGATCGCCAAGATCATCTGGGCCCCGGTCATGCGCTCGCATCGCGTCACGGTCGATCAGATGGCGCTGCTCGAGCCCGGCCTTTCGGAAACGGTATGCGCTTCGCTGCTCGTCATCATGAAAGAGGCGGTCGACGAGGTGGTGGCGCGCGGGGTCGACAAGCAGGCGGCGCTCGACTTCCTGCTTGGTCATATGAACGTGCTTGGCGCCGTCATCTTCGGCGAAACCAAAGGCGTGTTCTCCGACGCCTGCAACAAGGCGATAGAGTTCGGCAAGCCGGTGCTGATGCGCGACGACTGGAAGCGGGTGTTCGAGCCGGAGGAGATTGCCGCGAGCATTCAGCGCATCACTTGAGGGAGCGCCGACGCGTCTTCCGGAACATGTCACCTGAAATTGTCATTGACTCATTATACCAGTTGGCTTAGCTGTTCGATTGATCGGACCGTCAAGCTTCGCAGCAGGCTCAGGGGCTGGATGAGTGGAGGATAGGGGGAGCGATCCGTCGAAGTGAAGCCGGCCAAGGGCTTGTGAATCTGACGCGACCCGCCGCCTACGGCCGGCAAACGAAATCGAATGCATATAGCCTTGGGACAAGGCACGAATTTTCAACGGGAGGAATACATGAAACTGACACGCAGAATGACGCTTGCGGCTTTTGCCGGCATGCTGGCGCTTGGCACCGCCGCACCCGCCTATGCGGCAGATTTGATCGCCATCATCACGCCCTCGCATGACAATCCGTTCTTCAAGGCGGAAGCTGTCGGCGCGGAGGCCAAGGCCAAGGAACTCGGTTACGAGGCGTTGGTGCTCGTCCATGACGACGACGCCAACAAGCAGTCCGAATTGATCGACACGGCGATCGGCCGCGGCGCCAAGGCGATCATCCTCGACAATGCCGGCGCCGACGCCACCGTCGCCGCGGTGCAGAAGGCCAAGGACGCGGGCGTTCCTTCCTTCCTGATCGATCGCGAGATCAATGCCACCGGCGTTGCCGTCGCGCAGATCGTCTCCAACAATTATCAGGGCGCCCAGCTCGGCGCACAGGAATTCGTCAAGCTGATGGGCGAGAAGGGTAATTTCGTCGAGCTCGTCGGCAAGGAATCCGACACCAATGCCGGCATCCGCTCCAAGGGTTACCACGACGTCATCGACGACTATCCGGACCTGAAGATGGTGGCGCAGCAGTCGGCCAATTGGAGCCAGACCGAGGCCTATTCAAAGATGGAATCGATCCTCCAGGCCAATCCCGATATCAAGGGCGTGATCTCCGGCAACGACACGATGGCGATGGGCGCTTATGCGGCACTTGCCGCTGCCGGCCGCAAGGACGTCATCGTCGTCGGCTTCGACGGGTCGAACGACGTGCGCGACTCGATCACCTCCGGCGGCATCAAGGCGACAGTCCTGCAGCCGGCCTTCGCGCAGGCGCAGATGGCGGTCGAGCAGGCCAACGACTTCATCAAAAACAAGAAGTCTCCCGCCGAAGAAAAGCAATTGATGGACTGCGTCCTGGTCAATGGCGACAATGCCGCCAAGCTGGAGACGTTCGCGCTCACCAACTGAGCCGGTGCAACATCAGCAGCAAGGGACGAGCCTCCGGTTCGTCCCTTGCTTCCATTTCGCCCTTTCTTCCATTTCTTTGGGTGCTCCTGACTGCCATGCCGAACGAGCCGACATGTTCAACACGCTGACCCGGCCGATCTTTGTCGCGTTGTTCCTCGCAGCAATAGGCAGCCTGACCGCCTGCAAGATCCTGCCGACGCCGTCAGCGGAAAACGGCGGCACTGGCTCCGCGTTCAATCCCGACAAGATGGTCGAGGACATCTGGGCGGCGAAAGTCATACCCTATCTGCAGCAGAAGGCCGGGCCGTTTCCCGAGGTTCATGCCTTGGCAAAGACCGATCCCGCCGCTGCCGGCGCCAAATACGGCAATCCGAAAAAGCAGGCGAATTCGCCATGGACCTTCGCGGTTCGGCTCGAGGGCAAGGTCGTGGCAGCCAACACACAGTCACGCGCGGCGACGATGGACATCGATGCCGACGGCGACGGCAAGGCGGACGCGCGGGTGCAGATCGGACCCGCCATGCGCGGA
The DNA here is from genome assembly GCF_040320025.1 of Mesorhizobium sp. M0808. Lineage (NCBI taxonomy): Bacteria > Pseudomonadati > Pseudomonadota > Alphaproteobacteria > Hyphomicrobiales > Phyllobacteriaceae > Mesorhizobium > Mesorhizobium sp. M0808. The sequence goes on from NZ_JAMYOX010000006.1 coordinate 51,393, forward strand.
ACCGCGCTGCGCGACAGCCTCGACTTCATCCAGTTCAACGATTTCACCAACCAGATCGACTTCGCCCAGTTCGGCAAGGCTTTCAACGCCTATGCCGACAAGACCGTGCTTTCCAAGCTGCCGCGCGAGGCACTCGAGGGCCGCAGCGTCGAGGTACTTGGCGCCTATACGCCGGGCAGTGGCCAGGACCTGCCGCTGGTAACGCCGGCGGAGGCAAAGATCGGGCCGAAGCCATGACCGGCGATCAAGATGTCATCCTGAAGCTGGAGGACGTCTCGAAAGTCTATTCCGGCACCGTCGCGGTCAAGCGGGCGAATTTCGAGGTGCGCAAAGGCGCGGTCAACGTGCTGGTCGGCGAAAACGGAGCCGGCAAATCGACGCTGATGAAGATCATCGCCGGCGTCGAGCAACCGACGCTCGGGCGCATCTTGCTGGACGGCGAGGAGGTTTCATTCTCGTCTTCCGGTGATGCCGTGAGCCGCGGCATCGGCATGGTTTTCCAGGAGCTGAATCTGTTCGGCAATCTGACTGTCGCCGAAAATATTTTCGCCACCCGCGAGATCACCAACCGCTTCCGCAAGATCGACCGCAAGGAGCAGGAGCGCCGCGCGGCGGAGTTCCTTGAACGCCTGGAAGCCGGCATCCGGCCCGACATGCTGGTCGAGGATCTGCGCATCGGCCAGCAGCAGCTGGTCGAGATCGCCAAGGCGGTTTCGCTCGATGCGCGCATCCTGATCATGGATGAACCGACCTCGGCGCTCAGCGCGGCGGAAGTCGAGATCCTGTTCAAGGTGATTGCCGACCTCAAGGCACGCGGCGTGGCAATCGTCTACATCTCGCACCGGCTCGAGGAACTGATCCGCATCGGCGACACCATCACGGTGCTGCGCGACGGGCGCATCACCGGCCAGGCGGAGATGAAAGACGTCGACACCCGGTGGATCGTGCGGCAGATGATCGGCTCGGACGCCAAGGACTTCGCCAAGGCCGACGGCCATGTGCCGGGCGAGGAAATATTCCGCGCCGAGGACATCTGCCTGCCGCGCGTCACCGGCGGGCTTGCGGTCGATCACGTCTCGCTGTCGCTGCGCGCCGGCGAAATTCTTGGCATCTATGGCCTGATGGGCGCCGGACGCAGCGAGCTGTTCGACTGCGTCATGGGCCGCCACGGCCATTCGACGGGCACGATATTCATTGCCGGCAAAAAAGTGCACGAGCGCGACACGACGCGGCGCATCCGGCGCGGCCTGGCGCTGATCCCCGAAGACCGCCAGCGCGAAGGGCTGGTGTCGATCCTCTCCGTCGCCAGCAATCTGACGCTGGCCAGCCTGTCGCGGTTCGTGCGCCTGTTCCACATTCGCGGTGCCGCCGAAAGACAGGCGGTGGCCCGGACGGTGCGCGAACTGGCGATCAAGGTCGCCGATCCGGCGCAGGAAGTCTCGTCGCTGTCAGGCGGCAACCAGCAGAAGGTGGTGATCGGCAAGGCGCTGCTCACCGGCCCGAAGGTGCTGTTGATGGACGAGCCCAGCCGCGGCATCGACGTCGGCGCCAAGGCCGACGTGTTCCGCACCATGCGCAAGCTGTCGCGCGACGGCCTGGGGATTCTGTTTGCCACCTCCGATCTCGACGAAGTGATGGCGTTGTCCGACCGCATCGCGGTGATGAGCAATGGAAAATTGACCGGCATGTTCGACCGCGCCGAGGCGACGGAGGCCGCACTCGTCGCTGCCTCGGCCTTCGGCCACGGACCGGTCCCGCACGGAGAGCAAGGCGCATGACTGACATCCCAGCCAAGGCGGCGGTCAACTCCATGTCGGGCGGCTCGGTCCTGCTGACGCTGATGAAGGCGAGGACGTTCATCGCGCTGATCGCCGTGCTGTTATTCTTCTCGATAGCCGCCCCCAATTTCCTATCGGCCGCCAATCTTATCCTGATGTCGAAGCACGTGGCGCTGAACGCATTCCTCGCAATGGGCATGACCTTCGTCATCATCACCGGCGGCATCGACCTGTCGGTCGGCTCGATCGTCGGCCTGTGCGGCATGGTGGCCGGCTACCTCGTGCTCAACGGCATCGACCTGCAGGTCGGCTACACCATCTATTTCAACGTCTTCGAGATCGCGCTGATCACGCTTGCCGTCGGCATATTGATCGGCGCCGTCAACGGCTTGCTGATCACCAGGCTTAACGTTGCGCCTTTCATTGCCACGCTCGGCGTGCTCTATGTCGCGCGCGGCCTGGCGCTGCTGTCGTCGGACGGCCGTACTTTCCCCAATCTCGTCGGCAAGCCCGAGCTCGGCACCACAGGGTTCGGCTACCTCGGCGCCGGCCGGCTGCTCGGCCTGCCGGTCGCGCTCTGGATTCTGCTCGTCGTTGCGCTAGGGGCGGCCTATCTCGCCAAATACACCCCGCTCGGCCGCCACATCTTTGCGGTCGGCGGCAACGAACGGGCGGCGCGGATTTCGGGCGTCCGCGTCAACATGGTGAAGATGTTCGTCTACATGTTCTCCGGCTTCTGCGCGGCGATCGTCGGGCTGATCATCTCGTCCGAGCTGATGGCGTCGCATCCGGCGACCGGCGAGAGCTTCGAGCTGAACGCCATTGCCGCGGCGGTGCTCGGCGGCACCTCGATGTCGGGCGGACGCGGTACCATCGGCGGTACCATTGTCGGCGCCTTCGTAATCGGCATCCTTTCGGACGGGCTGGTGATGATGGGAGTGAGCTCGTTCTGGCAGATGGTGATCAAGGGCCTCGTCATCATCGTCGCCGTCGTCGTCGACCAGGCACAGCGCCGGCTGCAGAGCCGTGTCACGCTGATGCAGATGGCAAAGGCCGGCTGACATGGCGGAACTGCGTGGAGCGCTGATCGGCTGCGGCTTCTTTGCCGTCAACCAGTTGCATGCCTGGCGCGACATAGAGGGCGCCTCGATCGCCGCCATCTGCGACCGTGATCCGGACCGGCTGCGGATCGTCGGCGACCAGTTCGGGGTCGCGCGGCGCTATACCGACGCGGCGGCGCTGTTTGCCGGCGAAAGGCTGGATTTCGTCGACATCGCCACCACCGCACCAAGCCACAGAATGCTCGTGGAGATGGCGGCGCAGCACGGCGTTCCGGCAATCTGCCAAAAACCGTTTGCGCCGACGCTTGCCGACGCCAAAGCGATGGTAAAGGCCTGTGCTGACGCCGGCGTGCCGCTGATGGTGCATGAGAATTTTCGCTGGCAGTCGCCGATCCAGGCGGTGCGTACCGTGCTCGACAGCGGCGAAATCGGCACCCCCTTTTTCGGACGGATCTCGTTCCGCTCTGCCTATGACGTGTTTTCCGGCCAGCCCTATCTGGCGACCGGAAAGCGCTTCATTATCGAGGATCTCGGCATCCATATCCTCGACATCGCCCGCTTTCTGCTGGGCGACGTCTCGACGGTCACTGCGCGAACGGCGCGCATCAATCCCGGCATTGCCGGCGAGGACGTTGCGACGATGCTGATGGACCACACGAGCGGCGCCACTTCCGTGGTCGACTGCAGCTACGCGAGCAAGCTCGCTACCGAGCCGTTTCCGGAGACGCTGATCGAGATCGACGGCAGCGACGGCACGATCCGGCTGGCGCAGGGCTACCGGCTCACCGTCACCGGCAGGAGCGGGACAGCCGTGAGCGACGTCTCGCCACCGCTGCTGGCCTGGGCATCACGGCCGTGGCACAACATCCAGGAAAGCGTCGTCGCCATTCAAAAGCACTGGGTCGATTGCCTGACCAACGGAACCGAGCCCGCGACCTCGGGCGCGGACAACCTCAAGACATTAGCGCTGGTCGAGGCAGCCTATGCCGGCGCCGCAAGCCGGGAGCCGGTGCAACTCGACGCCTTGCTGAAATGACAGCCGACGCCTTCCTCCTCTACGGCACACGTGCCGTTGAAGCCGAACCGGTCAGGCTGCGCGCCGGCGCGCTGACGGCGGACTTCGTCAACGGCAATCTGCGCAGCATCCGCCACGGCGACACCGAAGTTCTGCGTGCCATCGCCTACATCGTCAGGGATCGCGACTGGGGCACCTACGAGCCGACGCTCACCGATTTAATCATCGACCAGGGCGATGACGCTTTCTTCGTCAGCTATTCGGCAGGTTGTTTCGGACCAGAGGGAAGCCGGCTCGGCTTCCGTGCGACCATCAAGGGCTCCGCCGACGGCCAGTTGGTCTTCGACGTGAGCACTCTTCCCGACAGCGATTTCGAAACCAATCGCTGTGGCTTCTGCATCCTGCATCCGATTGCCGGCCTGTCCGGCCGCCCGGTCACGGTCGAGCATACCGACGGCAGCGTGGTCGCGACGCGGCTTCCAGAGCTGATCGATCCCTGGCAGCCTTTCAAGGATCTGCGGGCGATCACCCATGAGGTCCGGCCGGGCGTCACCGCCGAATGCCGTATGCAAGGCGATACTTTCGAGATGGAGGACCAGCGCAACTGGTCGGATGCCTCCTACAAGACCTATGTCCGGCCGCTGGCGCTGCCATGGCCATACGTGCTGCCGGCCGGCGAGACCTTCCGCCAGACCATCAGCTTGCGGATAGAGGGTCGCGGGAAAGTGCCGGCGGCTGCGGCAACCGTCGAACCAATTCGCGTCACGCTCGGCAAAGCCGGACCGGCGCTGCCGGATATCGGCGTGATCGTCTATCCGGATGAGGTCGAGGCGGCGCTGGGCAAGCTGCCGATGCTGTCCGAGCTTGGTCCGCAGCAATTGATGTTCCATTACGACCCGACGCGTGGCCATGGGCTCGACGCCTTGCGGGCTTACGCCCGGCTCGCCGCCGCCTATCCGGTCCGGACAATGCTCGAATGTGTCATTGCCGGCGACGGCGATCTCGACGCCGAGCTTTCAGGCGTCGCCGACATGGTGCGCCAGGTCGGGCTCAAGCTTTCGGCCATTGCCGTCTCGCCCTCGGTCGACCGGCAGTCGACGCCGCCGGGCAGCGCATGGCCGCAATGCCCACCGCTCGAAGACGTCTATGCCGCGGCGCGGCGCGCCTTTCCCGACACCCGCCTCGGCGGCGGCATGTTCAGTTATTTCACCGAACTCAATCGCAAGCGTGTGCCGGCTGACCCGCTCGATTTCGTCACGCATTGCACCTGCCCGATCGTGCACGCCGCCGACGATCTCAGCGTCATGCAATCGCTGGAGGCACTGCCTTTCATCACGGCGTCAGTACGAACGATCTTCGGAACAATACCTTATAGGATCGGGCCGTCGACCATTGCCATGCGCCAGAACCCTTATGGCGGCGCGACCAAGGCCAATCCCGACAATCAGCGCATTGCCATGGCCGACCGCGACCCTCGCCATGCCGGGCTGTTCGGGGCCGCGTGGACGATCGGCTATGCCGCGCGCGTTGCGCCGGCCGGGCTCGAAATGCTCACGCTCTGCAGCTTCACCGGACCATTCGGCGTACTGGCCTCGTCGGGCGAACCTGTCGAAGAAGGTGCACCCCGGCCGATTTTCCACGCGGTGAAAGGACTTTGCGATCTGGCCGGCCATGCGCATGTGGCGGCGACAACGACCGATGAGACGCGGGTGCTGGCACTGGCCGGCCGCTCCCAGACAGGCAAGATCATCGTCTGGCTGGCGAACCTTACCTCGGACGACGTTCCAGTCGATGTTTCCGGGCTCGGCTCCGATCGGGGTCCTCTGAAGATCTGGGATGGACGAATATCGCGCAAGATTCCGCGAGATACGTCGGTCCGAGACCATCTTGTGATGACACCCTATGCAATCGTCCGGATCGGCTGAAGTCATTTGCCGAGGCTCATGGATAGCCGCACTTCCGCGGCGGTTGCCCGTAGCCGCAGCACTTCCGTTGCCGACTTGTCACCGGATTTGCTTTCGAAACTCGCCTGGTGCCATTCCAGTTGCCTTGGAAAAAAGGCGGCTGAACGAGGCGACGTCCTGATATCCGACGCGATAGCAAATTTCTGAAACACTCAGTTTCGTTTCCTCAAGCATGGATTTTGCCAACTCCAGCCGCCGTTCCTGGATCCATTTTCCCGGCGTTGTCTGGAGTTCGTCGAAAAATCTGCGAGACAGGGTTCGCGAAGACATGCCCAATTCAGTTGCGAGAAATTTCAGATCGATTTCCGACATCTTGTCTTTCGAGAGCTCGCGCAGCTTGTTCTCGAATGGGCTGGCCTCGTTCGAAATTTCGTCGAGAGAAAATTCGTAGGGACTCTGGAATTTGCGCGGCGGAGGAAGAACCAGAAGTTTTCGAATGATCCGCTCCTCTTTCGAGAAGCCCAGATCGATCAGCAAAGCCCTGGCGAGTTCGAGTCCGGAAAACCCGCCTCCGCATGTGTAAAGGCGGTCCTGGCGAATGAGCAGGCGGGAAGCGTCCCATCGCACTTGCGGAAACCGGCGGCTTGCCTCGGCTTTCAGCCACCAGGATATCGTTGCGCGTTTACCGTCCAATAATCCCGAATTGGCGAGCAGATAACACGCGCCGCAATGTGCTGCGATGATTGCGTCCTGCTGTTGCGCGAGCGCGATCAGCGGTTTTGAATGTTCACTCTCCTCGTCGAGCGAGCGCAGAAGCTCCGGAATCTCGACGCCCGGCATCGCAATGAGAATCAGGACATCCATTTTCCGGGATGGTTGAGCCTTCGTCGGGAAGGAAATTCCTGTACTTGATGTCGACGGCGCGCCCCTTGAAACGAACTCACAGGAGAGAACCTGTGACCGGCAGACGTCATTCACAAGCTGAAACATTTCCACGAGCGTCGAGACGACGGCCGAATAGAAATTCGTCGGCAGCCAGATCACGACGTGGAGGCTCCTGTCAGCCATTGCGGTTCTCCGGGTGTCGTTCTCGCCGATTGGCAAATCTAGCATAGTCTTTGCAAGAATTGCCAATTCAAGAAGAAGCCAGGCGCCTCCAAGACGGGCCTATGCGGGCCTGCTGACGAAAGCGGGCGGCGGAAATCCACGGCTGGGAAGATGCAAATGCTGAAATCGCTGAATGAAAACAACGCGGCACATACACCGGATTCAGACGGCAACATAAAACTGCGTCGGTCCGGGCTCAGGCTGATCTGTGGTCAGCCAGTAGGCCGAGAGCAAGGTCCGACCGCGACGCCGGTCGGGACCTGCACTTGATTTTCAGTTGCCGGAATTCATCACGTAGAGCGCGCGCGAGCGTTCGAGGTGCTTGATCATCGCCTTCTCGGCGCCATCCGCATCCTTGACTTCGATGCGTCCGACGATCTCTTCGTGCTCGGTTAGCGTGAACTTTTCCTTGCCGGTCCAGATCAGCATTTCGGTGTGGTATTCCTTTAGCCAGCCTAGCATTGCCTCGCTGACGGCGACATAGATCGGGTTACCGGATATTGCCGCGATCTGTGTGTGGAATTTCATGTCGGCGGATATGAAGGCTTCCGAGTTGCCACGATGGCTGCGCTGCTCGGCGACCGTTTCCCGCAGCCGCTGCACGTCCTCGGCTGTGGCCTTTTCTGCAGCTTCCTTGACCATTCCGCGCTCGAAGAAGATGCGCGCGTTCTTGAGGTGCTCGAGCGTGTCTTTCGATGACGACAGGATGATCTTGGCTGCGCCGTCGACCTGCTTGATGATCGACTTGGCGGTGAGCTGCAGCACCTTGGCACGCTCGCCATGCGAGATCGCGACCAGCCCCATATTGCTCAATGCCTGCATCGCCTCCCGGATCGCCGGCCTGCCGACCTCGAAACGCTCCATCAATTCGCGCTCCGACGGCATGTCGTCACCCGGCAGCAATTCGCCGCCGGTGATCAGGCGCTTCAGTCTCAAGAATACTTCGTCGGAAAGCTTGCGCCGGACGATCGGCTCCGAACGGTTCATCGTCGCGAATCACTCCTTTGGCCGGCCCCCTATCTAGCATTTCCGGCGTGATCCGGAACGCCTGCTGCCGGCTCGCCCGGCCCTGCCCAGCCGGATAGGGCTTGCAAAGCTTATGTACTCATTATACCAGATTTCAAGGGCCAAGGAACCTTTTTCGAACCACCCCGGCAGGCCGCGCGAATATGATTGTTCTTACCTATCGCATCGAAACGCCCGGCAATATCGAGGCGCTGGCGGCCAAGATTGCAAGCGACCAGTCGACCGGGACCTTCGTCGCGCTGGCCGGCGAGACGGAAGAGCTCAAGGCCAGGGTCGCAGCGCGAGTCCTGGCGATACGGCATCTGCCGGACGCGGACCGGCCGTCCCTTCCCGAAACCGGTTCGGGAGCAAGCCCCGAAGCACGCAACGGCCCGGTCAAGCGCGCCGACATCGATATCGCCTTTCCGCTGGACGCCATCGGCACCGACCTGTCGGCGCTGATGACCATCGCCATCGGCGGCGCCTTTTCGATCAAGGGCCTGTCCGGCATCCGTGTCGTCGACATGAAGCTACCCGAGGAGTACCGGGGCGCGCATCCGGGCCCGCAATTCGGCGTCACGGGCAGCCGCAGGCTGACCGGTGTCGCGGATCGTCCGATCATCGGGACCATCGTCAAGCCGGCGCTGGGACTCCGCCCGTACGAGACGGCCGCAATGGTGCAAGAGCTGATTGCCGCTGGCGTCGACTTCATCAAGGACGACGAGAAGCTGATGAGCCCGGCCTATTCACCGCTGTCGGAGCGAGTGAGGGCAATCATGCCGCTGATCCTCGACCACGAGCAGAAGAGCGGTAAGAAGGTCATGTATGCCTTCGGCATTTCACATGCCGATCCCGACGAGATGATGCGAAACCACGATCTGGTGGCAAAGGCCGGTGGCAATTGCGCGGTGGTCAACATCAATTCGATCGGCTTTGGTGGCATGGCTTACCTCCGAAAGCGCTCTAGCCTGGTGCTCCATGCCCACCGCAATGGCTGGGACATTCTCACCCGCCATCCCGGCCTCGGCATGGATTTCAAGGTCTGGCAGCAGTTCTGGCGGTTGCTCGGCGTCGACCAGTTCCAGATCAACGGCATCGCCTCGAAATACTGGGAACCCGACTGGTCCTTCGTCGAATCCTTCAAGGCGGTGACCACGCCGATCTTTTCGCCGGCCGATTGCGCATTGCCGGTCGCCGGCTCCGGCCAGTGGGGCGGGCAGGCGCCTGAAACCTTCCAGCGAACCGGCCGAACGGTCGATCTTCTCTATCTCTGCGGCGGTGGCATCGTCAGCCACCCGGACGGGCCGGGCGCCGGCGTGCGCGCCGTGCAGCAGGCCTGGCAGGCGGCGGTCCAAGACATTCCGATGGCGGATTATGCCTTGAGCCATGTCGAGCTGGCGCGGTCGATCGAGAAGTTCGGCGGCGGCGAGGCGGCCTGACGCCATGCAAAACCTCCTTCTGAGTTACTATGGCGACGACCTGACCGGCTCGACCGACGTTATGGAGGCGCTCGAGCTCGGCGGCGTGCCGACCGTCCTGTTCATGCGCCAGCCGGACGAGGCGCTGCTTTCGCAATTTGCGCATTGCCGCGCCCTCGGGCTGGCCGGCACCAGCCGCAGCGAGACGCCGCAGTGGATGGACACGCATCTGCGAGATGCCTTCGCCTGGCTGAAGACCGTCAACGCCGAGATCTGCCACTACAAGGTTTGCTCGACCTTCGATTCCAGCCCGGCAATCGGCAGCATCGGCCGGGCGATCGAAATCGGCCGCTCGGTTTTCCGGCAAGACGGCGTGCCGCTGGTGGTCGGCGCGCCGCAGCTGAAGCGCTACACCGCCTTCGGTCATCTGTTCGCGGCCTATCGCGAAAAATATTTCCGCATCGACCGCCATCCCGTGATGAGCCGCCATCCGACCACGCCGATGGACGAATCCGACCTGCTGATCCATCTGTCGCGCCAGACCAGCCTCGCCTCGGGCCTGGTCGACCTGGCGACGCTGCAGTCTGCGTCGCGGTCGAAAGCATTCGACCGGCTTGTGGAGAATGGCTCAGGTATCGTGCTTGTCGATGTCGATAGCCTGGAAACCCAGGCACTTGCCGGCAAGGAGATTTGGCGCGCTCGCAAGCCGGGCGGTTATTTCGTCGTCGGCTCTTCAGGCATCGAATATGCCTTGCTGGTCGAATGGGCATCGAACCGGATCGTGGATACCAAATCCGCCTTTTCGCCGCCGGGCGCTGCCGACAGGATCGCCGTGGTCTCGGGGAGCTGCTCGCCGACGACGGAACGACAGATCCGTCATTCTCTGGCCGACGGCTTCGACGGGATCGAGCTCGACCCGGTCGAACTGGTTTCTGAGGCTTCGAACGACGCGATTGCGCGCGCGGTGGCAACCGGCCGCTCCAGCCTACGGGCCGGGCGCAGCGTCATCCTCTACACCGCGCTCGGACCTGCGGCCGACCGCGGTGCAGAAATCGATCTCCGGGAAGGCGCCCGCCATAAGCTCGGCCGCGGCCTTGGCGAGGTTCTCCGCGAACTGACGCTTCAAGAGAAGCTACTGCGCGTGGTCATCGCCGGCGGCGACACGTCGAGCCATGCACTTGGCCAGATGGGCGTCGACGCGCTGACTGTGCGAATGCCGCTGCCGGCATCGCCGGGCTCGCCACTTTGTGTGGCGCATTCAAGCATTAAGGCGATCGATGGGCTGGAAATTGCCCTCAAGGGCGGGCAGGTCGGAACCGACCGCTATTTCTCCACTATTCGCGATGGGGTCGGCGGTTGAGAGCGGGGAATATCAGGTCAAATCGGTGATGCTCGATCGGGATCGAGGATAGTCACTAGCCGGCAAACCAGAAATCTCAGGCGTTCAGATCAGCGGCAATGCCACTCATCCCGCTATCTGCCCATTGCCCTGCCTGGATGATACTGACGGGCGTAGGCGACACAGGCGTCCACCGTGCTGACACAGAGCGCATCGCGGTTGTTCGGCAGGTTATTGTCGCCGGCGTAGGCAACCTCGGCAACATGACCGTCAACCATTCGAATTTGTGTGTCGCAATAGCCGCCGGGGGCGACGTTGACGGAACCTCCGAGCGCCGGGACCGGGCCAATGGCCACCGTCGGAACCACAATGTTGAGATTGCCGCGTTGAACGACGCGCTGATAGGTCCAGATCTGGCCGGATTTGCCGACCTCGGCAGTGGCGGTCGGAAAGCCGGCGCACATTCGAACGTCCGCCTCGCTAAGGCCGACCATCTCCCTGCGGGCTGCCGCCGCCGTGGTGTCCTCCTTTGCAGTGCTCGACGTGTCGTCGGGCATGACGCAGGAAGACAGGATGGCGGCGCTTGCCGATAGAAGGAGAAGGGCAAGCTTTCGGGTGTGGAAAGATGTCATACCAACTTCGGATTGCACGGGAGCCCCGAATGCCAACCTAGGAAGTGGGCCAATCGAGTCAACCGGCAGAAAATTCACGAAGTCGTTTGGTCCGCCATTCCGCCGCACGCATCTGCTGGAAGAGGTTGAGGCTGCCGCCGTGACCCTCGCGCCCTATCTTCCGCCTGGGCATCGGATTTCCAAATCCGACCCCTCTTCTTGTCAGATGTACTGGCGCACGGTGCTGTGACTTTGGTTCGGCCGACGGTGTGCTAGTTTCCAGCCAATTGCTCCGGAGACATCATGCCTATCAAGCTGCAAGAAATCGCCGTCGCTCTTCTGCTGTTGGTTGCCGGAGTTGGGGTGGGTCACGCCGAGACGGCCCAGCGGCCGCCGCCCACAGGCGGGGTTCTCTCGCTCCTGCCACCGCCGCAGACTTCCGATCATTCGACCGTCATTGCCGGACGCACACTCGATTACGAGGCCAAGGCCGGCACGCTGTCATTGCCGTCCGGCAAAGGCGATATCACCGCCGAGATTTTCTACGTCGCCTATGCACTGCATTCCGGGAAAGAAACGGGACCGGATCCGCGGCGCCCGATCACCTTCGTGTTCAATGGCGGTCCGGGAGCAGCTTCCGCTTATCTTCATCTCGGCGCGCTCGGTCCGCGGGTCCTGGCGACGGCGGCCGATGGAAGTTTCCTGCCGCCGCCGCAGAGGCTGTTCGACAACCCCGACACTTGGCTCGACATGACCGACTTGGTCTTTGTGGACCCTGTTGGAACCGGCTACAGCCGTGAAGCGCCCGGCACGGAAGCACACAGCTTCTGGGGCGTCAGCCAGGACGCCGCGTCGATAGGCGCGTTTATCCGGCTCTATCTGGCGCAGACGAACCGTACGGCATCGCCTGTCTTCCTGGCTGGCGAAAGCTATGGCGGCTTTCGAGCAGCATTGCTCGCCAGGAAGCTTCAGGAAGACATCGGCATCAGCCCGAGTGGCGTCGTGCTGATTTCGCCGGCGCTCGAATTCACGCTGGTGCGCCCGGACGAGTTCCAGCCGCTCCACTGGGCGCTGGAACTGCCGTCGCTGGCGGCAGTGCGCCTACACAGCGAAGGCGTTTCCGGCCCGGCCCTGCAGGAGCGGCTGGCGGAAGTCGAACGCTATGCGCTCGGCGATTATCTGGCCGCGCTGGCAGGTGGGCTGGAGCAGGGTGGACGCCTGGCGAGCCAGCGTGTCGCCGCAATCACCGGTCTGCCGCTCGATCTCGTCCAGCGGCACTTTGCACGCATTCCCATAGGGCTGTTCGCCAAGGAGTTTGCACGGGCAAAGGGCAATGTTCTCAGCGCCTATGACGGCAACATCGCGACAGCGGACGTGGCGCCAGAGAGCCTGGGAGTCGAGGGTCCCGATCCGGTGCTCGACCGAAGCGTGCCGGCGCTCACCTCCGCTTTCGTCGGCTATGTGCGTGATGAATTGAACTTCCGCACGGATATCAGCTATCGGCTTCTCAACCGTGAAGTCAGCGGCAATTGGGACTATGGGACGAGCGCGACGCGTCAGGGCTATGCGGGTGTCATGGACGACCTTCAACAGGCGCGCGTGCTAAACCCCAGCCTCGGCGTGCTGATCGTCAACGGCTACAGCGACCTGGTGACGCCGTACATGGGCTCGCGCTACCTGCTTGGTCAAATTCCTTCGCTTGCCGGCGCAAAGCCCATTCGCACCGAGGTGCTGGAGGGCGGGCACATGATGTATCTGAGGCCGGATGGACGGGCGGCACTGAAGCAGGCCGCGTCCGAGCTTTACCGAACGACGCAATGAGACGGTTTGCCCAAAAAAGCGCCGGATACGCTGTTCGCCCTCTCATCAGGCCCTAGTTCCATCGCGATTGATCGGTTACACACCTAGGATGCCGTCTTTCAGCGACGTTCGACAACGGATTAGCCGGCTCTCCAGAATCGCGCCACTGGTGCGGCGTGCCGTCGAGCGGGCCATTCGGAACACCAAGCCACACAGGCTGACAAGCCTTGTTGACCGTTGGAATGCGCTGTCGCTGGCAACGCAGTTCCTGCTCGCGGGCGGTCTATTTTCCCTGTCAGCCATGGTGGTGGTGGGGATTTCCGTCACGAACCATATAGAAACCGTGGTCACGCAGAATTCGGCATCCGCAACGGCTCTTTACGTGGACAGCGTTATCGCACCGCTGCTTCCGGATATGCGCAAGAGCGAAGTGCTCGACGAGAGCGTCGCCCACGCGCTCGATGAAACGCTGGGACAAGGGGCACTCGGCACAAGGCTCGAATCCTTCAAGCTCTGGCGTCGCGACGGAACCATCCTGTATTCGACCGACAAGACATTGATCGGCAAGCGCTTTGAACCCAGCGACAATCTCCGGACGGCATTCGCAGGCCAAATGGTTTCGGAGTTCGACAAGCTCGACGATCCGGACAGCGAGGCCGAAAGAGCCAGCGGCTTGCATCTCCTCGAGATCTACAATCCGGTGCTGCAGCCATGGTCGGGGGAAGTGGTGGCCGTTTCGGAATTCTACGAGGTCGCCACTGATTTTGAAAGAAACCTGCATCAGGCGCTCATTCGAACCTGGCTGGACGTTGCCGCCGTCACAGCGGCCTTCTTTCTCGGGCTGTCGGCAATCGTGTTCCGTGGCAGCCGCATGATCAGTTCGCAGAGCCGCTCGTTGAAGCAGCGCATTGCCGAGCTTTCCGATCTGCTTGCGCAAAACAGACTGTTGAGGCTGCGGGTGCAGCGTGCCTCGCAGCGTGCCACCGCACTTAACGAACGCTATCTCAGGCGCATCGGTGCGGACTTGCACGATGGCCCCGCGCAATTGGTTGCTCTCGCGGCGCTGGGGATCGACAGCCCCGTCATTGCCGATCCCGCTACGCCGCAATCGAAGCGTGCACAGGAATTGCTGGCCATCAAAGCACATCTGGACGATGCCATGCGCGAGATCAGGAGCATCAGCAAGGGCCTTGTCCTGCCGCATATCGAGCATGCCGAACTGGGTGAAATTCTCCAGCTAGCCGTACAGGCGCACGAAGAACGAACCGGCGTCAAAGTGAGATTATCGATGACCGGCGGCCATGCGCCGTTGTCGCCGGCGGCCAAGATCTGCATCTTCCGCTTCGTCCAGGAGGCGCTGAACAATGGATTCCGTCATGCCGGAGGTGAAGGTCAGTCGGTCGAGAAACATTTCGACGGCGAGCGCGTTTGTATCGAAGTGGCCGACGCCGGCGCTGGCTTTGACCCGCAAATCGTGCGTCCCGAGAGGCTGGGACTCGTTGGGCTGCGCGAGCGGGTGGAAAGCCTCGGGGGTCAGTTTACCGTGACTTCCTCACAGAGTGGCACAGTCGTAAGAATGGGCCTCAACATCGTTGAAATGGGGCAGACATGACAGTAGCCATCAAGCTCGCCATCGTCGACGACCACCCGCTGTTCAGGGAAGGCGTTGTGCGCACGCTCGATCAGATCGGCGGGTTCGAGATCGTCGGTGAAGGAAGCAGCAGAGACGATGCCCTGCGGATAATCGAAGACCAGCGGCCCGACATTCTGCTGATGGACATCTCGGTTCCTGGAGGTGGCCTTGGCGTGATCGGACCGGCCCTTGAGCGGCATCCGGCACTGAAAATTGTGATGCTGACCGTTTCGGAAGAAAACCAGCACGTGATGACCGCGTTGCAGAGCGGGGCAAGGGGCTATGTTCTGAAGGGGGTCGGGTCGAGGACGTTGGCTGCGATCCTGCGCACGGTAGCGTCGGGCGAACGATATGTCTGTCCACAATTGTCGGCGCGCCTGTTGGCCGATCTCTCGGCTCAATCAAAAGAGCCGGCGAAAGCTGAAGGACTTGCCGACCTCACCAGCCGCGAAAGGGAGATCCTGACGCTGGTTGCCGCGGGACTGAGCAACAAGCGGATCGGGCTTCGGCTGAACCTGCATGAAAAGACGATAAAGCACCACATGACGCGAATCCTGGCCAAGCTCAACGTCAGCAACAGGACCGAAGCCGCCATGACCTTGCGCGACGCGACTGAGCGCCGCCATCCGCCTGTTCGCGATCATGCTTGAGCCGAAATTGCCGCACTGCGCGGCCATGTGAACTGGGCCTCAGTTGATCATTCCAAGCAACCTGTCCCGATCGGAACGCGTCGCCAGGCGCCGAATGATGATGCGGCCCTCGGCATCCCGCATTTCATATTGGTCGCTGTCGATGCGCTCACTGAGTCCGTTCGAATGCACCACGCCAATGCTCGGGCCGCTCACCTCGACCCGGTCTCCTGTGGATGCGTTGACAAAGAGTTTTGGCTTGCTATCGGGGTTTACCGCAGGGGCGGGATCAGGGAGATTGTCGTCCTGCGACTTTGCTTTGCCCTTGCCGGCACCAGCGTTCGAGTTCGAATTGCCGGAGTTTCCACCCGAATTGCCCGAATTGCCGTTCCCATTCCCCTTCCCGTTCCCGCCATTGCCGTTCCCGCCATCTTTGGCCCAGGCAGCCTGCGGGCCGAGCGGCTGCGATGATCCATCGACCACGACGCGATAGGGGCTCACGACGAGAATGAAGGTCAAGACGACTACAGAAATGCCGACATGACGTCCTCGTGAAGATCCGGTCCTTCGTTTCCGGGTCGTCATCAATGAACTTGTCAGTCGCATGTCGGAACTCCCCTTAATCATACGGCTTTGTCGTACTGCCTCCTGTTCGAATTCGTGTGATGCTTAAAACAATGGTTTGCGTCCGGAACGTCAAGGCCCACCAGTCCCACGATGGTAACTGGTGGGTCTCGCTAGCGCAGGAAGGGACTATTTACTGCGCAAGTCTTTTGCCTTCCCGTGGTTGCGTCTCTCCGCGATAGCGCCGAGTTCCCACTGTCAGCCAACAATAAATCCAATGGCCGCGATCCCGAAACACAGGCCAAATAACGGAAAAAGCAGCCAACGTGCCTGGTGAATGCTCGGGTCCATGGCGGCCTCCTGTAACAGTCGGCATCGCAACGGGGCTCCTCGGAACTCAGTTCCTGAAACTCTCGCATTTCGGGCTTTTGCGATAGCAGCCTCGGACCAAAGTTTGGCTGTGCGGGTCCTTGGTCGATAGGCCTACAGACTGAAGTC
This sequence comes from Mesorhizobium sp. M0808, assembly GCF_040320025.1. Taxonomy (NCBI): domain Bacteria; kingdom Pseudomonadati; phylum Pseudomonadota; class Alphaproteobacteria; order Hyphomicrobiales; family Phyllobacteriaceae; genus Mesorhizobium; species Mesorhizobium sp. M0808. Next base: position 67,755 of record NZ_JAMYOX010000006.1, read on the forward strand.
CCTATGCCAGGAGCCACCCTGCATTCGGCGACCTTTGTGTCCAACTGGCAGCTGCGATCCACCGCCCCCTTCGAATGCTTTGCGTTTCTGGCTCTATGGCAGCAACGCCGTTGGTCTACTGCCGCATCGTTGAAACTGCACCAATACAGACCCATATGCGAATTGCGTCGGATGTCTCCTCCCATTGCGTCCGGCGCGTTCCCCTCTGGAGGTTATAGACCTTCACACTTGGCCGGGCTTAACAGTCCGGCCTTTTCTTTTGGCATTTTGCGCAATCCGCCTGATGGCCCTAATTTGCGAGACATCGGTAAAATCGATTTGCAAATGCATTCATGTGCTCATAACCTGTCATCATGAGCACGATTTCCAAAGTTGCCACGCGAGCGGGCGTGTCGCGCACGACCGTGTCGCATGTCATCAACCATGCGGACCGGGTATCGAAATCGCTGCGTGAACGCGTACAAGCGGCGATCGACGAACTCGGCTACACGCCGAACCCGCAGGCGCAAAGTCTGCGCACCGGCCGCACCAACATCGTCGCGATGCTGATCCCGGACATCCGCAACCCGTTCTATCCGGAGCTGGTGAAAACGGCGCAGTCGACGCTCGAAGTGGTCGGCCTCGACATGCTGATCTTCAACACCGACGTGCCGGGCGGACATTCACAGGATCACGGCCGCGAGTATTTGCGCCAGATAGGGCGCAAGCGGGTCGACGGCGTCATCGTTGCCGACTTCGCGCTGCACGGCATGCACAGCGAACTGCTCAGCCTCGATCTGCCCGCCGTCTTCATCGGCCATCTGCCGAACCATGCTGTCGACAGCGTCCAGCTGGACGATTTCGGCGGCGGCTATCTGATGGGCGAGTATCTGGCGAAGAGGGGCCATCGCCGCGTCGCCCATGTCACCGGGCCATCCTTTTTCAAGGAGGCGATGGCGCGTGCTGCCGGCTTCGAAAAAGGGCTCGCCGACAATGGCGTGCCAATCTCCGCCGATCTGCGGTTCGAGGGAAGCTATCTTGCCCCGTCAGGGCGGGAAGCGGTCACCTGGCTCAGGGAGAAGCACGGCGGAAACCTGCCGTCGGCGATGTTCTTCGCCAATTATCTGATGGCCTCCGGTGCGCTGACCGAATTCTACGACCATGGGATCAATATCCCTCAGGATATCGCCATCGCAGTCTTCGATGACCTGCCTCAACTGGAATATGTCAGGCCGAAGCTGACCCGTGTCGGCAACAGTCCGACAATGCTTGCCAAGCGCGCCACGGAAATGCTGCTCGAACGGCTGGGTGGCAAAGTCGAGAGCGCGCCGCGCACCGAAGTGATCCCATGCGCGTTGAGCCCATTCGACAGCGCGTGACGCCAGATGCCGGCAAAGGGAACGGAGGTCCCTTCGCCAACGTTCGACCGAACAACATCCAAGGGAGGAATTGATGACTGACAAAACGACCCGCGACCGGCCATTGGCCAGCCTGAACCGTCGTCGGCTGATCCAGGGCGGCGCCACTTTCGCTGCCGCCGGCCTCACAGGCTTCCCGTTCATCAACAGGATGGCCGTGCGCGCTCAGGAAGCGCCGCTGAAATTCTGGCAGTTCTATGCGCCTGGCGGAGACGTGAAGCCGCAGGTCCAGTGGTTCGAAAAGCTGGTGGCCGACTGGAACGACGGCCACGACCAGAAGGTCGAGCTCGAATATGTCGTCAACAGCGAATACATCTCCGGTTCCAAGCTGGCAACGGCCTTCGCGTCGGGCGAGGGCCCTGACATCTTCCTCATCAGCCCCGGCGATTTCCTGCGTTATTACAATGGCGGCGTGCTTGCCGACCTGACGCCGCATATCGAGGATGCCGCCAAAGCCGATTTCCCGGAAAGCGTCATCGCCAACCGCATGGTGGACGGCAAGATCTACGGTGTGCCGATGGAAGTCGAGCCGATGGCCTTCTACTATTCGGTCAAAGCGTTCGAGGATGCAAAGCTCAACGAGAACGACGTGCCGAAGACCTGGGACGAGCTGTTGGCGGTCGCCAAAAAGCTGACGACGCCCAGTCGCTACGGCGTGCTGTTCGAAACGACTCCCGGCTATTACCAGAACTTCACCTGGTATCCGTTCCTGTGGCAGGGCGGCGGCGAATTCCAGGGCAAGGACGGCAAGAGCGCCTTCGATTCGCCGGCCACCGTCCAGGCGCTGAAACTCTGGCAGGATGCCATCAATACCGGCGTGGCGCCGCGTCAGGTGGTCGGCGGCGGCTTCGACATAGTCGCCAATCTCGGGGCAGGGCTGTGCGCCATGCAGAACTGCGGCATCTGGGGCATTTCGGCGATGGACAACAACGCCAAGGACGTGCCCTACGGCATCTTCAAATTGCCGACACCGGCCAATGGCAAATACGTCACCGTCGGCGGTGGCTGGGCCTTTGTCGCCAATGCCGGAGGCAAGAACCCAGATGCCTCCGCCCAGTTCTGCGCCTGGGCGCTAGCCTCAATGGACCAGGCCTCGATCGACCGGGTCGTCAACTGGTGCACTGTCGCCAAGAGCGACATGCCGCCGCGCAACAGCGCGCTGAAGGCCGGCGCCGATGTCTTCAGCACCGGCAAGTTCGGCACCTTCGCCAAGGAGATCCATCCGGGGACGCGCGCCGAGCCGCGGGTTCCGCCGGAGGCCTACAAGATCATCTCCGACGCCATCCAGTCGGCACAGCTTGGCGGGGTCGATGCCCAGCAGGCGGCGACGACGGCCAGTCAGCAACTCGATGCGTTCCTCGCTTCCTATTCCGGCGCGCCGATCCTTTAGGCCCTTTCCAGCATGGATCAGATGAAACCGCCAGCCGCGGGCGCGAATTCCGCCCGCGGCCTCACCGCCAAGCAAAGGGAGCGCTGCGCCGCATGGCTGTTCGTCCTGCCCGATGCGCTTGGCCTGCTGGTGTTCGTCGGCGTGCCGATGCTGCTGTCGCTCGTAGTCGGGTTCTTCGAGGTCAACGGCTTCGGCGGCTACAGGTTCGTCGGGTTCGGCAATTACAGGCGCATGTGGGGCGACCCGCTGTTCTGGTCGTCCGTGAAGGTGACGGTAGCTTATGCCGTCATGCTGGTGCCGGCGCTCTACGTCGCCGGACTGGGACTGGCGCTTCTGGTGCAGAAGACCAACCGCTTCAACGCGGTCATGCGCTCGATGTTCTTTGCGCCGCAGATGGTCAGCCTGGTCGTGGTGGCGCTCGTGTGGCAGCTCATGCTGGTCGAAAAGGTCGGCATCGTCAGCCGGCTGGCGCCGCTCGTCGGCCTCGGCGGAATTTCGCTGCTCGGCGATCCAAATCTGGCGCTGTTCACGCTGGTGCTGGTCAGCGTCTGGTTCCTGATGGGTTTCTACATGCTGATCTTCCTCGGCGGGCTCCAGGACATCCCGGCAGAGTACTACGAAGCCGCAAAGATCGACGGTGCCGGGCCGGTGACAAGCTTCTGGTACATTACTTTGCCCTTGCTCAAGCCGACCAGCTTCTTCGTCCTCCTGGTCTCGCTCGTCGCGGCTGTCGCCGGCGGCCAGGTCTTCGACCTGATCTATGTGATGACCAAAGGCGGTCCGGTCAATTCGACCTCGGTGCTGATCATCTACATCTACAAGCAGGCATTCCAGTTCGGCGCGTTCGGCTATGCATCGGCAATGGCATCGCTGCTGGTGCTGGCGCTGATGCTGGTCACGGTCTTCTTCTTCGTGCTGACGCGCGGCGGACGCTTCGAGCATGACTGACGGCCGAACTCCTTCCGGCCGTTCGCAGATACGGGCGGCGAGACTTGCCTGGATGCTGGCAACCGCCGCACTTGGCCTGATGACGGTATTCCCGCTTGTCTGGATGCTGGTCATCTCGCTCAAGCCGGCGAGCGACGTCTTCACGCCGAGCCTCATTCCGGAACGGCCGACGCTCGGCAATTTCCTCTACGTACTGACCGAGGTGCCGTTCCTGCGCTATCTCTTCAATTCGTTCTTTGTGTCGGCCACAGTAACCGTCGCTGCGCTGTTCTTCCATTCGATGGCCGGCTATTCGCTCGCACGGCTGCGTTTTCCGGGCCGCGACATTCTGTTCCTCGCCATGTTCTCGACCTTCCTGGTGTCGCTGCCGGTAATCATCGTGCCGCTGTTCATTTTGACGCGGACGCTGCATATGCTGGACAGCTATGCCGGGCTGATCATTCCGGCGATCTTCAACGCGTTCGGCATCTTTCTGCTCAGGCAATACTACCTGTCGCTGCCCAGGGAGTTGGAAGAAGCCGCGATCATGGACGGCGCCGGCTACTGGCGCATCTATTGGAGCATCATCCTGCCGCTCAGCCGGCCGATCCTGTCGGCGCTGGCGATCCTGTTCTTCCTCGCCAACTGGAACGCTTTCCTGTGGCCGCTGACGATCACCTCCGACCTCGATCTCTGGGTGGTGCAGGTTGCGATAGCAAATTTCAAGAGCCAGTACGCCGCCGCCTGGAATTACGTCATGGCCGCCTCGACCATCGTCGCCGTGCCGATGCTGGTCCTCTTCGTGATCTTCCAGCGCCAGATCATGGAATCCATCAAGACAAACGGCCTGAAATAACCGCTGAAGCAAGAGGAGAAACACATGGATAATGCCGGCCTGTCGCCGCTTCGCGGGCTCGCCAAATTGCGCGACGCCAAAACCCGCCGGTTCTCAAGCTACGACCGCACCGGCGGCAATGACGACCGGCTGCATATTGAACCCGGCCAGACGGTGGTGATTGCCGAGCATGACGGTGCCGGCATCGTCACGCATATCTGGGCGACGCTCGCCTGCAAGAGTGAGGACTTCCTGCGCAAGATCGTGCTGCGCGCTTACTGGGATGGCGAGGAATATCCGAGCATCGAAACGCCGATCGGCGATTTCTTCGGCATGGGCCACGCCCGCACGCGCAATTTTGCCAGCCTGCCGGTGCAGGCAAGTCCAGAGGATGGCAAGGCCTTCAACTGCTACTTTCCGATGCCGTTTGCCAGCCACATGCGCTTCACCGTCACCAATGAGGCTGAGGACGACCTGCTTCTCTATTACTATGTCGATCTCGAACTGCATGAGGAACTCGAGGAAGGCCTGGGCCGCTTCCACGCCCAATACAGGCAGCAGCGACCTGATGGCATAGACGAGACGGGGCTGGCCAACGAGCAGGTCCTGTTTGGCGGGGAAAACACCGACGGGAACGGCAACTACACCATCCTGGAGGCGGAAGGTCATGGCCACTATGTCGGCGTGCTCTATTCCGTCTATTCGCGGCGGCGTTCCGCACTATGGGACTGGTATGGCGAGGGCGACGACATGATCTTCGTCGATGGCGAGCCGGGCATTTCCGTGCCGGATACAGTGCGCAAGCCCGATCCGCGCATCGGACCGAAGGCCGAACTGATCGACGATCGCGGCGAGACCGGCCCCGGCGCCAACGATGCCTGGCCGCCGACGCTGCACGGCACCGGCACGGAAGATTATTTCAATACGGCATGGTGCCCGACACAGGACTACAGCGCGCCCTATCACGGCATCATCGCCGCCGGCGGGCCGAACTGGACCGAGCCGGTTACGCTCTATCGCTGGCACATAGAGGACCCGGTCATCTTCCACAAACGCATCCGGGTGACCATCGAGCACGGTCACGCCAATCGCCGCTCGGACGACATTTCGTCGGTCGCCTTCTGGTATCAGGCCGAACCGCACAAACCGTTCGAAGCGCTTGCCGATGTCGAGGACCGCATCCCCACCTATCGCGCGCCTTATCACAATTGGAATGCCGCCTTCGACGAGAAGAGGCGTTAGGCCGGGATGCGTTCGAATTGAACCGTGCATCCCGCGCTATCTGTGTCGGGGCACGACCGTGCCGCAGCGCGCCACCTCAGCTGCGAGGTGGAAGTTGCTGGACAGACCAGGTGTTGCCGTCGGGATCCTCAAAGAAGACAAATCTGCCCCAGGGAAAATCCTTGATATCGCTGACCTCGATACCTTGAGCGGCCAGGTACCGGTGTGCCTCATCGACATCGGGCACGACCAGTTGCAGGCCCCTTATGGATCCCGGGGGGCTGTCGACGAGGCCCTTGCCCATGGCAATCGAACAGGCCGAACCGGGCGGCGTCAATTGCACGAAACGTATCTCGTCGCTTACGGTGTGGTCGTGATCGAGATGAAAGCCGACCTTCCCAACATAAAAGGCAATTGCTCTATCGACGTCCGATACGGGGACCGGGACCAGTTCCAGCTTCCAATCCATGACAGCCCTTTCGCAGCTTGATCGCCAAGTGGTGCCGAACACCGTGGGCGCCATCCCGCCATCTTCCCAATGCCATTGTCGGCGCGGGCCGCTCAGTCAGTCAAGAGATACCCGGGCTCGGGCAACGTGAGGACTGGTCTCATTGCTGACGGCGTTCGGAACCGATGAGCGCAAGCTCAGTTAGACGGAGGACAACCACCTTTCGGATCAGCAAAGACGACTTTAATGATCGGAACGCAGGGCGCCGAATACAACTGTGGGAAGGTTGAACGGGCGTCGTTGACGCGCGAAGGGATTGCTTGGAAGCGACGCTCGCCGAAGCTGGCGAGATCGTCGGACGGCGAAGCCGAAGCGCAATTATGCCGTGAATGCCTACGATTCGGCCTGCCTTCTCCTTGCCGCGATCAAAGACGCCAGCACTGTATCCAAGGGATATCCGAGCCGGCGCGACGTTCTGGCGGCGGTGCGCGATATCCGTTTCAGGGGAAACGCCTATCGCGAGCCGGTGCGGTGGGATGAAAAGGGCGACAATCTGGCCGCTGTGACTGCACTCAACGGGGTGGAAAACGGCCGCTTCCGACAGATCGCCGAAATCCAGCAGATGCAGAGGTCGAGCAGACCTGACGCCGACAGGCTCTCCGACCGAACCGGTTTCCGCCGCTTTGCCAGGACGATTTTCACAGGACCACGAAACAATAATCTCCGGTCGCCGTTTCGCCCGCAGAACCTTTCGAGGAGGCGACGATGAGCGCAACCGGCTTGGACGCTTTTGACAAAACGCTGCAAATAACAAACATCTGGCTTGACGAGATCATGGCGGATCTTGGTCCGGATCGACACGTCGCCTGGCATACATTGGGCGCCGTTCTGCGAACCCTTCGCGACAGGCTGCAGATCGGACTGGCGGCCAAATTGGGAGCGGAACTGCCGCTGCTCGTGCGCGGCGCCTACTATGATCGCTATCGGCCCGCCGACATGCCCGACAAGACACGCTCGCTCGACAAGTTCCTGCAACACATCGCCGATGAATTGAAATCGACCCGCCCTGTCGATCCCGAGGATGCGGCACGCTCAGTGCTGCGTGTGCTTGCACGGCATATCGACCTTGGCCAGTCGGCAAAGGTGCGGGATGCGCTGCCAAAGGAAATCCAGGTCCTCTGGCCTGAAAGCGTGGGCGTCAAATAGCGGCGATCCTGCTCATGCGGACGCGCGACGGACCAACTGCCACGAAACGCTGAAAAGGGTAGGTATTGCGCCCGGCGTTGCCGAGATCAATGAGATCAGATGATCGGCAAGATGGTCGTAGTGGGCAGTTTCGGGGCCGATTGTCGTCAATGCCGGATGACTGAATTCGCCCTCGTCGATATTGCCGCAGCCGATGACTGCAATGTCGCCGGGCACGGAGAGGCCGGCCTCCTCGAATGCGTGCAGGGCGGTCACGGCAGCAAGATCGGATTCGACGAAAAGCGCGGTCGGCCGATCCTTGCGGGCGGCCAGCGCCGTAGCATTGGCAAACGCAGCTTTGCGCCCCTCTGCACCGCCGATCACCAGGTTGTCTCGCAGCGGAAGGCCGCGTGCTTGCAGGAAGCTGCGATAGGCGGCGAGACGGCTCCCGTCCACCGCTTGCTCATGCACCATATAGGCGATGCAGCGATGGCCGGTTCGGTAGAGGTAGTCGAGTCCCTCGAAGACGGCCCTGCCGGTATGCTGGCGCACAACCGAGAAGCCTGCAGGCTCGATGGTCGGATGGAAGATCACCGCTGGCCGGCCCGCGGCCGCCAGGCGCGCGGCCAAGAGCATCACCTCGGGCTCGGAGAGATGCTGCCAGTCGGCGATAATGCCGTCTGCCAGCCCGCTCTCGATTTCCCTCACGATCCGGTCGGTTCGCTCGAAGGTGTCTCCCGCGGTGATAATTGTCGAAAATCCCCTCAGCGCCGCTGCAGATTGGATATCCTGCGCTATCCGGTCGCTGAACGGCACGCCGAGACGAGGCAGTACAAGGCAGATTCGCTCGGCCTGCTGGCGGCGCAGCTGCCGCGCGGTGCGGTTTTGCACGTAGTTGAGCTCAGCGACGGCCTCGAGGATGCGCTGCCGCGCCTCCTTGCCGACGAACTTCAGGCGCGTGCTGTCGCCGCTGAGCAGGTACGACACGGCAGCGGTCGATACATTGGCGCGCCGGGCGACATCGGCCATGGTCGGCGCCTTTCTGCGATCGGAACTTCTCTCGTGCATTGTTGGATCCGCTGCGCGACGTGACATGATCAGCTGTCGCTCAGCCGGATTTCATTCCAGCTTCCATGTCCGGCGGCAAGGATCTCGGGCCTTGCCTCGCCGGCCTCCTCCATCAGGGCAACGATGCGGCCTCGCAGCCATGCACGCGTCTCTGCGTGATCGGGCGAAGCTATGAGATTGGTTAGCTCGTTCGGATCGCCATCGAGGTCGTAGAGCCTCGCCTCGATATAGAAATCGCTGCCGGAATCCCGCCAGCCGTCTTTTCCCGGTGCCTCGACCTCATATTTCCACCGTCTGGTGCGCAAGGCGCGGCCGACATGGTGCTCGCTGATTTGAATGAATATCTCGTCGCGCGGCGGCCGTTCGCCCTGCAGCGCGTCGAGCAGCGAGACGCCCTGCATCGAATTGGGCACTTTCAGGCCGGCCGCGGCGAGCAGGGTCGGCGCGAGATCGACGAGGCTGACCAGGCCTTCATATGTGCCGATGCGCTGGAAGCCGGGGCCGTGGAATAGCGTCGGCACGCGGATCGACGCCTCATGACAGGAACGCTTGTATTCGTTGTTGCGGGTCTTGAAGTGACATCCGTGGTCGGAGGTGAAGAGGATGATCGTGTCGTCAAGCCGGCCAAGGCTGTAGAGCGCCTCGATCAGCCGTCCAAACGCCTCGTCGAGGCGTGCGACCATGCCCAGATAGCCGGGGAAATGTTCCGCTGTCGTGCCGCCAAGTGCGGCGAGATCGCCGGGAATGGCGAGCTTCTTGCGGATCCTGTCCTCGTATCCGAGCGGGGCAGGGTAGTTGTCCGTCTGGTTCTGGTGATGCGGCTCGAGGAAGGACAGGAATAGAAAGAACGGCTCGTCTTCCCTCGATGCGACATAGCGGATTGCAGCGTCGGTTAGGGCATCGACGCGGTATCCCGGCAGCTTCACCGCCTTGCCGTCATTGTCGTGGACGACGGTGTCGAAGGGGCCGGAAGTGAACTCCAGGATGTTGGAGGCCAGCCAGTAGCGATAGCCGCCGCGTTCTTCCTGGGTGACCGGCTCGGCGGACCCCAGGTGCCACTTGCCGATGTAGGCGGTGTCATAACCTGCCGCGACGAAATGATGCGCGAGCGTGCGCTCGCTCTTAGGCAGTGGGATATCGTTACGGTAGCAGCCGGTCGTAGTCGGGTACCGCCCCGTCTGAAAGACGGAGCGGGCGGGGCCGCAAACGGGCTGGCAGGTAAACGAATTCGCCACGAACGTGCCGGTCCCGGCGAGGCGGTCGAAATTTGGCGTAAGCTGGAGCGGATTGCCATGGACGCCAACGGTGTCCCAACGCTGCTGGTCGGTGAAGAAGACGATCACGTTCGGTCGGCGGGACGTCATAGGGTGCAATAACTCCGAATGGTCATTTCATGCCTGCCAGCATCACGCTGCGGACGAAGTAGCGCTGCGTGAAGAGGAACAGCAGCAGGCTCGGGATGAAGAGAATGATCCCGCCCGTCGCCGTCAGGTTCCACTGGGTGAAGAATTCCTGGTTGAAAAGCGTCAGTCCCGTCGTGATCGGCCGCATTTCGGTGGTGTTGACGGCGACCAGCGGCCAGAGGAATTCGTTCCACTGGAACACGAAGGTGAGGAGGGCCAGCGTCGCCAGTGCCGGCCGGACCTGCGGCAGCACGATGCGCCAGTAAAGGCCGAGTTCCGAGCAGCCGTCCATCCGTGCAGCGTCAAGCAACTCGTCGGGAATCGGACGGATGAACTGCCGCATCAGGAAGATTCCGTAGGCGCTCATGGCGAATGGAAGGATAAGGCCCTGATAGGTGTTGAGCCATCCCATCCGCGCGGTGAGCACATAGAGCGGGATCATGCGGATGAAGAATGGGATCATCAGCGTCGACAGCACCGCGACAAACATGACGCGCTTACCGGCGAATTCCATCTTCGCGAAGACGTAGCCGATCAACGGATCGAAGATCAGATGGAGGAAGGTAATCCCGCCGGCGATGATGAAGCTGTTGAGCGTGAAACGCGCGAACGGCGCCTTCTGCCAGATGTCGATGTAATTCGTGAATTGCCACGTCTCGGGGATCAGAATCGGAATGCCGCTGAAGACGTCGGCATCGCTCTGCAGCGACAGCGAAAGCATGTAGAGGAACGGAAAGATCGACAGCGCCACGCAGAAGAGCAGCAGTAGGTAGGACGGGAGCGTTTTTGCGAATGTCATGCCAACCTCAATAGGTGGTTTCGCGGTTGAGCAGCCGGAACTGAACGAAGGTGATGGCCAGGATCAGCAGGAACATCAGGAAAGACAGCGCCGAGGCGTAGCCGATGTTGAGCTCGAAGAAGGCTGCCTCGAACACGTGCAGGCTGAAGAACCGCGTCGCGTCGGCCGGTCCGCCCTTGGTTATCAGGTAGGCCGGCGCCAGCTCTTGCAGCTGGCTGATCGTGCTGACGACCGCGATGAACAGTGTGGTCGGCGTCAACAACGGCCAGGTCAGATAGCGGAATTGCTGCGTCGGCGTGGCGCCGTCGATGGATGCGGCATCATAGAAGTCGGACGGGATCGACTGCAACGCGGAGAGGTAGATCAGCATGGCATAGCCGACATCCTTCCAGACCGTGATGGCGATGAGGGTCGGCAGCGCGGTCGAGGTGTCGCCGAGCCAATTCTGGGTCGGCAGCCCAAGCTCGGCAAGGAAGCTGTTCAAGATGCCAGTGTAGGGATCGAGAATTGCCTGCCACATCAACGCGACGATCACGAAGGAGGTGATGTAGGGAAAGAAGATGATTGCGCGGATCAGAGTGCGCCCCGGGATCGGCCGGTTGAGCACGACCGCCAGTCCGAGGCCAATGGCGATGCTGGCCGCGGTGACGCCTATCGCGAAGGCCAGCGTCACGAAGAGCGACTGCCGAACGCGCGCGTCGCCGAGGGCAGCAACGTAGTTGTCCAGTCCGGCGAATCGGCTCTCGCCGATCAGCGGCTGGCCGCTGTACAGGCTCGCCCAAAACTCCAGTCCTATCGGATAGAAGAGATAGACCGAGAAATAGAGGATTGCTGGCGACAGCAGCAGGTAAGCGAGAAGCGTTTGTCTGGTGCGCCGGCTGAAGCGGGCAGCTCGCCGGGTCGGCATCGCGCCGACGCGAATGTCCGTATCGGCCGTATCGGTGCTGCCGCTGATAAACATCGGCCTAGTTGTTGGCCAGGATGACGTTGGCCTCGGCCGCGAATTTCGGCATGATCTCGGCTGCTGGCTTCTGATTGTAGATGATATCCTCGAGCGCACTTTGCAGAAGCTTCTCGATTCGCGCGTGCTTGCCGGTGAGGCGCAGCTCGGCGGTGACGTCTTGCGCGTAAGGCAGGCATTTGCTGAAGCTGCCGATGACCGGATCGGCCTGAACCTCGGCGTTTTCGGCCCAGGATTTGCGCGGCATCGTCATGCCCGCTTCCTTGGTAGCCGCTAGTTCCGTGTCGAGCGCGACGAGCCGCTTCAACAACTCCCAGGCCTCCTTCGGGTGCTTGGCGTCCTTAGGGATCATCACGCTGACGCCGCCCGCGAACGTCGCCTGCACCTTGTGCTTGAGTGATGGCGCAACCGCCCAGTTGAGCTTCGGGTTGCCCGAGCGGATCGGCTTCACGTCCCACGGACCGGTTATGATCATTGCGACCCGGTTGGCCGTGAACAGCTTTTGCGGACCCTCATAGTCAGCACCCGCCGCCGGCTTGGTCGCTGCTTTTTCCTTGTGGATCAGGTCGGCGAGGAACTGGATCGCTTCGATCGCCTCAGGACTGTCGAGATTGACCTTGTTTGTCTTGGGATCGTAATAGCTTACGCCGTTCTGCAGTAGCCACGACGAATAATATCCGATGCTGGGGTTGGGAGCGAAGCCGAAGCGGGCGCCGGTCGTCGTCGCCTTGGCAACCTTCAGGAACTCCTCCCAGGTCGCAGGCGGCGCGTCGAAGCCCGCCTGCTTAAGCATATCGACGTTGTACACGAGGGTGGCGCAGGTGAGGTGGATCTGGACGCCATAGTACTTGTCGCCGAGTTTGTTGCGCTCGACGGAATAGGCTTGCCAGTCGTCGGGATAGCCGATCGCCTTGCCGTCTTGTTGGATGAAGTCGTTCAGCGGCCGCAGCAGATTCCGCTGGCCAAATTCCTGCACCCAGCCGCCGGGTTCGGCGACGAGATCGGGCGCGTTCTTCGCCGCAAAATCCGCCACCAGCTTGGTGCGCATATCCGGCCACTGGAATTTCTCCCACTGCACCGACCATCCGGTATGATCGGCCTCGAACTTCGCTATTGCATCGGCATAAGCTTGATAGGCGTGGCCGGCGTTCCAATAGAGCGTCAAGGTCTCGGCATGGGCCGCAGTCGCGGTCGTCAGGGCCACGCCCAAAACCATGCCGTGCAGGAATCCGACTGACTTGTAGCGGCTCATCTTGGTCTCCTCCCTGGTTTGCCACCCGCCTTCCTCACAATGGATGGCGTCATATTATTCGATTAATATACCCGCTATACCGCAGTTTTTGTCAAGCTGAGACTTAGTCGTCATCAATGGCCTTGGGTTTAGAAACCCGCCGACGGTGTCCAGGTCGTCACGAACGCCGCACGATGTGTTCGACAAGGCGGGGCGCCTCCTCGGTGACTGCCAATATTGTGCCTGACTTGCGTGTGGAGGCGAAGTCCAACCCAGCGAAGTAAATGCCTGGCAGGGCGGCCACGCCATCCTCGTGAACAGGCTGTCCTTCCGGGTCGAGCAGACCGGAAAGCCTCACCCAACTGAAATCGCCCTTGAAGCCGGTGCACCACACCACGGTCGTGATGCCGGACCCGGCGAGGTCAAGCGAAACGATAGCCGGGTCCGGCCGATGCGCTGTGACAGTATCCGCTGGATCCGGCTCCGACACGGGAGCATCGATTCCAGAGCGGCTGATGTATTCGTCGATATAGCGTTTAACGTTGGCGGAAGCTTCGTCCGCAAAACGAATATGCTCTTCGAGATCCTCGGCGGACGACAGACGGCCGTCGCCCTCGACGCCCGCGAGCCGCCCTAGCAGCACGATGCCTCGGGCGCCGAGCGCTTGCAGGCTTATCGTGTGTTCCACGCCAAGCAGACCACGAGGTGGAATGCGCCCCGCAAGTCGAATGATCTCGTCTCGACGTACGTCGAGAAACCCGCTTTCGACGAGCCAGATCATGATGTCGCGACCTCGGTAGCGCCGCGAGAGCCGCCCGACGCGGCTGGTGGCAAGGAAGACTGTTCGGCCTGCTTCTGCCAGGTCCTCCGCGATCTGGACACCAGACTGGCCGCTTCCGACCACCAGCACCGCTCCAGCCGGAAGATCGGCGGTGCTGCGGTAATCAGAAGCATCGAACTGGCGCAGGCCTGGCGGCAAGGCAGCGGCGAACACTGGGCGCACCGGACGATTCAAGTCGCCGCTTGCGATCACCACGTTGCGTGCCAAAACTGTGCCGCGCGAGGTGGTCAACCGATAGACGCCATTCCCGTTCCCACCGGAGAGCTCGGTCACAACAGTGTCCGGTTCGACCGGTAGTTCGTTTCGCCTGGCGAAATCCTCAAGCAGGGCGACGAACTGGTCGCGCGTCAGGGCACCGAACGGATCTGAACCGTCATAGAAGTCGCCTGGCATGACGGTCTGAACGTTTGGGGTATTCATCCGGAAAGAATCCCACCGCTGCGTGCGCCAGGTCTCTCCGATGCGGCCTCGCTCCAGTACGGCATGGCGCAAGCCTTGCCGTGCCAGCGAATAGCTGACGCCCAGGCCGGCCCAACCGGCCCCGACCACCACCGCATCAAGGATGTTGGCGTCATCCGTCATTTGCCGCGGATCCGGGTGCTAGCGCCGGAGCAGCGGTTCGAGGCGGCACCAACGCCATCAGCGTAACGCCTTGGCCAGCGGACAACCGCCAAACAGCGGCCGATGCTGCCTGAACCCATCCCCGCGATCTGCATGGCTTCGCCCCCGATGCGAGGGCACGATAACAGCTTTATCGGGTCACGGCACAATCAAATACTCATCCGAAACCGGCAATGGTCGCGGCCTAACCTGGAAAGATCGTGAAACCGCCATCGACTCGGATTACCTGCCCGTTGATGAAGCGCGCGCGCGGACCGGCGAGGAAGGCCACCGCTTCGGCGATCTCTTCAGGCTCCGCATACCGGTTCAGCGATTTCTTGCTCGAATCCATGCGCTGCGGATCGACCACGCGGCTCGCCTGGAACCGTGCCGTCTTGGTGGCGCCGGGGCTCACCGCATTGACGCGTACGCCATCGTCGATCAGTTCCTTGGCGAGGCAGCGCGTATAATGGACGACAGCCGCCTTGAGCGTCGAGTAGACCACCTCGGGCGAGCATCCGATATGCGCTGCCGCCGAGGCGATGTTGATCACCGAGCCTGAGCCACGCTTGACCATCGGCGGAACGAACGCCTGGCAGACCAGCATCGTGCCGATGAGGTTGTTCTCGGTTAGAACCTTGATGTCTTCGTAGTCGATGTCCAGTGCGTTGTTGGGATTGGGCTTTACGCCCTTGGCGCCGATGTCGCCGCCGGCGCAGTTTACCAAGACGTGCACGTCGCCGAGCTCCGCCTCGATCTTCCTCTTCATTTCCGCGACAGCTTGCTTGTCGCCGATGTTGCCGGTGACCGCGGTGATGCGCGTCCCATGCTTCTCCAAGCCCCTGGCAGAGTCGCCGAGGTCCGCGAATTCGCCATATTGAGATGGCCGGGCCCAATCGAGGTCGTGGACCGCGACGTTTGCGCCAAGTTCGGCCAAGCGGTCGGCCATCACGCGGCCGAGGCCGCGTCCCGAGCCGGTGACGAAGGCGGTCAGGCCGCTGAGTTCTCGGGCAGTCATGCTGATTTCTCCATTGCAATGAAATCGAATTTCATCATGTTGGCGGCGCTGCGCCGGATCATGTCGAGCTCGTACGAAACGAGCGCACCGTCATCATCGCGCTCCCATGGCGTGCGGTAGTCGGCGTCGTCCGCAAGGCGGTTCAGGCGCGCAGCACTCAGGCAGGCCGCGAATTCGCGGGCGGTCTTCGGCGCATATCCGTTCCACCAGTCGTCGGTGAGACAGCGAACGTGACGGGCCTCCAGCGCGCCGGGCTCAAGCACCGCCGTCAGCGTGTCGTGGTGCTCGCCAAGGATGGCTGCCAGTTCGGCGAAAGGCACGGCGCCGTCGCCGATCGCGCAGCGGACCAGGCGGTAGCCCTCATCCGTGAACTGGACGCGATAGTCCTTGAGGTGAACGTGGCGGACATGGGGCGCGATCCGGCGCGTGAAGGCAAGCGGCGCCTCGCCGACAGGAAAGGTGTTGCCGGTGTCGTAGGTGATGCCGACACCCGGCCCGCCGAGTTCGCAGAACGCAACCAGTTCGTCGCTGCCGAAGTCCTGATGGTTCTCGATGCCGAGCACGCGTCCCTCGGCCGCCGCACGCGGCCCCCATTCCGTCAAGGCAGCGCGAATCGTTGCGTTGAACTCGCTCCATTTCGGACCCCACGCATTGCGGTCGCCGCACAGGACAGGCGTCAGTGCGATACGGATCGTCGTCGCCTCGAGCAGGCGCGCAGCCCGAAAGGCGTTGTCCAGCGGACCTGCCACTAGAAGTCCGCCGCTCACCACCGGGACGATGTCCAGCGCGGCAAGACGCCTGCGCAGGGCGACGATTTCGGCGTCAGTCAAGTCGGTCAACCAGGGTTCGTAGATCTCGAGCGTGCGTGCGCCCAGTTCCTGCGCCAGCGTGATGAAGCCTTCCAGCCCCACGCCGTCCGGATTGTGCCGCGGCGTGCCGCGGCCCTGCAGGCCGAGATAGTAGGTCAGTCCGTAAGGGTTGAGGCCGAGACGAAACATCAGCTTGGCGGTTCCAATGGAGAGCGGAGAGGCGTCACTAGCGCAGACCGGCATCGACGGTTATGGACTGTTTGGTGATCATGCGGCTGTCGTCGGCCGCCAGGAAGAGCACGGTGCGTGCAATCTCCTCGCCCAGCAGGACGCGGCGAATCAATTGCCGCTGCACCGTCTGGTCGACTGCCTCCTGCGTCTTGAACCACAGCTCGCGCTGCCGCTCGGTCATGACGGCGCCGGGTTCGATCGCATTGACGCGGATGTTATCCGGTCCGAACGACCGCGCCAACGCACGCGTCAGCGCCACCACGGCCCCCTTGGCGGTGGCATAGGCCACCATCTGGTCCGCTCCGAACCGCCAGGCAATGGAGGAGAAGTTTATGATCGAGCCGAAGCCGAGTTCCTTCATATGCGGATGCACTGCCTGCGCGGCGAAGAAGTGATGCCTCAGATTGACGTCGAAGCTGCGGTCCCAATAGTCGGCCGTTACCGCGTCGATGGGATGGCGCTGATCATTGGCTGCGTTATTCACCAGGACGGCGACCGGACCAAGCCGCGCGCGCACGCCTGCTACCGACGCCTTTAGCGCATCGACGTCGGTCACATCGCAATGGAGATATAACGGAGCCTGCCCGGCGGCACCAGCGAGCTCGCGCACCAACGCCTCCGCTGGTTCGTCCTGCACATCGAGAAAGGCTATCCGGGCGCCGTTCGCCACGAAGGCGCGGACCATATCGGCGCCAATGCCGGAGGCGCCGCCGGAGATCAGCACGACCCGATCGGTCAAGCTCGGATAAGTCGCGAATTGTACGGACATCAAACTACAGAAGCGCCTTGGTTGTTGGATCGAACAGACAGGCACGCGACATGTCGATGCCTAGCGTTATCGTCTCGCCCATGACGGGAGCGTCATCCGGCTCGAAACGGCCGGTGATCTCCAGGTCACCCAGCCTGAGCACGGCAAGCGTCTCGGCCCCGGTAGGCTCGACCAATTCGACCGGCGCCTGCATGGACGCCACAGCAGGTTTGCGCGACTTCAGATCGGTCGTGAAACGGTAGATGTGTTCCGGCCGGATACCGAGCACGACGTCCTGTGGCGCACCGGCGGGCATCGGCGCGGCAAGGGCGAGGCTGGCGTCGCTGCCGTCAGCGGCGCGTACCGAGATGCTGGTCGAGCCCGTAAGCCGGGCGGGAATGAAATTCATCGCCGGCGATCCCATGAAACCGGCAACGAACATGTTGGTCGGCCGGTCGTAGATCCGCTTCGGCGTGTCGAACTGCTGTACCGAGCCCTGGTTCATCACCGCAATGCGGGATGCAAGCGTCATCGCCTCGACCTGATCGTGGGTGACATACACCGTGGTCTTGCCGACGCGATGGTGAAGCTTCTTGATTTCGGTACGCATGTCGACGCGCAGCTTGGCGTCGAGGTTGGACAAGGGCTCGTCGAACAAAAACAGCTTCGGGTCGCGCACGAGGGCACGCCCCATCGCAACGCGCTGCCGCTGGCCCCCCGAGAGCTGGCCGGGCTTGCGTTTAAGCAGCTGTTCGATCTGCAGGAGTGCGGCAACCCGCTGGACAGCTTCCGCCTGCGCCGCTTTTGGCACGCCGCGGCTCTCCATGCCGAAGGTGATGTTCTGGCGCACCGTCATGGTGGGATAGAGGGCGTATGACTGGAACACCATCGCAATATCGCGGTCCTTGGGTTGCACCGAGTTCACCAGCCGGTCGCCGATCCATATCTCGCCCGACGTGACGGTTTCCAGTCCGGCGATCATGGCGAGCAAGGTTGACTTGCCGCAACCCGACGGGCCGACAAGGGCGACGAATTCTCCGGTCTTAGCCTCGAGATCGATGCCGGCAAGAATCTCGAGCGAGCCGTAGCTCTTGTGAAGGTTGCGGATCATCAACGCGGACATCGGCGACGCCTCATTTTATGGCGCCCTGGGTGAGGCCGCGCACGAAGTATTTTCCACCAAACAGATAGATCAGCAGCGGAGGCAACGCGCCGATCAGCACGGCTGCGCTCATCACATCGTAAGCACGCGCGGTCGTGCCGCCGGCCGTGAGCGCGACCAACGCCGCCGTAATCGGCTGCTGCTGGCCCGATGTGAAGACGACGCCGAACAAATACTCGTTCCAGATGCCGGTGAACTGCCAGATGACGGTGACAATCAGAATCGGCGGCGACAGGGGCAGGATGATCTTGCGGAAGATCCGCCAGAAGCCGGCGCCGTCGATGCGTGCCGCCTTGATCAGGTCGTCCGGTATGCTGACGTAGAAATTGCGGCAGAACAGGGTGGTGAACGAGATGCCCTGGACGACGTGGATCAACACCAGCCCGTATGTGGAATTGGTCAGGCCGAGCTTGCCGAGCAGGAACGCCCACGGCATCAACGAAATCTGGCCGGGCATGAATACGCCGAGCAGCATCAGATTGAAGATCAGTTCGGAACCCCTGAAGCGCCATTTGGAGAGGATGTAGCCGTTCATGGCGCCGAGAATGGTCGAGATGATGGTGGCGGGGATCGTCATCGCCAGCGAGTTGAAGAAATTGCGCTTCATGCCCTCGCAGGTACCGCTGACGCAGTAGGATCCCCAGGCCTGCGCCCACGCATCGAACCGGAAGCTGCGCGGTACGGAGATGAGGCCGTTGCGGGCAATCTCCGACTGCTCGCGCAATGAGTTGAAGATCACCACCAGCAATGGCACGAGATAGACGACCGCGAAAAGCGTCAGCACGGCATAGACAAGGAAGCGACTCCAGAAATGCCGGCGCGTGGCAGCGGCTTCTTCCGGATCAAAACGGGCATTAGGGGCAATTTCAGCCATTGCGGCCCTCCGCCCGCCGGCGCCAGACGATCCACAAGGAGTACGGCACCAGCACCACCGCGACCGCCGCGAGCATCATCATCGCCGCGGCGGCACCCTCGCCGATTTGGCCGCGCTGGAACATCAGGTCGTAGACATAGATGGCGGGGAAGGTGGTGGACACACCTGGGCCGCCTCGCGTCAACGCCGCCACCAGGTCGAAGGTCTTGATGGCGAATTGTATCTGAATGACCGCCACCGCCAGGAATATCGGAGCGATGGTTGGCAGGATGACCCTCCGATAGGTCCGGAAAACCGACGCGCCGTCGATTTGCGCGGCTTTGACGAGATCCGGATCGACCGACCGCAGACCGGCCAGGAAAAGTGCCATTGCGAAGCCGGACGACTGCCAGATACCGGTTATGATCACCGCATAGATCGCAGTGTTGCGGTTGGCCGTCAGGGCGAAGCTGAAGTCGGTCCAGCCAAGCCCGCGAACGAAGGCCTGGATACCGTCGACAGGATTATAGAGCCAACTCCACACCGTACCGGTGACGATGAAGGACACCGCCAACGGGTAGAGAAAGATGGTGCGCCAAACCGCCTCGCCGCGGACGCGCTGGTCGATCGCGATCGCGAGCAGCAGGCCAACGGCCATCGAGCCAACGATATAGAAGCCGCTGAACAGGAAGAGATTGGTATAGGCGATGTTCCAGCGCCGGTTTGCCCAGAGCGAAGCGTAATTGTCCAGGCCGACGAACCCATAGGTCGGCAACAGCGACGAATTGGACAGCGAGATGTAGAGCGTCCAGAGCGTGAAGACGAAAACATAGATGAAACTCGCCGCTATCGACGGCGCCAGCACCAGAATGGGCACCATCGTGCCCAGGCGCTCGCGCCACGGAGGGGCCGCGGCAGCTGCGGCTGGTACAATCAGATCATGGGTGGACATCGGGCTGCTCCGGCGAGGTCTGGCCGGGAGCTTCGCCCCCGGCCATCATCGGCAGCGTCACTTCTGCGCTTCGGCCGCATCCGCCATCGCATTGGCCGCGTCCTGCGCACTCATATCCGGCGTTGCTACAAACTCCGTGATGCTATCCATTATTGCGCCGCGGACCTTTTGCGGAACCGTCATGTTGTGCGCCATCGAACGCACGAGCGTGCCGGCGGCGATCGAGGCTTGCAGATCCTTTTGCGAGAGCTGCTGGCAGGGATTGAAGCCGTTCGAAAGATCGACGTCGAGGCGGGCCGGAATGGACCCTTTGGTCTGATTGAAAATGGTCTGGAATTCGGGCGACAGGATGATGCTGGCAAGCAGCTTCTGTCCCTCGATATAGTCCGGATCCTTCTGCTTGAAGAACACGACCGAGTCTGAATTCAAGATGAAACCGGGCTTGCCCCAATCGGTCGGCGCCTGGGCGCAGACATAGTCGGTGCCCTCCTTGAAGCCGCCGGCCGTCAGCAGGCCGATCGTCCAGTCGCCCATGATGTGGAAGGCGGCCTCGCCGCGGCCGACGAGATGCGACATGGTATCCCAGTCACGCCCGTTCATGCCGGGGTCCATGTACTTCGAGGTCATGGTGCGAAACTGCTCGAAGGCCTTGACCATGCCGTCGCTGCGCATGGCATCGACGTCGCCCTCGACGAAAGCTTTCTTGTAGAGATCGAGGTCCTGACCGTACACGACCACTTCGAAGACGGTCGAGTCGGTCCAGTCGGCGGTCGAGTGCGAAATGCAGATCTTGCCGCTGGCCACGATCTTGTCGCAGGCGGCGTTGAATTCCGCCCATGTCTTCGGCATCTCGGTGACGCCCGCGTCCTTCATGACCTTCGGCGATGCCCACAGCCAGTTGATGCGGTGGATGTTCATCGGCGCGGCCACCCAATTCCCGGTCGGCTTCATCACCGGCAGCAATTCGGGAGCGACGACCTTCTCCCAATTTTCCGCCTTCGCCAGGTCGTCGAGGTTGGCTGTCATGCCCGTCTCGTTCCATTCGGCGATCTCGGGGCCTTTGAGCTGCACAGCGGGAGGTGCGTTGCCGGCGATCACATCAGCACGCAGTTTGGCCAGGGTATTGGCCGTATGGCCTGCGATGGAGGTCTGCTGCCAGGTGCCACCCTTGGCGGTAAACATCTCGCCGAGCTTGGCGATAGCCTGGGCGTCCGATCCGGTGGCCCATTGATGCAAGAGGTTGGTCTTCGGCTCCGCGAGGGCTGTTCCGGTAATCAAGGTGAAGGCGGTAGCGGCCGCAAAGGCCGTCCTCAGGTATTTCATCGTTTCACTCCCATATGTGATGCACGGTTCGTATCGACCGCTTGTGGCCCGCGATTTGAGGTCGTGGCCGGCGAGATTCAGTAATCTCCGTTCTTTCCAAGATGACATATTTGGGCTATCAGTCAACGTGCTTTGTGCCCATCATGAACAAACCTTCGCTTAGAAATTGGCTGATCGACAGGCCGTCCGCGTCGCCGGAGAGCCTGATCGTCCGATGCTTGCGCGAGCGCGGCGTGCTTTCTGCGTCGCAAATTACCCGCATTACCGGTTTGGCGCGGTCGACGGTTTCAACCGCGCTCAACGGCTTGAGAAAATCTGGGATGGTGATCGAATCCTCGGCCCATCATGACGCGGCGAGGGGTATCGGCAGGCCTGCCACGACATTGACGCTCAATCCCGCTGCGGGCACCTGCGTCGGCATCCATCTGGGCCTCGACGAGATGCGGTGTGTCGTCGCTGACGTCTCGCATTCTTTCGTTGCCGAACAAACTATCCCCATGGGTCTGGACTACCAGCCGCAACAGGCGGCCCAGCTCGCCAAGTCAGTAATTGCCCGATGCTACGAAGAGAACGGTCTGCCGATGGCGGGGCTCCTGGGGGTTGGGGTCTCCGTCTCGGGCCCAGTCAGCCGCGAAGGAGTGGTGCTGCGCGCGAGTATCGTTCCGACCTGGGCCGGGGTCAACATCCGCGATGTGTTCGGGCCGGTCCTTGAACAGCCGATCTTCGCCGACAATGAGAGCAACTGCTCGGCCATTGCCGAGCTGATGTGGGGTGCTGCCGTCGGCCAGGACGATTTCGTGCTGTTCAAGGTCGATCTGGGCGTCGGCGGGGCCATTGTCCAGCACGGTCGGCTGGTGAGCGGCATCGCCGGCGGCGCCGGCGAATTCGGGCACATTAGCATCGATCCCGGCGGCGACCTTTGCCGGTGCGGCAATCGAGGATGCCTGGAGCTCTATGCCAGCTTTGCCCGACCGCTCGAGCAGATTTCGCGCATCGTGCGGCGGCCGGTCACGATGGACGACGTGATCATGATGGCCGAGCAGGGCGACGTGAGGGCGCTGCGGATGATCGAGGACACCGCCGAGTTTGCCGGCCGTGGCCTTGGCCTGATCGGTTCGGTTCTCAATCCGCCGCTCATCATCATCGGCGGCCGCATGGCCTTGGCGGGCGACATTCTCCTGGCGCCACTGATCGCATCATATGAACGCCACACGCTCATCAAGTCCCGCGATGTGGCGCCTGCGCTGCGCACGCGGATAATCGTTGGCAAGCACACGGAGAACGATGCATTGCTCGGCGCGGTCGGCCTCGTGCTGCGCCACAACAGCCGGCTTCAGTGACCCGGCTTGCGCTCTGATTTTGCGAGCTGCTCGCCGAAGCAGCGGAACTGATGTTTGCCTACGCGACACGCACCGTGCGCTGCCTCGGCTTGATCGCGGTGGCGAGCAGCAGGCCGGCGATGATGAAGGCGGCGCCGGCGAGATCGTAGTCGTGCAAGCTTTCGCCAAGGACCAGATAAGCGAGAACGGCGACGAAGGCGGTCTGGAGATAGAGCAGCATGCTGGCGCGCCCCGCACCAAGCGTCTCGACGCTACGGTTGTAGAGATAGTACATCAGAGCGCCGCCGGGGCCGGCAACATAGGCGAGAGCCAGAAGGCCGTTCGCATGCAGCGCTGAACGATCCCCGGAAAACAGTTCCCAGAGATAGAAGGGCAGTGCGGCCAGCGCGCCGGCTCCCAGCAGCAGGACCACCATCGGCAGAAGCTCGATAGCGAATTTGGCGCGACGCAGCAGCACGGTGTAGCGGCCCCAACAAAACGCGCTGCCGACGATCCACAACTCGCCGGGATTGAACTGCAGCTGCATCAGCGCGGCAAGGTCGCCGCGCGCCACGATCACCACCATCCCAGCCAGAGCGACCAGCGCTCCAAGCGCTTTCCAGACACCGAGGGGCTCGCCGAGCACGAAGCGGGCAAGCACCATGGTCATGATCGGCGACAGCGCCATGATGATGCCGGCGGTTGTCGCGTTGGTGTAGTTGAGGCCCGTGTAGATCATGCCCTGACACAAGGTTAGCCCGATAGTGCCGATGACCAGCACCTCGATCACCCGGGATTGGATCAGCACGAGCATCGCCCCGTGATGACGATGGACGATAGGCAGCAGGATCGCGCACGCGAGCGTCAGCCGCCAGAAGCAGAGCGCCCAAGGCGGCATCTCGGGGGCAACCCACTTGGCGGCGATATAGACGCCGGCCGACAGGAGCCAGCAGAGCGTCGCGAGGGAATAGGCGAGCGGAAGTGATGCGCCGGGTGTCGCCTTCGCTACACTTGGATGTGCTATCGGCAGCGATTGGATATCCGTCTCCTCCCACCGCAGACTTTAGCAGATTTGCAGCGTCTTGCTAAGCAGCAACAACAGCTGTTTCACCAGCTGGTGCAATCGGTGGGTCATTGTGGGTCCCGCCGTTCACGGTCTCCTTCCATTCGAACGCATGTTGGCCCATGATTCATATTGCGCGACAGATATTCGCGCGGTTGCCACAATCTTCTCGCGCCATATTTCTACCGAGCGCAGATCTGTCGCGAATTCCTGGCCCTGGGATCACGAGCGCCGCTGTTTCGAGGCAATTGGAAGAATAAGCCACTGACTTCCGTTTGCACAAAGAGCGCGACACAAATCCATGCGGAGGACGTCCGATGCATGCCGGCTTCCCAGGAAGCGTACTCGTAGCGGTGTTGGGCACCGTCATGGCGAGCTGCGCTGGCATTCCGGCGCAAAAAACTGGTGCAATAACCGGCTATGGCCCCAACCCCACTTTACCGAAACCAAGACCGACGCTGATCCCGACTGTTAACATCGCCGAGGCGAAAGGCTGGCAGAAAGAAGGTATGCCGACCCCGGCGAAGGGGCTGACAGTGAACGCCTTCGCCACCGGCCTCGATCATCCGCGCTGGCTACATGTGCTTCCGAACGGCGACGTGCTGGTTGCTGAAACCAATGCCCCTGCCAAGCATGACGAAGGCTTCAGTCTTAGAAAGGTCTTCATGGACCTGGCTATGAAGCGGGCTGGCGCCGCGACCAAAAGCGCCAACCGCATCACGCTCCTGCGCGACACCGATGGCGACGGCATTGCGGATGTACGCACGACGTTCGCGGAAGGCCTCAATTCGCCCTTCGGCATGACGCTGTCCAAAGGCAAACTCTTTGTCGCGAATACCGACGCGCTGGTCGCTTTGCCCTACTCCAATGGCCAGACCCGAGTCAGCACGTCGCCGGAAAAGATCATCGACTTGCCGGCCGGGGACCTCAACCATCATTGGACCAAGGACGTGATCGCAACTCCGGATGGACGCAAGCTCTATGTCACCGTTGGTTCCAACAGCAACGTTGGAGAAAACGGCATAGCCGCGGAGAAGAACCGCGCCGCTGTCCTTGAAGTGGATCGGTCTACCCGCCGCACTCGGGTCTTCGCCTCGGGCCTGCGCAACCCGAACGGGCTCTCCTGGAATCCTGAGACTGGCCAGCTTTGGGTCGCCGTGAACGAGCGTGACGAGATCGGCGACGACCTTGTGCCGGATTACATGACCTCGGTTCGTGACGGCGCTTTCTACGGCTGGCCCTACAGCTACTACGGACAGAACGTCGACGAACGTGCCAAGCCGCAGCGCCCCGATCTCGTGGCGGCAGCGATCAAGCCCGATTACGCCCTGGGCTCTCATACCGCCTCGCTGGGACTGACCTTCTCCAAAGGCGCGCGGCTCGGTCCGGCCTACGGCAACGGCGCCTTCGTCGGCCAGCACGGCTCGTGGAATAGAAGCGTGCACAGCGGCTACAAGGTCATCTTCGTGCCGTTCCATGGTGGCAAACCGAGCGGTCTCCCGAAGGACGTGCTCACTGGCTTCATCGGGCGGAATGGCACGGCGATGGGCCGTCCGGTCGGCGTTGTTATCGATCAGGCCGGCGCACTGCTCGTCGCCGACGACGTCGGTAATGTCATCTGGCGGGTCCGCCGGGCGAATGGCCGTTGAGCGCAGGTGGCCTTTCTGATTCCGACCTCACCAGCCTTCGGCTACAGCGCCACGCCCGATATGGCTGCATTCGGCGGAGACGGATATCCTAAACAATTAGCTAGCAGCACGCCCGAAGATAGTCGTGTCAAGCATGCTTGCGCCCGCCTGCCTCGCGGAAACAGCTGTCAGGATAGGGATACCACCAGCCCTGAATCTCCGGTCTGTGGTCGATGATGACCATCTTCGAGCGGCGGAATGCATCCAGACCCTGGCGGCCGAGCTCGCGGCCGAGGCCCGAAGCCTTCCAGCCCCCGAACGGCAACGCGTCATTGTCTATCAGCGGATTGTTGACCCAGACCATGCCGGCCTCGAGCCGCTCCGCGGCCTCATGCGCTTCGGCAAGATCGGTGGTGAAGACCGAGGCGCCGAGACCGAAGGGGCTGTCGTTGGCAAGCTCTATCGCCTCGTTGAAATCCTTGACCCGGCAGATTGCGGCGACCGGCCCGAAACACTCTTCGCGCACGATTGCCATATCGGCGGTGATGCCGGTCAGGATGGTCGGCTCGTAGAACCAGCCTACATTATGTGCCGGCGGAATGCGTCCGCCGGTGATCGCTTTGGCACCGCTGCGGATCGCATCGTCGACCAGCCGGATGACCTTCGCACGCGCGGCCTCGCTGACCAGCGGTCCGATCTCGGTTTTGTCGAGGCCGTTGCCGATACGCAGCGCGCGCGTTTTCTCGGCAAACAGATCGACGAAGCGGTCGTGAACGGCATCAACCACGAAGAACCGTTCGGCCGAAGTGCAGACCTGGCCAGTGAGATGGAAGGCAGCCGTGACGCTGCCGGCAGCCGCCACGTCCAGGGGGGCGTGTTGGCTGATGATCAGGGGATCGCTGCCGCCGGCCTCGATGACGCAAGGCTTCATGCGCTCTGCACATGCGACGGCGACAGCCTTGCCGGCGGCGACCGAACCGGTGAAAGCAACCGCATGCGTGCGGTCCGAGGCGATCAGCGCCTGCGCCGTTGCTGCTCCGCCTGGCATGCAGGAAACCAGGCCCTCCGGCAGGGAGCGGAACACGGTCATATAATCCAGCGTCGACAATGTTGTCGCTTCGGCGGGCTTGATCACGCAGGCATTGCCGGCGGCAAGCGAGGCGGCGACGGTCCAGCACATCAACAGGATCGGAAAATTGTAAGGCATGATGTGCACCGACGTGCCGTAGGGCTCGTAGCGGGCATACTGGAACGAACCGGCCTGCGTCGTGCCGGCGATCTTGCCGGCGTCGTCACGCGCCATTTCGGCGTAATAGCGGAAGATCGGCGCGCAATTGGCGATCTCGCCGATCGCCTCCGGATAGGGTTTGCCCATCTCGTGCACCATCAGCTCGGCGCAGCGCGTGAAGTCGGCCGCTTCGATGGCGTTCGCGACGGCGTGCAGATGCCGGGCACGGCTCTTGGCGTCGAGCTTTTTCCAGGCCGTTTGCGCCTTGGTCGCTGCGGTGAGCACGGCGTCGATCTCGCCGTCGCTGGCTGCGGTGATCGCGCCGACGGTTTCGAGCGTCGCCGGATCGATCACCGGTTTTGCCGCACCAGTCATTGGCCGATAATCCGGATTGACGAAGAAGGTCGGCCGGTCGGGTGAAAAGTCCATTCTGTCCTCCCGTGTGCACGGAACCTTTTTGAGAATTCACCCTGCCGAGACAGGCGGCGTGGTTTTCGAGAACCGAAGCGGAGCGGACATTAAAGTGCGTGAGCATCGGAAGAAACGGCGTCAGGTGTCCGGTAGGGTAGAATTATCGAGAAGGTTCAGCGGATCATGTAAACTTTCTTGATGGTCTCGTGGACGGTGCAGACGCCCTTCCAGTCCTGCGGAAAGAACGCTGCGGTGTCCGGTTCGATCTCGATCACCTCGCCGGATTCGTGGACATAGGTGCAGCGTCCCTCGAGGAAATGGCAGAACTCGTCGCGGGTGACGTGGCAGCGCCATTTGCCCGGCGTGCAGACCCACAGTCCGCATTCGGAGCGGCCCTCCGGCCCCTTGTGCAGCAGCTTGCCGGAAGTGCGGGATTCGCCCTCGATCAGGGTGGGGATGACGCCCCAGTCGACCAGGTCGGTGAGGGCGAGCGGCGATTTCATGATCGGTGTCGGCATGTCGGGAGCTCCAGTGGCCGGCTTTAGGCCAGCATGTAAAAGTTGCGGATGGTCTCGTGGACGGTGCATTCGCCGGTCCAACCGGCCGGGAACATGACAACCGTGGCGGCGGATACCTCGATCACCTCGCCGTCGTCCGATCTGTAGGTCGCGCGGCCGGCAACGAAACGGCACAATTCGTCGCGCGGAATCGCCAGCCGCCAGCGACCGGGCGTGCAGACCCAGATGCCGGATTCCGGCTGGTTGTTCGGCCCTTTGTGCACCAGCCTGCCGGTGGAATGCGAAGCGCCTTCCAGCGCATCGGGCTGGGTGCCCCAGTCGACGAGGTCGGTGCGGGTCGAGGCTTGGTGGAGGTGTGGGGCTGAGATCACAGCAATTTCTCCAGCAGTACCGCCGCTTTCTCCGGGCCGTTCTGCGACTGCATCTGGGCCGACGTCTTGGCCAGCTTGGCCTTGATTGCCGGGTCGGTCAGGCAGGTTTCGATCCTGGCGATGAGCTCGGCGTCGCTCCAGTCGTAGCGCGGCATGCCGAAGCCGTGGCCGGTCTCCTCGACCCGCGTCGCATTGTCGTGGCCGTCCCAGACGTAGGGCATGATGATCGCCGGCTTGCCGAAATACAGGCACTCAGTGAACGAGTTGTTGCCGCCATGATGGATCACCGCATCGACCTGCGGGATGACCGAGGGCTGCGGGAACCAGCTCTCGACGATGACGTTTTCGGGCACTTGCGCGTACTGCTCCTTGTAGCCGCCGACATTGACCAGCGCCCGGTAGCGCGTCTTGCCCAACGTTGCGACGATGCGCTTCAGCAGATCGACATCGCCGGCGCCAAGGCTGCCGAAGGAAACATAGAGCAGCGGCCCGTCATTATTCTTCGCAAAAACCGGCACGGTGTAGGGCTTCTCCTGCCGCACGCAGCCTTCCAGATATTGGAATTTTGCCGGGTCGAGCGGATAGCGGCGCTTGAACTTCGCCGCCTCGGGATAGAGCAGCAGATTGAGGTACGGCGAGGCCTCGAAGAACTGGCCGATCGGATACGGCGCTTCGTTGTTCGCTTTCAAAAACGCATTGAAGTCGTCATGGATCGGCTTGATGACGGCGTTGAAATGGTCGCGGTAACGCCGATGGCAGGCGTGGTCGTTCTCGCCGCAGCCGGACAGATGTGGCGGGACGTCCTCGTCCTCGATCTCGTTTTCCGAGCAGGAGATGACGCGCACCCAGGGCTTGCCATACTGCTTGATTGCCGGGAACAGGATGACGTTGTCGACGCAGATGACATCAGGCTTGATCGTCGCAAGCACGCCAGGCAGATCCTTCTCAGCCCATTTGGCGCTGTCGACGATCGCCGTCCAGCAATCCTTCACGTAATTGTCGACCTGGTCGTAGGGCGATTTGCGGAAGTTCGGGATGTGGCCGTTGATGAAGTCTTCCCAGAACTTGGCCATCTGTTCCGGCGGCAGCGGCTCGGACAGGTTCACCGGATGAGCCTCGAAGTCGTAGCCCTTGTAGACGTCGACGAAGCCGGGGTCCGACAGGAACACCGCTCTGTGGCCGCGCGCCTCGATGGCCTGGGCTATGCCGACGGAATTGAGCGCGGGGCCATAGGCGGCCTCCGGAAAGAACGCGATCGTCTTCTGCGCCATGAGAGGTTCTCCTTTCGATCAATCTGCGAAAATTCTGACGTCAGCCGCATCCCAGCCGAGCTCGACTGTATCGCCCGACGAGACCGGGCGGCGATCGGCGGCGTCGGCGGTGACGCGCACCAGGAACGGCTTTGGCGACAGGGCGGTGCGGACGTGCAGCTGCAGATCGAGTCCCTGATAGGCCAGCGCCTCGACCGCGCCGAAGATACGGTTGGCCGTTTCTGCCGACGGGAACAGCCGGATGCGTTCGGGCCGCACTGAAGCTACCGCCGCAGCGCCGGGCGAAAGTGTTGCGGGAACATCGCCGGCGATCCGCACGCCGTTGCTTGCCAGCACGCCGTCGCCGACGGCTTTGCCCGGCACGAAATTCATGACGCCGATGAAGTCGGCGACGAAACGGTCCCCCGGGTGCTCGTAGACCGCATGGGGTGTATCGCATTGCAGCAGCTTGCCGTCCCTGAGCACTGCCATACGGTCGGCCATGACGAGCGATTCCTCCTGATCATGGGTGACGATGACGAAGGTGATGCCGACCTCGTGCTGCAGCCGCTTCAGCTCCAGTTGCATGGCCCCGCGCAATTTCTTGTCGAGTGCACCAAGAGGTTCGTCGAGCAGAAGCAGCCGTGGTCGCTTGACCAGCGCTCGGGCAAGCGCGACGCGCTGCTTCTGCCCGCCAGACAATTGCTCCGGCTTGCGGTCGGCGAAGGCAACGAGTTCGGTCGTCGCCAAAATGGCGTCGACACGGGAGCGGATTTCCTTTGCAGGCAAGCGTTCCATTTCGAGGCCGTAGGAAACATTCGCCCTGACGCTCATATGCGGAAACAGCGCATAGGACTGGAACATCAGATTGACCGGCCGCTTATTGGGCGGGGTCCTGGCGATGTCGCGGCCGTCGAGCAGGATGCGCCCGTCATTGGGCGTCTCAAAGCCGGCCAACATGCGCAGCAGCGTTGTCTTGCCGCAGCCCGAAGGTCCAAGCAAGGCGAAGAACTCGTTCTCGCGGATATCCAGCGAAATGCCGTCGACCGCCGTCACCCGGCCGAACTTCTTCGACACGTTGTCGATCGCCAGCAGCGTGCGGGGCTCGTTCATTGGCCGATCACTCCACGGTTGAGCCGCTGCGACAGGGTCAGCGCGGTGATTGAGACCGCCATGACGATAGTCGCCAATGCATTGATCTCCGGCGTGATGCCGAAGCGAATCATCGAATAGATCTGCATCGGCAGCGTGGTCGAGGCGCGGCCGGCGCCGGCGGTGAAGAAGGCGATGATGAATTCGTCGACCGAAAGGGTGAAGGCGAGCAGCGCGCCGGCGACGACGGCAGGCAGGATCACCGGCAACGTCACCCGCCGAAATGTCGTGAGCGCGGAAGCACCGAGATCGGCAGAGGCCTCGACGATCGACCAGTCGAAGCTTTTCAGCCGCGCGCGCACCACGGAGCAGACGAAGGCGAGATTGAAGACGACATGGGCGAGGATGATGGTGTGCAGGCCCAAGGTGAGATCAAGCATCGAGAAGAAGCTGAGCAGCGCGATCGCCAGCACGATGTCGGGAATGATCATCGGCGCAAAGATCAGCGCCTCGAGACCTTTGCCGTGTTGCCGGCGTATTTCGACGCCGATCGCCAGCAGCGTGCCGAGCAGCGTGGCGATGGCGGTCGAGACAAGCGCCACGATCAGTGTGTTGAGCGCGGCAGAAAGGATTGCGGCGTTTCCGATTAGCGAGACATACCATTTCAGCGAAAAGCCCGACCAGACGGTCGGCAGCCCGCCTTGGTTGAACGACAGCGCCACCAGCACGGCGATCGGGATGTAGAGGAAGGCCAGGACCAGTGAAAGCACGAGCCAGAGCGCGCGCCTCGTGGCGAGGGAGCGCTCAGCCATCGGCGCCTCCTCTCGCTTCGGCGGTGCGGCCCGAGGCGCGATCAGCAGCCAGGGCCTGCGCCGTCAGCACCAGCAGCATGATGGCGATCAGCACCATTGCCAGTGCCGCACCGAAGGGCCAGTCATTAGCCGTGAGGAACTGGTCGTAGACGAGATTGCCGATCATCTGGAAACGGCCGCCGCCGAGCAGCGCCGGCGTGACGAAATTGCCGATCGACAGCACGAAGACGAAAACCGCCCCGGCGGCGATACCCGGCATGGTCAGCGGCAGGATGACCCGGCGAAATGTGGTCACGGCCGACGCGCCGAGATCGCGCGAGGCCTCTGCGAGCTCCGGATTGAGCCGCGACAGCGGCGCGTAGCAGGCCAGGATGACGAAGGGCAGATAGTTGTAGACCAGACCGGCGATGACGGCGCCTTCGGTATAAAGCATCGACAGCGGCTCGCCGGTGTAGCCGAACCAGCGCAGCAGTTGTGTGATCAGCCCTTCGCGGTTGAGCAGCACGATCCAGGCATAGGTACGGATCAGGTAGTTGGACCAGAAGGGCAAGACGGCAAAGAACAGAAACACCGGCTGCAGTTGCCGGGGTGCTGCCGCGATCGCATAGGCGGCGGCATAGCCGATCACCACCGCGACCAGGGTTGCCGTGCCGGCAATGCGCGCCGAATTGAGGAAGATGCCGGCATAGAGCGGGTCGAACACCAGCCCGAAATTCTCCAGCGTGAAAGTGTAGTCGATGCCGCCATAGATGCCGCGCCGGAAGAAGGCGAGCGCCAGCACCAGCGCGCATGGCACGACCATCAAGGCGATGAGCCAGGCCAGCGCCGGCGTCATCAGCAAGGATGAGCGAAGTCTTGTTTGGGACAAGATTGCGGTACCGCATTCAACGGTCGGCGGCGAAAACCCCGCCGTCGACCGGGATCTCTGATTTTGATGTCGGTTATTGCGCGGCCTTGATTTCGCTGACGATCTTCGAGTAGTCGCGTTGGGCATCGCCGACATCGCGCAACTGCTCGAACTTGACCAACTCTGCCACCGGCATGCTCATATTGGGAAATTTGGCGAGAAAATCCGCCGGCAGGCTTTCCATAGCCGGCTTGTTCGGTACCTTGTAGTCGATGTTCTGGGCCGCCCAGGCGTGGTTCTTGGCGTCCAGCATGAAGTTGATGAACTGGAAGGCGGCGTCCTTGTTGGCCGATGCCTTCATCACGACCATCGTATCGACCCAGAGATCCGAGCCTTCTTTCGGTATGGTGTATTTAATTTGTGGATTCTCGGCGATCCCGTAATTGCACCAGCCATCCCAGGCCTGAACCATCAGCGCCTCGCCCGAGACCAGCTTTGAATAAAAGGTCGTGTCGTCATAGGCCAGCAAGGTCTTCTTGGCCGAGATCAGCAGGTCCTTGACTTCGCCGAGCTTTGCCGGATCGGTCTCGTTCACCGAATAGCCCTTGGCGAGTTGGCCGGCGGCAAGCAGCCAGCGGTCGGTCGCCAGCATCGTCGTCTTGCCCTTGAGCGCATCGGACGGGGCGAGAAGGTCGTTCCAGCTCACCGGCTCCGCCTTCACCAGATCCGAACGGTAGCAAAGGCCGGTGGTGCCCCAAGTGTAGGGCACGGAAAAATTGTTGCCGGCGTCGTGCGGCAGCTTCGCCGCCTCGGGATAGAGATTGGCGAGGTTAGGGATATTGGCATGGTCGATCGCCTCGATCAGGCCGAGCTTGTTCAGCACTTCGGCGAAGGGCGAGGAGACGAAGACCACGTCATAGCCCTTGCCGCCGGACGCGACGAGCTTGCCCATGATCTCCTCGTTAGTGGCGTGAACCACGACTTCACCGGAGACACCGGTCGCCGCCTTGAAAGCTTTCATGGCATCCGGCGCCATGTAGCCGTCCCAGTTGGAGATAACGAGGTCGGAGGCAGCCGCCGGCGCTGACAGCGCCAGGCCAAGGCCAAGTGCGATCAAGGATTTCCTTAACGGACGGTGCCGCAGGGTGGTGGTGGTCATGACAGACTCCCATTCTGGTTGATCATCGAACTTAGTCGTCGGACCAGCGCTTGCAGCCGTAGCCGCTTTGATCCTGTTCCCCAGTCTTTTATTGCCGATTGATCTCACAGTACTATTGCAGAAAAAAGTACGTCAATCCATAATTTGTCAACTACGGTGAATCCCGGCCGATCGCATCCGCAAGGGCAATCGGCCAAACCTCAGCCGCCAAGTCCTTCATGAGAATTGCCATGCAAGTTGCAGCTCGACGTCCCCGCACCAACCATCTCGACCTTGCACAGCGCATTCTCGATGTGGCCCGGAAACGCGGCTTTGAACCCGGCGCTCATCTCCCGGAGCAGCAGATCGCTTCGCTCTGCAACGTATCCCG
This sequence comes from Mesorhizobium sp. M0808, assembly GCF_040320025.1. Taxonomy (NCBI): domain Bacteria; kingdom Pseudomonadati; phylum Pseudomonadota; class Alphaproteobacteria; order Hyphomicrobiales; family Phyllobacteriaceae; genus Mesorhizobium; species Mesorhizobium sp. M0808. The sequence continues at coordinate 101,225 of NZ_JAMYOX010000006.1, forward strand.
AACTCCGGTGCGGGCCGCGCTGCGTCTGCTCACTGAAAAAGGCGTAGTTCAATGGGAGGCTGAGTCCGGCTATCGCTTGGCCGTAGACCTCACGAGCCAGGCGACCGTCGCCGCCGACCTGCCGAGCGCCGAGGAGGATGAACTTGCCGACATGATCCTGCGAGACCGCTCGGCGCGCCGGCTGGACCAGACGGTCACCGTCGGCGCCCTGATGCGACGGTATAATGCCGAGCGCAGGACGGTACTAAAATCGCTGAAGAAACTGGCCGAGGAAAATCTTCTGGACCGCGCGCCGGGGCAGTCCTGGCTTTTCAGGAGAGTGCCGGACGATCCTGGCGCACAAGGGGAGAGCTATGAATTCCGGCTGTTGCTGGAACCCGCCGCCCTTCTGGCGCCTGGGTTCCGGCTGGATGGGACGCGCGCGGCAGCCTTGCGACAGGGCATGGAAATGCTGCTGGCTCTGCCCGACGCGGCATTCGATTCCAGAGAGTTCCAACGGCTGGACATCGATTTTCACGGGATGATCGCCGGTGGCTCCGCCAACCGCTTCGTCGCCGAGGCGTTGGCCGATCATCTCAGGCTGCGCCGGCTGCCGGGAACGTATGCCGGCGTCAATGTCTTCCGGCTGAAGCAATCATTGCGCGAGCATCTGACCATACTCGACCATCTGGAGAGCCAGCAGTACGAGGTTGCAGCCGATCTGCTTCGGGTCCATCTGCGGCTTTCCCGCAGCCAGCGACCGCAGGCGGCTAGTCGCGGGGCGCCCGCGCTGTTCGGCATGATCAGCCGGCCGGAATAACGAGGATCATGCGCAAAGGCAGCCCGACCATCGCACTGTTTCCGGAAGCGAGCTTCGGCGCTGCGCTGAATTGCGTTGGCATAGCGCAGGCCCTGCGCGCTCGTGGCGCCCGTCCAGTGTTCATCTGCCATGCCGGCTTTTCTGGCGTGTTCGCCGACTATGGGTTTCAGGAATACCAGTTGCCGACTGACGATCCGTTGACCGACAGCGAACGCCAGAGCTACTGGCAGGCCTTCGTGCGCCGTCATCTGCCGCATTTCAGGCTGAGCCCCATCGATCAGCTCGAAACCTACGTTGCCCCGACCTGGCAAGCAATCGTAGACACTGCGGTCAACGCCGAGGCGCCGCTGCGCCAATTGCTGGCGCGGCTGAAGCCGGACGCCGTGGTGCTCGACAACGTCGTCATGTTCCCGGCATTGGCGACCGCCGGCTGCCCGTGGGTGCGCGTCGTCTCCTGCGCCGAAACCGAGCTTCCCGATGCCAATGTGCCACCCTATCTGTCCGGTCTCGCCGCCGACGACCCGAGCCGCGCGGTCTTCGAGGCGCGCTACCTGGCAGCGGTCGCTCCGGCCCATGACCGCTTCAATCGGCTTCGGACCGACGCCGGTCTTGCGCCCTTGCCAACGGGTCTTTTTCTGGAACCTTCGCCCGCCCTCAATCTGCTGCTGACCCCAACGATTGTGCGAAGGCAGCGCGCCGAGCCGCTCGACCCTGCCAGCTTCGTCTATCTCGAAGGCTGCGTCCGCTCGGAAGGGCCGTTCGACGTACCGGTCTTTCCGCGCAATGGCGGACCGCTGGTTTATGTCAGTTTCGGTAGTCTTGGCGCCATGGATGTCGGCCTGATCCAGCGCATGCTCGCCGTTTTCGACAGGCTGCCGGCCCGCTTCATTGTCAATGCCGGAGGTCTGCGCGACAGCTATCGCGCCGTTCCGGACAATGTCTATCTCGACGCCTGGTTTCCACAGCCTTCCGTCGTGGCGAAATGCGACCTCTTCATTCATCATGGCGGCAACAACAGCTTTTGCGAAGCACTGCGTTTCGGCGTGCCGTCGCTGGTCATGCCCTATTGCTGGGACGGGCATGACAATGCGCAACGTGCCGAGGAAACCGGCGTCGGGCGCCACATCAGCCGCGATGGCTGGACGGAAGACGAATTGGAGCGAAGCATTCTTGGCCTGATGGCCGATGCTGCAATGCGCGCACGCCTCCGGGAGAATGCAGTGCATATGGCGCTGACACCCGGAACGGACGTGGCTGCCGAAGCCATTCTCGCTCTCGCAAGGACCCGACCTGATGCTTGACACCACAACAACTGATGCCTCGACCATGAACGGCACCAACGACCCGAAAGACTGGTTGGCCGCTCACGCTGTCAGCGAGGTCGAGTGCCTGGTGCCCGACATGAACGGCGTGCTGCGCGGCAAGGCCCTGCCAGCGGCCAAGTTCCTCAAGGCGATCGAGGACCGAGCACTCTATCTGCCGAGCAGCGCGTTCCTGGTCAGCATCGACGGCCGCTATTCCGGTTCCGTCGACGAGGGGTTCGCCTACCAGGACCCCGACATGCGGATGGTGCCGGATGTCGCAACACTCTGTCTGGCGCCCGGTGGCGGGCCAGGCAAGGCCTATGTCTTCGCCGATGCGTTCCACATGGACGACCGGCCGTGGATGGCTTCGTCGCGGCACGTGTTGCGGGCCGTGCTCGATCTATATCGCCAGCGCGGCTGGCGGGCAGTGGTGGCGCCGGAGCTTGAATTTTATCTCACCGCGCCCAATCCCGATCCCGACAGGCCGGTGACGGCGCCGGTCGGGCGCAATGGCCGCTCCGAAAGCGTGCAGCATCCCTATGACATGGCGGCACTGGAGCAATTCGAGCCGGTGATCCGGCGCCTCTATGACTATGCTGCGGCAGCCGGACTGCCGCTCGACACGCTCATCCATGAATCGGGCACGGCCCAACTGGAGATCAATTTCCTGCATGGCGACGCGCTGCCGCTGGCAGACAAGGTGTTGCTGTTCAAGCGAATGACGCGCCAGGCCGCGCAGGAAGGTGGCATGCAGGCGACCTTCATGGCCAAACCGATAGCCGCACAAGCCGGCAGCTCAATGCATCTCCACATGTCTGTCGTCGACGAGGCCGGCAACACGCTGTTTGCCGGGCGTGACGGCGCCGACACCGAGATGTTCGGGCATTTCATCGGCGGCCTGCAGAAATACATTCCCGAGGTGATGCCGCTGTTTGCGCCGAACGTGAATTCGTTCCGCCGCATCCGGCCGAACCACAGTGCACCCGCCAACATCGAGTGGTCGCACGACAACCGCTCCTGCGGCCTGCGTGTGCCGGCCGGCGGGCGCACCGCGCGGCGCGTGGAAAATCGGCTGCCCGGCGCCGATGCCAATCCCTATCTGGCGATAGCCGGCTCGCTGCTTTGCGGTTATCTCGGCGTCGAGGAGAAGATCGCTCGTTCGACGGAAGCGTCGGGCAATGCCTATCGCAGCAGGAGCACGCTGCCCAAAACCATGGAAGAGGCGCTCGACCGCTTCGCTGCGTGCGATCCGGTTCGGGCGGTGCTCGGCGAGGATTTCTTCCAGACCTATTTGCGCGTCAAGAGCGTTGAGCTCGACCTGTTCCAGAGCGTCGTCACCTCTTGGGAACGCGACCATCTGCTGCTCAAGGTGTGATGATGGGCTTCAATTCTGGGGGCTTCAACTCCGGCCTGGATATCGGCAAATCCTACTATGTGGCGACGGCCAATCCGGCTCCGGACCATCCGGCGCTGCAGGGCGACGTCGACGCCGATCTGGTAGTGGTCGGCGGCGGTTGTACCGGCCTCTCCGCAGCCTTTCATGCAGCCGAACGCGGCCTGAAGGTGGTGCTGCTCGAAGGCGGCAAGATCGGCTGGGGGGCGTCGGGGCGCAATGGCGGCCAGATGATCCCCGGCCTGCGCAAGGGCGCCAAGGGGCTGGTCAAGCTATATGGGCCGGAACGGGGGAGGGCGCTGTTCGATCTCGCCTTCGAGGCGCGGGCCCTCGTGCTCGGTCTGATCGAGCGCCATGCCATCGATTGCGACCTCAGGCTCACCGGCCATCTGGCCGGTGCGGTCAACGGTTCCGACCTGCGCGACCTCGAAGAAGAGGCCGAGTGCCTTTCTACGGTGATGAACTTTCATGATGTCGAGATGCTGTCGGCAGCGCAGGCGCGCGGAATGGTGAACACACCTTATCACGGCGCGATGTACGAGAAGCTCGGTGGCCATATGCATCCGCTGAACTACACGCTCGGTCTTGCTCGCGCCGCGGCTGCGGCGGGCGTCACTATCCACGAGAATTCGGTGGCGCTGCGGCTGGAGCGGGAACCTTCCCCCCGGGTTTCGACGGCCAAAGGCTCGGTCCGGGCCAGGCATGTCGTACTGGCCGGCGATGCGCTGCTCCACGGGCTTGAGCCGCGCGTCAACAGCCGCATCATGCCGGTCGGCAACTACATCATCGCCACCGAGCCGCTGGGCGACACGAGCGACGTCATCCCAAGCAATGTGGCCGTCTCCGACACGCGCTTCGTCGTCAATTACTACCGGCTGTCGGCGGATGGACGCCTGCTGTTCGGCGGCGGCGAGCGCTATACGCCGTCGCCGCCCGCCGACATTGCCGGCTTCGTGCGGCCGCACATGGAAATCACCTTTCCGCAATTGCGCGGCCGCCGCATCGATCACGCCTGGGGCGGGCTGGTCTCGGTGACGACATCGCGCCTGCCGCATGTCGGTCGCTATGGCGACGTCTATTTTGCGCATGGCTATTCGGGCAAGGGGGTGATCCTGTCGACGCTGTCGGGCAAGCTGCTCGCTGAGGCGATCACCGGTGATGCTTCGCGGCTCGATCTGTTTTCGACCCTAAGCCCGCTGCCGTTCCCCGGCGGCACGGCGCTGCGCGGCCCGCTCTATGTGCTCGGCATGCTTTGGTACGCAATGCGTGACCGCATCAAACATTGAGCGCAGGCATGCGCAATGAGGCCGAGCGCCGCCACCAAGCGATTAACGGCTGATTTCGCGGCGGCGTCCGACTTGATCGATGCTTGAATATGGTCCGCAGGCAATGGCCGCGAGTCGGTCCAGGCCCTGCTCCCGAAGCCTGAGCGCCGATAGACCTGCCTGGTATTTCCTCAGCTAATAGATCGATATGATTGCAGGATTAACCGTTTCATATCCCAGGCGCGGCTCCGATTTGTCTTTCGAAATCGCGCTGGAGACAGTTCCGGTTGAACTGCAGTCCAATTTTGTTTCCCTGTTTTTCTTGATCGTGCTGCCCGACAGGTCGGCGCAGCACGACGTTACTGCTGTACTGACCACCCTCTTTTTCTCGTGTGCAACGGCGGCGGTGGATACGGCCATCACAATTGCCGCACAAATAATCGTCAATCTCATTGATTTCCCCCTTAGAGCACCGCAAACGTGTGGTCGACTGCCTTGAGACGCCGGCGAAGACGGTACTCGCGCCTGGCCGGCCCATGCAGCTTCCGACTGCACAAGATTGTAACTACATTAGCTGCAGCGCAAGTAACCATTTCGGACTAGGGAACGGGTTCCCCTTCGATCGAAAGCGCTGGGCTGCCGGCGAAAAAGCAGGCGTTTTAGCCGTTCTCGCCGCCGAGCGCCTTCCAAGTTTGGGACAGAGGTTGGCTGATGCCCTTAAACTCACGGCTACGCATTGGTTGGATCTATGCAGCGACAAGGCCAACCTTGGCAAAGCCTCTACATAGTCACCTTCGGGCAGCACCAGTCTTGGAATTCACGCCCTCAAGCAAGGCGAGCAGGCCTTTCAGAATTTCGATTGGCGGCGGCGGACAACCTGGAATGTGCAGATCGACAGGCAAGGCCTCGGACACTCCGCGCACCACCGCATAGCTGCCGGAGAAACAGCCGCCATTGCCTGCGCAATCTCCCAGTGCGACCACCCATTTTGGGTTGGGTGTTGCGTCGTAGGTCCGCTTCAATGCCTCGCGCATGTTTTTTGTGACCGGCCCGGTGACGAGCAGTACATCGGCATGGCGCGGTGATGCGACGAACCGGATCCCAAAACGCTCGATGTCATAGAAGGCGTTGTTCAGCGCGTGCATCTCAAGTTCGCAGCCGTTGCAGGAACCGGCATCGACCGCCCGGATCGACAGGCTTCGCCCCAATCGTTTGTGAGCAGCCCCATCGAGCGCGCGTGCGAGTTCGTCGACTGCCGTGCTGCTTGCCAACGGCGGATGCTCGGTGAGAGGGGGGCGTATCAGGCTTTCAAAAAGAAGCTTGCGCATGATAGCGTGCCTTCAGAGATCATGGCCCGAATAGGAGCAGTTGAACGATTTGTTGCACAGCGGAAAGTCGGCAACGATGTTTCCTTCGATCGCCGCTTCAAGGAGCGGCCATTGAAACCATGACGGATCACGGAGGTGACAGCGCTCGACCAAGCCGCCCTTGCCAATGCGCAGCCAGGCCAGAATGTCGCCGCGGAAACCTTCGACGAGCGCCATGCCTTCATGCGATCGGTTTGTCTGCGCGAAATCGACGCGGATCGGCCCGTCTGGCAGTTGTCGCAGGACTTGTTCGATCAGGGACAGGCTCTGTTCGACCTCGTGGATACGAATCCATACACGGGCGTTCACATCGCCTTCCTGGAGGAGAGGTACATCGAAGGCGAGTTCGCCATAGGGTGGATAAGCGAGATTGCGTCGGGCATCGAAGTCCCGACCGGAGGCCCGGCCAACGTAGCCTCCGGCGCGATATTGACGAGCGAGTTCCACCTTCAGCCGGCCAGTTGCGACAGTCCGATCCTGCAGCGACGCCGTGTTGTCGTAAAGCTCGACCAGCGCGGGAAACCGCTGCCTGATCTCTGCGATCAGGGACCTGAGCGCTGTCGTGCCCTCATCGCTCAGGAAGCTTGCCACGCCTCCGGGCACGATGCAGTCGCGCATCAAACGATGACCGAAGGCAGCATCGCTTGCCCGCAATACGCGCTCACGCAGCACCCCACAGTGGGCATGCATGAGCGCGAAGGCGGCATCATTGCAGATAGCGCCGATGTCGCCCAGATGATTGGCCAGGCGCTCCAACTCGGCCATGAGCGCTCGCAGCCAGACCGCGCGTGGGGGAACCTGGACACCCAGCGCCGCCTCGACCGCGCGGGCAAAAGCGAGGGAGTATGCCACGGTACTGTCGCCAGAGGTTCTGCCCGCCAATTTGGCTGCACGGTCGATGTCGGACCCCGCCATCAGGCCTTCTATACCCTTGTGCGCGTATCCGAGGCGCTGCTCCAGCCGGACGACCGTTTCACCGCTCGCCGTGAACCGGAAATGGCCCGGCTCGATGATGCCGGCATGCACGGGCCCGACCGGGATCTGATGCAGGCTCTCCCCCTCTGCAGGCAGGAAACTGTACGGGAAGGCAGTCGCAGCAGACGTCCGGACGCGGGTACTCAACGGATAGCTGACACCCCAGTGGCCATGATCAAGCCACCGTCTCGTATCAGGCGCGCCTTGTGGCAGGAGCCCGAACAGGTCAGCAGCCGCACGTTCGAGCCGCAGTGCGGGCGGATGCAGCCGGCCGACCGATGGGTAGCGGCCACTGGGGCATTCCAGGCTGACGACGCCGATGTCCCCGGCGCTTTCATCGAGAAGTGCCATGTGGACGGCGCCTGGCTCACCCCATAGGCCGAGCAAGCTCCAGTGGCCCTCGGCCAGTTGCTCGACGGCAAAGCCCCATTTTTTCGGAGTCACCACGGCGCGCGACCACGGGAAATGATATTCGACACGTTGGCCAGCAAGGATGAGGTCGATCAGCGCGGGCATGCTCTTTCTCTCCTCTGCTCACCCCAGGATACTTGCGACGTGCTGGAACCATGTGACCAGCGGTGGCGGCAGATAGATGCCGGCGGCAAACACCAACGCCAAGTGGGAATACATCGGAATGTAGGACGCCTCGGCGGGTGCAGTGCTGCCGCGCGGTTCGCCGAAAGCGACGCCGGTCAGTCGAAGCAGCAGGGCGCCGAAAGCGAGCAGAATCCCGAAAACCAACGGCATCGCCAAAAGAGGGTGTCTTGCAAATGTCGAACTCACGACCAGGAATTCGCTCATGAAGATACCGAGCGGAGGGAGGCCGGCAATGGCAACGACGCCGATGACGAGCGCCCAGCCAAGGGCAGGATGTGTTTCCGTCAGTCCCCGGATTTCGGCGATGTTCTGTGTCCCCTTGACCTGGGCAATGTGGCCGACCGTGAAAAAGATCGCCGACTTGGTCAGGCTGTGCATGACCATGTGCAGCAGCCCGGCAAAATTGGCGAGCGGGCCTCCTATGCCGAAGGCGAACACGATGATGCCCATGTGCTCGATCGAGGAGTACGCGAACAGGCGTTTGATGTCGCGGCGGCGGTAGAGCATGAAGGCCGCGAAGACAAGCGACGTCAGTCCCATCGTGATCATCAATGGCCCAGGTGCGATCGCTTCCGGGCTTGCCGCGAGCAACAGCTTGAAGCGCAGCACGGCATAGAGTGCGACGTTTAACAGCAAGCCCGACAGCACTGCGGAAATCGGCGTTGGACCCTCAGCATGCGCGTCTGGCAGCCAGGCATGTAAGGGCGCAAGGCCGACCTTCGTCCCGTAGCCGAGCAGCAGAAAGATGAAGGCGACATTGAGCAGAGCCGGATCGAAGCGCGCGGCGTGAGCGATGAGCACCGTCCAGACCATCGCATTCGTCCCCTCGCCAACAACCGGCTGTGCAGCCATGTAGACGAGGATGGTGCCGAACAGTGCGAGCGCGATGCCGACGCTGCCCAGAATGAAATATTTCCAGGCTGCCTCCAGCGCTTCGTGCGTGCGGTAGATGCCGACCATGAGCACGGTGGTCAGCGTGGCAAGCTCCACCGCCACCCACATCAAGCCAATATTGTTCGACACGAACGCCAGGTTCATGCCGAACATCATGACCTGGTACATTGCGTGATAAAACCGCAAGTTCGGGACTGTCAGCCGCCCGCTCTCCAGTTCGTGGGCAATGTAGGAAGCGCTGAAGACGCTGGTGGTGAAGCCGACGAATGTGTTGAGCACGATGAAGACGATGTTGAGATCGTCGACGAGCAGATACTGCCCAGGCTGCGGGCGGTCGGTGACAAGAAGCGACAGGGCGGCGAGCAAGGTCAGCAAGCTCGCAGCGACATTGACGCCCGCCGATATCCGGTATTTCGGCAGCGCCGCCAGAAGTGCGGCCGCGAAGACCGGTATCAGCAAAATGGCGGCCACCGCATCGAGGGAAAACGCGGTCAACGGTGTTCTCCCCTGTAGTCGTCGAGCGCGCCGACATCCACCGAATCGAACCTCTCGCGGATGCGGAACAGGAAGACTCCGATGACGATGAAGGCGATAAGGATCGAGAAGGCGACACTGATCTCGACGACCAGAGGCATGCCCTTGGCCCCCGTGGCGGCGAGGACCAGACCGTTCTCGAGCGACATGAATCCGACAACTTGGCTGACGGCGTTGCGGCGGGTGACCATCACCAGCAGCCCCAGCAAAATGATGGACAGCGCGAAAGCCAGGTCCTCGCGGGCGAGGGGATCAGCCTCGGGAGTGACGCGCAGCATCAGGACCATGGACAGGGTCACCAGGCCTATCCCCGCAAGCATCGTCGTACCGATGCCGACGGCGGTCTCGACGTCACGATGGATGCCGAGCCGCTGAATGATGCGATGAAGCCCGACAGGAATGACGATCGCCTTGAAGACGAGGGCGATCGCCGCCGTGACGTAGAGATGATGCGCGTCCTGAATGTATGCCTGCCAAGCTACGGACAGGGCCAGCACGATTGCATGAAGCGCAAAAACGTTGATCAGAGCAAAGAGGCGATCCTGATACAGCATCATGAAACTGACCAGCACTAGGCCGCCGGCGAGCAGGTGAGCGATGTCGAAGGTGAGGCCGTTCATCAGAGGCTCCGCGAGACGAACAGCAGGAGCGTGCCAAGCAGGGCCAGCATCAGCGCTGCCCCGAGGAAATCCGGGACGCGGAAGACGCGCATCTTGGCGATGGCAGTCTCAAACACGGCGAGGAGAACGCCACATACGGCAAGCTTGCCAAAATAGGCGACGACACCCGGAGCAAGGGATTCCAGTCCTGCCCCGGCGCTCGCCAGGCCCCAAGGTAGGAAGACGCAGGAAATCAGCGACACATAGAGCAGAAGCTTGAGGAAGGCGGCAAACTCGATCATCGCCAGATGGCGACCGGAATATTCCAGCACCATCGCCTCATGAACCATGGTGAGTTCCAGATGGGTCGATGGGTTGTCCACGGGTATGCGGGCGTTTTCGGCGATCGCCACCATCACGAGGGCGATGAGCGACATCCCGAGCGACACCCGCAAGCCAACCTCCGGTGACCCCATGAAGGCGGCGACCGTTGAGAGTTGCGTAGCACCCGCGACGAGCGCCAGGCTGAACACGATGAGCAGCATGGCGGGTTCGGCCAGCGAAGCGATCATCACCTCGCGGCTCGAGCCGATGCCGCCGAAGCTCGTGCCGACGTCCATGCCTGCCAGCGCCAGGAAGAACCGGGCGCTTCCCAGCAGTGCGACAATGGCTATGAGATCGGCGGTCCAACTGAATGTAAGGCCGGCGGCGAATGTCGGGATGAGCGCCGCGCCGACCCAGGTGGTGGCAAAGATCAGATAGGGCGTCACGCGAAACAGCCAGGATGCGTTGTCCGCCAGAACGACTTCCTTGCGCATCAGCCGCAAGAGATCGCGGTAAGGTTGGATCAGGGAAGGACCCTGGCGGCGCAAGAGCCGTGCCTTCACCTTGCGCACGAATCCGGTCAGGAGCGGCGCCAGCAAAAGCACCAGCGCCATCTGCGCGCCTTGAACGGCCAACTCGAGAATCACGGCCATAGTGCGAGCACCAGGAGCAGGACAATGAGAAAGAGAAAGACGAGGGTCAGGTAGCGCCTGATCGTCAGGAACTGCAGATGGTTGAGGTGGTCGGTCGCAAAGTCGAGGGCCCGGCCGATAGGCAGGTACAGCGTCTCCCAGATCACATCATGCATTTCGACATTCAGACGAGCCGGACCGGTCTCGCCAGGTGCCGGCATTTCGACGGTTTCCCTTGCACGGAATACGAACGTGCCGAAGACGCGGCGGATAGGCTGCGCGAAGCTGACGGCCGTGTACTGCGAGCTCGGGACCACATCCGGGAAGCCACAACCCCAGGCGGGACCCCGACGGAGTGCATGTGATGCAAAGCGATGGATCACATATGCCGCAGCGGATGCGGAAAAGGCGATGAACAGGAACACCAACAGGCCGTTGTAGGAACTGCGGCTCGCTGCAATCGGCACGATAGACAGCCAGGGCTGGGCCATCTGCACAGGCATCCGACTGCCGATCAGTGGCAGTGTCACCGATGAGAGGCCGTCTATCACAAGACCGGGCAGAATGCCGGCCAGGAGACAAAGGGCAGCGAGAATGAACAATGCCGCCAGCGAGTAGCGGTCGACCTCATGCGCCAGTTCCACCGCGGCCGAGCGTGGCCGGCCGAGGAATGTAATCCCGAACGCCTTTACAAAGCAGGCCGCGGCCAGTGCCGCTGACAGCGCCAGCAGACCGCCAACGGCGGGCACCATGACCTTCAGTCCCCATTGTGGCAGATCGGGGCTCTGCAATATGGCCTGAAAGGCCAGCCATTCGGAGACGAAGCCGTTGAAGGGTGGAAGTGCCGAGATCGCGACGCAACCGACGAGAAAGGCAAAACTTGTAAAGGGCATGCGGTGGATGAGACCGCCCAGCTTCTCCATATCCCGCTCTCCGGTTGCCGTCAGAACGGCGCCCGCGCCGAAAAACAGCAGGCTCTTGAAAAAGGAATGGTTGAGGACGTGGAACAGCGCGGCGGTGAGGGCCAGCGCTGCAGCCGATGGCATGGCGTTCGCCTTGAAAGCGAGCGCGAGACCAAGGCTTACGAAGATGACGCCGATGTTTTCAATGGTGCTATAGGCAAGCAGTCGCTTCAGGTCCTTTTCCATCAGCGCGTAGAGGATGCCGAGAACCGCCGTCAGGCCGCCAAGGAAAAGCACGGCAACGCCCGACCACCATGCCGGCTCACCGAGCAGATCGAAAATAACGCGTATGAAGCCATAGACTGCGACCTTGGTCATCACGCCGCTCATGAGAGCCGAGACGTGGCTTGGCGCGGCCGGATGAGCGAGTGGCAGCCAAACGTGAAGCGGGACGAGTCCAGCCTTGGAGCCGGCGCCCAGCAGCATGAGAACCAGGACGAAAGCAGCGGCGAACGGGGTCGGGTCGGCGGCTCGCATCGCGTCGAATGTGTAGGTTCCATCGGATCCGGCGAGCAGGCCGAACGCAAGCAGCAGCGCGAGTGTGCCGAAGCTCGCCATCACGAGATAGATGTAGCCCGCCCGCGCATTGTCCTGCTCGCGATGGTGCGCCATGACGAGCGCCCAGGAGGCGAGCGACATGAATTCCCAAGAAAGCAGGAAAGTGAAGGCGTCGTCGGCCACCACGACAAGGTTCATTCCGGCTAGGAAAGCCGGGAAGAACGGCAGCACCCGATGCGGCGCAGACTCATGCCTGCCGTAGCCGAGGCCATAAAGGCTGGCCATGGAGCCGCCGAAGTTGACGACGATGAGGAAGAAAGTCGAGAGCGCATCCAAACGGAAATGAGCGCCAATCCATGGCAATCCAAGAGGCAACACCACAGTCGACGGGGTGACGGGATTGTCGGCGATGCGGCTCGCGAGAACCATGAGCACGGCCGCCGATATACCTAGCGTCAAGCCGTAGATCAGGCGTGTTCCCGAGTCGGATCTGCGGCTTTCCGCAATCGCAAGCACCGCAGTCCCCAGGAGCGCAGCGACGCCCCACAGGAGGACCGCGGCCCCCGAAATCACGCCACGCTCCTCACGGGGAGTTTGGCATCCGTATCGACCCCGCCAAGGATTTTGGCGGGGTCAAAATCCGCTTTCAGTCGCACGCCGCGCCCGCCGATTTGGCTGGAGGCGCCTTCAGCGATCAATTCCACGCCGGCGAGGTCAAGTGCCCCGATCAGCTTCATGAGAGAATCGACGTTACCCCGAATAATCGACTCGCTGGCTTCCATGCGTTGAATTGTCGGCACGGAAAGACCGGACAATTCGGCAAGCCTGCGCTGGTCGATGCCAAGGAGCGCCCTCGCGGCACGCAACTGTGGAGCAGTTATCACGGTCGCATCCCCCTTTTTGATCAGCTTTGAGATATTATCTCTACGTCTTGCAGCATATATTAAAATGCGGCGCATTCAATTAGTGATGCGTGGCGCATCTGTCTTGAGGCTGTAGAAAACCGGGCGATACGCCCTGCGCCTCGAACCAAAGCCATGCGGCCGTTCCCGTCACTGCCAGTCTTGTCGCCAGCCGTCTCGGATTGCGCGTGATGGCGCCGGCGATGGGCCTTATCTCGGCCGGCCACTCGATTGGAGCCGCCGCGGGCTACAGGCCTTTTCAGGATCCGACCGGCACCTGGACCGTCAATGATGCTCGTACCGGGCGGCCCGCCGAGATGGGCAGCCGAACCATCGTTGGAATGAACCAGCACGATCCCGAGGAACTCGCCGATCTCCTCAACGGGCTGAATGCACAAAGGCAATCTGGTTCTGCGGACGGAATTTCTGAAGAAAGCGTAGGAGAGCCACCGCTGCGATGGGATGTTGTCTCGAGGCTTGTACGGGAGTGCAATCTAGAGCACCGAAACGTCATGGCCCTCGCAGCTATCGGATCGCCCTGTCTTGAGAGAAGCGCCCTGCTGCAAAACCGGGTGTCAAAATTGCAAAATCGCGCGACCCGCTACATGAGACGACTGGCACCGTACATCTCTATGTATCTGATTTTTCTTGGAATTTGGTAGCGGGAGAGGGACTTGAACCCCCGACCCCAGGATTATGATTCCCGTGCTCTAACCAACTGAGCTACCCCGCCAAGGCGGCGAAGGCCCGAAATCCAGCTTAAATCGGCAGGCATATCGGCGCGTTCGCCAAGGTCGCGCGGATATAAGGTTGCGAGGCCAAGCCTGTCAAGCATCGAAGTGGCTGCCGCGCCGGCATATTGCTGGCGCCTAAAGCTTTGCCGGGCAGACATTTGGGCGCACAGGCCGGGGTTGAGTTCAGCGAGGCACGTCGCTATGTCTCGGCCACGAAAGCCATGGTCATGAATTGATGAAACCGCGCATTGCAGTCCTCGGTTGCGGATACTGGGGCAGCAACCACATCCGCACCCTAAAGGCGCTCGGCGCGCTGCATGCGGTTTCGGACGTCAACCCCGCGCGTGCGGAGGGTTTTGCCAGCGAGCAGGATTGCCTGGCGATAGAGCCGGAGGCGCTGTTTGCCCGCGACGATGTCGACGCCATTGTCATGGCGCTGCCGCCGCAGTTCCATGCCGACATGGCGGTGCGCGCCGTGCTCGGCGGCAAGGACGTGCTGGTGGAGAAGCCGATCGCGCTGACGGTGGCCGATGCCGAACGCTCGGTGCAGGCGGCCGCCGATAATGGCCGTGTCTTCATGGTCGGCCACGTGCTGCGCTTTCATCCCGCCTTCGAGACGCTGAAGGCGCTGATCGACAATGGCGAACTCGGCGAAGTCCGCTACATCCATTCGCATCGGCTCGGCCTCGGCAAGTTCCACACCGAAAACGACGCGCTATGGGATCTGGCGCCGCACGATCTGTCGATGATCCTGGCCATCACCGGCACCGAACCGGTCGAAGTGCGCGGCGAAGGCGCTGCTCTTCTCGACAATCTCAGCGACTTTGCGCATCTGCACATGCGCTTTCCCAACGGCCTGCGCGGCCATCTGTTCGCCTCGCGGCTCAACCCTTACCGCGAACGGCGGCTGACCGTTGTCGGCACCAAGGCGATGGCGGTGTTCGACGATGTCGAGCCGTGGGAGCGCAAGCTTGCCGTCTATCGCCACGCGGTGTGGCAGGACAGCGGCCAATGGGCGTTCACCGCCAACGAGCCGTCCTATGTCGCGGTCGGTGAGGGCATGCCGCTGACGCGCGAGCTGGAGCATTTCATCCACTGCATCGAGACGCGGGCCGAACCGCGCACCAGCGGCGAGGAGGCCATCCGCGTGCTGCGCATCCTGACCGCCGGCACCGTCGCCCATACAAGGCCCGCCCATACAAGGCCCTAAAAGAAAACGCCGTCTATTCGGCGGGAACCCGCGCCGGCTGGACGGCAAGCCGCGTCAGCATCGCCTCGGCCTCGGCGCCGCGCTCGGAGCGCTCGATGAAGCCGCCGCCGAACACGCGCGCCTCGTTGCCATCGTCGGAATAGAGCACGCAAGCCTGACCGGGCGCGATGCCGGATTCGCCGTCGACCAGTTCCACCGAAGTGACACCGGCGCGGTGATGCAGCACGGCCGGGCGCGGCGGCCGCGTCGAGCGCACCTTGGCGAAAAGCTCAAGCCCGGCCGCCGGGATAGCGGTCAGCGGGCCATCGCCCAGCCAGTTCATGTTGCGCAAGAAGATCTTGTGGGTCTCCAGCGCCTCGCGCGGGCCGACGACGACGCGGGCCCGGTCGGCGTCGAGATGAACGACGTAGAGCGGCTCGCCCGAGGCGATGCCGATGCCGCGGCGCTGACCGACGGTGTAGCGCAAAATGCCCTCGTGGCGGCCAAGCACGCGCCCGTCTATATGGACGATGTCGCCCGGATTGGCGGCAGCCGGCTTCAGCTTGGCGATGATGTCGGAATATTTGCCCTGCGGCACGAAGCAGATGTCCTGGCTGTCCTGCTTGGCCGCAACCGTCAGTCCCATCTCCTCGGCGATGGCGCGAACCTCAGGCTTCGACAGGCCGCCGAGCGGAAAACGCAGATAGTCGATCTGCGCCTGGGTGGTGGCGAACAGGAAGTAGCTCTGGTCGCGGTCGGCGTCGACCGGCCGGTAAAGCGCGCGGTGGGCGCCATTGGCGCCGGAACGGATGTAGTGGCCGGTCGCCAGCGCGTCGGCGCCGAGTTCCTTGGCGGTCGCAAGAAGGTCGGCGAATTTCACCGTCTGATTGCAGGAAACGCAAGGGATCGGCGTTTCGCCGGCGACATAGCTCTCGGCGAACGGGTCGATCACCGCCTTGCGGAAGCGCTCCTCGTAATCGAGGACGTAATGCGGGATGCCGAGCGTCTCGGAGACGCGGCGGGCATCGTCGATGTCCTGGCCGGCGCAGCATGAGCCGGCCCGGTGCGTCGCCGCGCCGTGGTCATAAAGCTGCAGCGTGACGCCGACGACGTCGTAGCCCTCGCGCTTCAGGAGGCCGGCAACGACCGACGAATCGACACCGCCCGACATGGCGACGACGACGCGGGTGTTTTCGGGGCGTCCGGGAAGATCGAGGCTGTTCATGGTTCTTTCGTTCTGCGCGGCGCTTCAATGCCAATGGCCGGAATATAGGTCAAGCGTCTCGGCTGCGCCAGCTTTGCCGGACCGGCTCATTTTTCCTGCCGGGTTCAATGCGCTTGCCGGCAGATGTTTCAAATGCCGATGAAAAGGCTAACGCCGCGTTCATGATCCTTACCTAACCATTAGGGTCTGCTTAGGCAAATTTTAAAGCTGTGGCGGTAATGTGGTGGGGATTGGGTCTTTGAGTTTTTTGTAGAGAGTACGATGACCGATCTAATTAGACCGCGAGTCAAATATGTTATCGGGCCAGACGGCAGCCCACTTACCATCGCCGATCTGCCGCCGACAAACACACGTCGCTGGGTTATCCGGCGCAAGGCGGAAGTGGTGGCGGCGGTGCGTGGCGGGCTTTTGAGCCTCGAAGAGGCATGCCAGCGCTACAAGCTCACCACCGAGGAATTCCTGTCCTGGCAAGCGTCGATCGACGAATACGGCCTTGCCGGCCTGCGCACCACGCGCATCCAGCAATACCGGCATTAGGCCGATAAGGGCGCTGATCAGCGCCCTTACGTTTGCGAGGGGCGACGATCTGCAATTTCAGACCGTCAGCACCACCTTGCCGATCGGCCTGGTGGCGAGAAAGGCATGGGCGGCACCGGCCTGTTCGAGCGGAAACGCCTTTGCCACGTGGACGGCCAGCTTTTTCGCGTCGATCAATTTGCCGAGCTCCACCAGAGCGGCACGGTCGGGCACTACGGACATGCGCTCGACGCGGATGCCTCGCGTCCTGGCCTTTGCCTTGGTGGCATCGCTGACATCGAGCAGCGACACCAGAACGCCGCCGGCCGTGAGCACTTTCAGTGATTGCTCCGCATGCACGCCGCCGAACGGGTCCAGAACCAGATCGATGTCGCGGGCCTTCCCGGTGAAATCATCCCTTGTGTAGTCGATCACCTCGTCGGCGCCGAGCGAGCGGACGAAATCGAGCTTTTCCGGGCTGGCGGTCGCGACGACGTGAGCGTCGTGCGCCTTGGCGATCTGCACCGCCAGATGGCCGACGCCGCCGGCTCCGGCGTGGATCAGCACGCGCTTGCCAGAATCGAGCCGGCCATGGCGGACAAGGCCTTGCCAGGCCGTCAGGCCGGCCAGCGGCAGCGCGGCGGCTTGCGCGTGATCTATGCCTTCAGGTTTCGGCGCAAGCTCATCAGCCGGGACAGCGGCGAGTTCGGCGTAGGCTGCCGCCTGTTTGGGAAAGCGCGTCATGCCGAACACGGCATCGCCGACCTTGAGGCCGGAGACGCCGGAGCCCAGCGCCTCGACAACTCCCGAAACGTCCCAGCCAAGGACAAAAGGCGGCTCGCCGAGCAGCGGATAGTGGCCGCCGCGCACCGCACCATCGACCGGATTGATGCCGGCCGCCTCGATGCGGACGAGCACTTCGCCGGCCTCGGGTGATGGCGCGGGGCGATCGGCAATGACGAGGACGTCGGGTCCGCCGAAGGAATTCTGGATAATGGCACGCATGGAAGGCTCTCCTGCTGGTTTTGATGTACCACTATCATTTGGATAGTTACATTCTCTTGTCTAGTATGTACCTTTTTGATATATACGCACCTCATGGATAGTGAAGATGTTTCCCCTTTCGGCTATGACGCCTTTCGGCGGTCGTGCCCGTCACACGCCGTGCTCGAGACGCTCGCCAGCAAATGGGTCTACCTGGTGATCTGTGCGCTGCGCCGCGGCCGGCTCCGCAACGGCGAATTGGCGCGCAAGCTCGAAGGCATCACGCCGAAAATGCTGGCGCAGACGCTGCGTATCCTCGAACGCGACGGCCTTGTGCGGCGCGAAATCTTCCCGGTCATTCCGCCGCGGGTCGAATACGAGCTGACCGAACTTGGCCAGAACCTGGCAGGACTGCTCAATCAGATCAGAGCCTGGTCGGAGCAGCATGTGCCCGACATCAAAAATGCGCGCGCACGGGCGGCGGAACAGCAAGAAGATCTGGATGCCTGAGGCGGGCACAGTTCGGTGCGCAGCAATAGCGCGCAAGCGCGACGCGCGTTAAAGTCTTGTTTTCAGCCGATCATGGCGCTGCGGCCGCCGGCTTCCGTGTCGCGCGCCTTGGTGTCGCGCGATTCCAGCATCTCGGCCTTGGAAAGCTCCGCTTCGGCTTCGCTCAACAATGATTCGGCGACATTTCGCTGCTGGGCGAGGTCGCTTTGCGAATTTCTAAGGTTGTCGCGGCGCAGGCGTGCCGCCTTGGCGAAGGTCGGATAAGCAAAATGATTGATGTCGGTGATGCCGGCCTTCTTCTCTTCGGCGGCGATCTGAAGTTCCAGCTCGACGGCCATGCGCTCGAATTCGGCGATCATCATGTCGAGCTGCAGCAGTTGCCGCCGCTTCTCGCTCACCTGAAATTGCTTCAGCCGAACGAGGTTTTCACGTGACTTCATGATTCGGTACTCCCGGAAACGCACACCTGCACATATCGTCCAATTCACCCGGCAAGGCCCAGGCTTGACCCGTTTCCACCGGCTTTCCCCGAACTATGGGAAACAAACTCCTAAAGTTTTTTGCCGGCGGTAACCATTCGTTTACGGGCATTGTTAATCATACGGCTCAGGACTTAAGGGCGGGTAAAAATTCTGCTTCTCGTCGCGAAACCTGGCCAACGAGTCCGAAGAGTCACTTAGTCTGGCTTATTAATGTGCCGCATTAACGGTTGGGTCTGTGATTCGTTATTGGATTCAACAAGGTGTAGAAAGGGGTTAAAAAATCTGATACCGTCACGGACGGGGAATTAGGTTTTATTAACCATTCGATGGCAGCCTCTGCTCAGGGCAATCACTGCTCCGGTCCTGGACGGGTCGTGAAATGGTCCGGCAGCAGAAAAGGGGAATGAAATGCGCGTTCTGCTGATAGAAGACGACAGTGCAACCGCACAAAGCATCGAGCTGATGCTGAAATCAGAAAGTTTCAATGTCTATACGACCGACCTTGGTGAAGAGGGTGTCGATCTAGGCAAGCTTTATGATTACGACATCATTCTCCTCGACCTCAATCTCCCCGACATGTCGGGCTACGAAGTGTTGAGAACACTCCGCCTTTCCAAGGTGAAGACGCCGATCCTCATCCTCTCCGGCATGGCCGGCATCGAGGACAAGGTGCGCGGCCTCGGCTTCGGCGCCGACGATTACATGACCAAGCCCTTCCACAAGGACGAACTGGTCGCCCGCATCCATGCCATCGTGCGGCGTTCCAAGGGCCATGCCCAGTCGGTCATCACCACCGGCGACCTGGTGGTCAATCTCGACGCCAAGACCGTTGAAGTCGGTGGCCAGCGCGTCCATCTGACCGGCAAGGAATATCAGATGCTGGAACTGCTCTCGCTGCGCAAGGGCACCACGCTGACCAAGGAAATGTTCCTCAACCATCTCTATGGCGGCATGGATGAGCCGGAGCTGAAGATCATCGACGTCTTCATCTGCAAGCTGCGCAAGAAGCTCGACGCCGCGTCTGGCGGGCAGAATTACATCGAGACCGTCTGGGGCCGCGGCTATGTGCTGCGTGAGCCTGAAGATATCCGGGTCAGCGCCTGAACTGAGGGCATGATCCCAAAGTGGGCGCCGTTTTTCGGAAAACAACGCAGTAAAACAATAAGATAGAGCTCATCCCGATTTCATCGAGATTGAACAGGCTCTGATCAGGCGGCAATCTTCAAGGCGCGGAAGCACTCGAGCAGTTGCGGCCGGTTGAACGGCTTCAGCAGGTAGCCCTGGGCGCCGGCGCGCTTTGCCCGCATGATCGCCCCGACGTCGACCTCGACCAGCGAAATCAAAACCTGCGGCGCTACCGGGCTTTCCATGGCGCGCACGCGGCGGATGAGGTCCTGCGCCTGCATGTCCGGCAAGGCGCCGTCGACGACGATGATATCAGGCATGTCGACCGCGCACATCTCGATCGCCTCATGGCCGCTGGCGGCTTCGATCACCATCATGCCGGAACCGCCCAGGATACGCCTTGCAACCTTCCTGATGACGCTCGAATTGTCGACGAACATGCAGCGTTTCATTCCCGGACCCTCTTTGCCATGCGGCAAACCGACAGCGTCGTGGCATCTGCCGGGGAACATAGGCCGATCTGGTAAAGAAGCCGAAAAGCCGTTAGGTAAAATTTTCCTGAAGGTGTTTTAAGTGAAATCTTCTTTCGAAATGCTTCACGCAATTAATCTGCAAGCCGGTCTCACAGATGTTAAGACGACGCCGCAAATATGATTTGGAGAAAATACTTTCGCGGCTCTTAGCAGAACTTCAGACTGCAGAAAGGACGATCTCGTCGGCGGTCGCATGGATCGAAATCGTCATGTTGGCTTCGCGGGCCAGGAGCAGCGTGTAATAGGGCTGCACCGAATGCGCGTCGATCGGCTCTTCCGGCCTGTGGCCGGAATGCAATTCCAGGAATTTGGGCGGCACGCGCAGCATCGGGCCGCTCGCCGCGAGCGCAAAGCGCGGCTCGGTCTCGAGGTTCTCCAGCGTGACCACCAGCCTGCCGCCGCGCGGAATGGCGGCGTTAGCGACGAGGATGAGATTGAGCAGCAGCTTGACCTTGTTCTTGGGCAACAGTGCGCGGGTTCCGTTCCAGATCAGTTCCGGCTTCTCGTTCTTCAGGAAGGCGATGGCCACGGCCTCGGCGTCCCCGGTGTCGATCAGCATGCCGGCGGAACCGGCGGCGCCGAAGGCGATGCGGGCGAATTGCAGGCGGGCGGAGGCGTTTTTGGCGCTTTGGCGGATCAGCTTCATGGCGTCTTCGTCGGCGCCGCCTTCGTCGAGCAGCTCAAGCCCGTTGTTTATGGCGCCGACCGGCGAAATGATGTCGTGGCAGACCCGGCTGCACAGCAGCGCTGCCAGATCGGGTGCGGAAAGAGTGAAAAGCTCGGCCATCGGCAAAAATCCCTGCAAATTTCACAACACAATGACCGGGCGATCATGATCACGCCTGTCCACACGAATCACGCTCTCTCCCAAGCATTCTGAATACACAGCGCTTGTGCGTGCAGCAACAAATCCGAAATCATGATTGTCGAAAATGGCGTGTTCACGCAGCAAGGTGCTGCGCGGGCGATATGAAAACAGCCTTCGAACCGCCATCTTCATGTGGGAGTTTAATGGTTGAAAAAGGATTACGGCATAGTTTGCCCCTAACAGTCATCCTTAACGGCCGCCAAAGAGCCGTACGGGTGCGAGGCGTCGGCGAAAGTGCTCCCTGACGGAGATTGGAAGCATGGTTTCCCGATTCTACGACCGGACTTTTTTCCGTGTCATCTCAATGACGATCGCGCTCATCGGCCTTGTCGCTTTTTCGGCATCGGCCGCGCGGGCGCAGGAATACACCGCGCAGGAGATCGTCGATTCCGGTCATAAATTCTTCGGCGCGACGTCGGGCGGGCTCGCCACCGTCGTCGAGAAGATTTTCGCCACCTATGGCCTGCCGAACGGCTATCTGCTCGGCGAAGAGGGGTCCGGGGCGCTGATCGGTGGCCTGACCTATGGCGAAGGCACGCTCTACACCAAGAATGCCGGCGACCACAAAGTGTTCTGGCAAGGCCCGTCGCTCGGCTGGGATTTCGGCGGCGAGGGCTCGCGCGTCATGATGCTGGTCTACAATCTCGACGATGTGAGCAGCCTCTATAATCGTTTTGGCGGCGTCGCCGGCTCCGCCTATGTCATCGCCGGCGTCGGTTTCAACGTGCTGAAGAACAACAATGTGCTGCTCGTGCCGATCCGTACCGGCGTCGGCGCCCGTCTCGGCGTCAATCTCGGCTACCTCAAGCTCACCCAGCGCGCGACCTGGAATCCGTTCTGACCTGCATGATGGCGCCACTGCGATTGGACCTGTGATCCCACGGTCTGAGCTTTGCCGCGGCATACTCTTGCCGTGGCGCCGGATTTCCGTCATGCGAAGATGGCAAAGTCGACCTTTGGCGATTGCCATGCACAACGGATAGTCATCTTGGTCCAGTCGATCCTGTTCTTTGTCCTCGGCTTTCTCTGCGCGGGCTTTCTGGCGCTGATGATTGCTCCGGCCGTGTGGCGGCGGGCGGTGGCGCTGACGCGCAAGCGCGTCGAGGGCTCGATGCCGTTGACGCTGGCCGAGATCCAGGCGGACAAGGATCGCATTCGCGCCGAGTTCGCCGTTTCGGTGCGCCGGCTTGAAATGACCGTCAAATCATTGCGCGAGAAGGCCGCCGAACAGCTGGTCGAGATCGGCCGCGACCGCGAAGCCCTGAAGGAATTGGCGGCCGAGCGACAGGACAAGAACCGGGTCGTCGCCGATCTTACAGCCAGGGGCGAGGAGCTTCGCAAGCGCGATGAGCAGCTGCAGCAGCTGTCGGAACGGCTTGCGGAGACCGAGCGCGCGCTCGAAAAGCGCGGGCTCGAACTGCGGAAACTGGAGCACATGTATGACGACGCCAGTTTTTCATCCAGCAGCCGGCAGATCGAGCTGGTGGCGCGCGAATCCGAGTTGCAGAAGTTGGCAAGCGACATTTCGCTGCTGCGCGGCCAGCGCAAGGAGGCGGACAGGCGCAGCCAGGAATTGGCAGCCGAGAGCAAGGTTTTGCGGGACGCGCTGAAGGCCGAAAAGAAAAGAACCGGCGACCTCGAAAAGAAAGTCGAACGCCTGCTCGCCTCGCTGGCCGATCGCGAGGACAGGCTGGAGCGCCGCGAGAAGGAACTGGTGCGCCTTCGCGAAAAGCCGAAAGGCGCTGAAAGGACGCCTGCGGTGGGTCTTGCCGGCGTGCCAGGCAGTCAGGTCAATGTGGCCGCCAACGGCGACATCGAAAAGACAACCGCCAAGCTCGACGCCGACCGCGAGCGGCTGGAGGCCAGGCTGACGTCGCTGACACGCGAGAACAGGCGGCTGAAGACAGATCTTGCTGCCGTCGAAACGTCGAAATCGCGGACCGGAGACGATACCGGCAGCGCCAGCGCGGCATTGCGTGAAGAGATGAACGATCTGGCGGCGCAAGTCGTGGCCTTGACGGCAAAGCTCGACGGGCCGGATTCACCGATCGCCCGGGCGCTTGCAGCGCCTGAGAATACGCGGCCGGGGAGCGGCGGACGCAGCCTTGCCGATCGGGTGCGGGCGCTGCAGAAGGCCGCTTCGACCGACTGAGATTCCGCAAGCGCGAGCGGGACGCCCCGGCTCTAAATTAAGCTCCGGAAAAATAATGCAGTGCGATGGCTGACGCGGCGGCGACGTTCAGGCTGTCGAAACCCTGCGCCATACCGATCCGCAGCGTCTGCAGGCGGGCAAGCAGGCTTTCTGGCAGGCCTTCGCCCTCGGTGCCGAGATAGAGCGCCAGCCGGCCGTTTCTCTTGGCATCGCGAATATCGATCTGCCCGCGCGGCGACAAGGCGAATTGGCTGAAGCCTTGCCGGTCGAGCATTGCGGTGCAGCCGGCGGTATCGGCAAAGCAGGCGAAGGGGACTTTCAAGGCCGCGCCCACCGAGACGCGGATTGCCTTGCGGTACAGCGGATCGCAGCAGGTCGGATCGAGAAGCACGGCATCCGCGCCAAAGGCGGCGGCATTGCGGAAGATCGATCCCATATTGTCATGATTGGCGATGCCGACCAGCACCACGATCAGCGCGCGGGCGGGCAGTGCGCCGAGCAAAGCTTCAGCGGAGACGGCCGCGCCCTTGCGGCCGATCGCCAATATGCCGCGATGCATGTGGAATCCGGCAATCCTGTCCACGACTTCGCCGGAAGCGACATAGATCGGAAGCCGGGCAGGCGCTTTGCGCAGGACGTCATCGAGGCCGGCCAGCCGGTTCTCGAGCACCAGCACCGATTCTGCCTCGAAGCGACGGGCGGCAAGCAGCGTGTCGAGCACCACCTTGCCTTCGGCGACGAAACGGCCCTGCCGGCCGGCAAGATCGCGTTCCCGGATGTCGAGATAGGCGGCGACGCGAGGATCCTGCGGGTCGTCTATGCGGATCGGATTCATGGCTTCCTCGGCGGACCCTGGCGTCGGCCGCGAATCGGGATTCGGATTCGGAAGGCATGATGCCGGATCCGAAGCTCTGACCGTATCTCAGCGTCCAAATGGATGCACGCCGTTCTAACGGTCAAATCCAATCACCAGGCGCCGGGCGGAGACGCCCTGCCTGGCCCTCCTGGCGGCACGGCGATATTTGATTTCCGCGGCACGGCTCTTCGGCCAAGCCGCTTCAATGCAGAATTTCGATGGGCGAAGGAACCACACAGGGCCATGCCGCGTCATAGAGGCGGGCTCCTGCTGCGGTCTTGGGAGGACATCGATGATCAGGCTCCTCCTCGTCTTTGCCGCCACGCTTGCCCTCGCATGCGGCGTGGCTCGCGCGGCCAAGCTCGATCCAGCCACCGTCAATCAGGTCCAATTCACCATCGGCGAACCGAAGGGCGTCGATCCGATGCTGCTGAAGGCACAGATCCTTCTGGATCGCGCCCGCTTCTCGCCGGGCCTCATCGACGGCCGCCTTTCCCAGAACTTCGCCAAAGCCGTCGCCGCGTTTCAGGCGGCAAACGGACTTCCGCCCGATGGCAAGCTCGATCCACAGACCTGGAGCAAACTCATCGCAACCTCCGCCAAGCCGGTGCTGGTGACCTATGAGGTGATGCGCAAGGATGTGCGTGGACCGTTCACCCGGCGTATTCCCGCCCGCTTGGAGAGGATGGCCCGCTTGCGGCGGCTCGGCTAC
This sequence comes from Mesorhizobium sp. M0808, assembly GCF_040320025.1. Taxonomy (NCBI): domain Bacteria; kingdom Pseudomonadati; phylum Pseudomonadota; class Alphaproteobacteria; order Hyphomicrobiales; family Phyllobacteriaceae; genus Mesorhizobium; species Mesorhizobium sp. M0808. The sequence continues at coordinate 126,156 of NZ_JAMYOX010000006.1, forward strand.
CGCAATGCGGTGGAGAGGTTGGCTGAGCGCTTCCACGTCAGCGAACAATTGCTGCGAATGCTCAATCCGGGCACCAGCCTCAGGAAACCAGGCAGGACGTTGGTTGTGCCTGATGTCAGCAGGGGCGACCCTCCCGCCGGCGTTGCCGCCGTCGAGGTCGACAAGGGCGCCCGCTTGGTGCGTGTGCTCGACCGTGCCGGCAAATGGCTGGCGGTCTACCCCGCCTCGATTGGGAGCGAGGAGAAGCCGGCGCCAAGCGGCATGGCGGAGGTCAGGCGCGTGGTGCACAACCCTACCTATCACTACGATCCGGACTTCGCTTTCAAGGGGGTCAAGACCAAGCAGCCCTTCACCATCGCTGCCGGGCCGAACAATCCCGTGGGATCAGTCTGGATCGATCTCTCCATCGAAAGCTACGGCATCCACGGCGCACCCGAACCGGGCAAGATCGGCACGACCTTTTCGCATGGCTGCATCCGGTTGACCAATTGGGATGCCGAAGACCTTGCCTCCATGGTGCAGCCGGGCACGAATGTCGAGTTCAAGGACGAGATTGCGCAGGCCGCGGACGAGCGCGTTCAATAGCAAGCCTGACTTGGCAGCAAAGCGGACTTGGCAGCAAGGCGGACTTGGCAGCAAAGCGGATTTCGCGGGGCGTTCTCCGCTCCGGCCGCTCAGGTCCCGGCGCGACGCAGCCGGTGAGCCATCTGCGACAGTTCACCTTCGCCGAAAATGCCGTCCAGCATGTGCAGCAATTCGCGCACCGCCGCGGACTTGCAGGAATAATAGATCATTTGCCGGTCGCGGCGGGTCTCGACAAGGTCGGAAGCCCTCAGCTTGGCCAGATGCTGTGACAGGGCGGATTGGCTGAGCGACACCTTCTCGGCTATGGCGCCGACCGACATCTCGCCCTCGGCCAGATAGCTCATGATCAACAAACGTTTTTCGTTGCCCATCAGCGTCAGAAACGCAGCCGCGGTTCCGGCGTTGGCGACTAGTTTGTTCGAGACCATAGATCCCCCATGCCTTCTTGCTCATCCGCCGCTATGGGGGCAATAGCGTCGGATTCCATAGACTTTCCCTATAGATGCACGCCAGCGATTCAGCGTCACTCGCAAAGGTAGAACATTTCGCTCAAATCTCAAGGCTTGCTTTCCATGCAAGCCGATTAACCGCGCGGCTGTGATTAATTTGCCGATCGGGCAGCCTTGGCCATGTCGACCAGGACAGGCCTGAGGTCGCGCGCCGCTCTCAGCGGCTCGGGGAAGAAAACCCGACAGACATTGTCGCCCGATATGAGATCCATCCCGTCGGCGTCGAACCCGGTGACGATCCAGCCGTCACTCTCGGCCCCGCCGAAATGACTTGCGTAGAGGGCAATCGCATCGAGATGGTCGGCGTTCATGTGGTCGACCGCCGATTGCTCCCCGGCGGCAAGCTCTTCGACGATCGCTCCCGTCGCGACCAGATCGGTGCGGTCGAGCAGATAGGCCTTGCCGAAGCCGCCGTTCAGGCTGGCGCGCTCCGGTTCGAGCCGGAAGATCGAGAAGTCGCCGAGCCCGGCATAGAGTTTTGCCTTGGGGTTGCGGTTGAGGTAGCGCCGCTCGGCGCGGGCGTGTTCGTTCGATCCGCGTTCGAGCCGCACGGCGCGGCAGACGAGCGTCAATCGCGGATGCGCCAGCGGATCGCCCTTGCCGGGTTCGCCGACGAGCAACGAGCAGCGCGGGTCGGCAAGGATGGCGCCGGTATGGGCGGACAGCATCGATACCAGGATCAATGGCGTGCCGTCGATGTCTGTGGCGACGCCGACCCGGCTGGCCAGCGGCGAACCGGTTCCTGGTTCGAGCACTGCCAACGCGCCGAAACGGGCGCTGCGGATCAGCGTCTTTGCCAGCCTGATCGCCTCGGTATCGGTCGCGCGGATCACGTCTTTCCTGGGTTCGTCCAAGGCATCACCGTCGCATTTATTTCGGCGCCATGCGGATGGCGCCGTCGAGGCGAATGGTCTCGCCGTTGAGCATCTGGTTCTCGATGATGTGCAAGGCAAGTGCCGCGTATTCCGAAGGCTCGCCCAAACGGGAAGGGAAGGGCACAGCGGCGCCGAGCGAATCCTGCACCTCCTGCGGCATGCCGGCCATCATCGGCGTCCTGAAGATGCCGGGGGCGATGGTGCAGACGCGAATGCCGGAGCGGGCGAGATCGCGCGCCACCGGCAGCGTCATACCGACGACACCGGCCTTGGAGGCGGAATAGGCGGCCTGACCGATCTGGCCGTCATAGGCCGCGACCGACGCGGTGTTGACGATGACGCCGCGCTCGCCGCCCTGCAGCGGCTCGAGCCTGGCGATCCGGTCGGCAACCAAGCGAATCATATTGAAGGTGCCGACCAGATTGACCTCGATCACCTTGCGGTATTGATCGAGCGGATGCGGTCCGTCCTTGCCGATCGTCTTCATGCCGACAACGATGCCGGCGCAATTGACCAGGATGCGCGGTGCGCCGAGCGTCTCTGCCGCTTCCGCGACTGCGGCGGCACCACTCTCGGCGTCGCTCACATCGCATCGGACGGCGATGCCGCCGATGTCAGCCGCCACCTTGGCCGCACGCTCGATGCCGAGATCGAGGACGGCAACCCTGGCGCCGCCGGCGGCAAGAGCGCGCGCCGTCGCCTCGCCAAGGCCGGAGCCGCCGCCGGTGACGATCGCAATCTGGCCGTTCGGGTTCATCTCGACGTCCTCCTCCGTGCCCAGCCTACGCCGCCAAGCCACCATGCGACAGCACCGGCACGGTCATGCCATGGCGGCGATGTGCGCGGCAATCCTTGCCTGGTCGGCGTGGCAAACCTCGCCCGCCAGCCTTGCCACCGCGCCCGGCACGATCTCGTGCCCCAAAAGCCGGTCGGGATCGACCGGACGTGGCATCGAGATCTGCCCGCGCGGCAGCCTCTTGAAGCCGAGCGGTCCGTAATAGGGTTCGTCGCCGACCAGCATCACCGCCGGTGCGCCGGCCTTGGCGGCGGCTTCCAGCGCGATTGCCACTAGCTTGCGGCCGATGCCGAGATTTTTGAAGGCCGGCTGCACGGCGAGCGGCCCGAGCATCAGCGCGCGGCCGGCACCGGCGGCGATGCGCGTCATCCGTACCGAGGCGACGACGGTTGCGCCGTCGACGGCCACGAATGACAAAGCGCGTTCGTGCGGGCCAGCTTGGCGGATCCTGTAGGCGGCGAGCACGAAACGACCTGGCCCGAAGGCCTCGTCATTGATGGCTTCGATTTCAGGATCGTGCGCCGGAGTTTCCGGCAGGTATTTCACGTCGGCCAGGTATTTCAAGTCGGCAAGGCTCATGGTCTTTGCGTTCCGGTATGCGAGGAAAGGTTTGCTGCAAGCGGCAGCGTTCGCCAGTCAGCGCTTCATCAAGCGCGGGCGCTCTTTCGTCGTCGGTCGAACCGGATCATGGCAAAGTCGAACATGCGGATGTCCGCTAGCACCAATTTTCAGCCGCCGCAATCGGCCGGCGCAGCCGACCGCACTCGACGACGCAGCCGTTGACGATCTGTTCAGCATCGGGGATTTCCGCGGCGCCGCTTGGTGCCCTACATCGGGTAGGAACGCGAAAGGATATTGCATGGGATTGCTAGTCGAAGGCCAATGGCAGGACCGCCGGTACGATAGCGGGGAGAGCGGCGGCAAATTCGTGCGCGCGCAGTCGCAGTGGCGCGACTGGGTGACCCGCGACGGCGCGCCGGCCGAAGGGCGAAAACGCGGCTTCAAGGCCGAGCCCGGCCGCTACCACCTCTATGTCTCGCTCGCCTGCCCGTGGGCGCATCGGACGTTGATCTTTCGCGTGCTCAAAAAACTCGAGGACGTGATTTCCGTCTCGGTCGTCCATCATTTCATGGGCGACGACGGCTGGACGTTCCTGGCCGAGGACGGCGCCACCGGCGACACGCTCTACGGCCTCGATTTCCTGCACCAGATCTACACCAGGGCCGATCCCGGCTATTCGGGCCGGGTCACCGTTCCCGTGCTGTGGGACAAACGCGAGCAGACCATCGTTTCCAACGAATCCTCCGAGATCATCCGCATGCTCAATTCGGCCTTCGACGAATGGGGCGATGCCAAGCTCGATTTTTATCCGCAACCGTTGCGCGGCGAGATCGATGCGGTCAATGCGCTGGTCTATCCCGCGGTCAACAACGGCGTCTACCGTGCCGGCTTCGCCACCACGCAGGCAGCCTACGAGGAGGCGTTCGGCGAATTGTTCTCGGCGCTCGACATGCTGGAGGACCGTCTGTCAAAGCAGCGCTATCTCGTCGGCGGCCGCATCACCGAGGCGGACTGGCGGCTGTTTACGACACTGGCCCGCTTCGACCCGGTCTATGTCGGCCATTTCAAGTGCAATCTGCGCCGCATCGGCGACTATCCGAACCTTTCGAATTACCTGCGCGACCTCTACCAGGTGCCGGGCGTCGCCGGCACGGTGAATTTGCACCACATCAAGTTGCATTATTACGGCAGCCACGAGACGATCAACCCGACGCGCATCGTGCCGGTCGGGCCAGAGCTCGACTATTCCGCGCCGCACGACCGCGCGCGCTTCAGGAAGGCTGCGTGATCTACCAGTAGGGCGATATCGCCGCGCCATCAAAAACTTCGGCAATCCGCCGCAGCGTCGCCGGTGTCGTGCCCTCCGGCAAGCGGTCGAACCGGAAGAAGCCGGCTTCGGCGATCTCGCGGTCGGGCAGCTTAGGGCTTGGCTGGTCGAACTCTTCGACCAGATAGAGGCCGACATGGTCGCGCCGGCTGGCGCGGTGGTTGAAATGCAGGGATTTCAGCACCGGCGGTCCAGTCAGCGCGATGTTGCCTTCCTCGAACAGTTCGCGCGTCAGCGCTTCGATCATCGTCTCGCCCAACTCGACGCCACCGCCGGGCAGGTGCCAGCCCGGGACATAGGTGTGGCGGATGAGGAAGACGGAATTGGAGCGGCGGTCGTGGATCAAGCCGCGCACGCCGAGCGTCATCGGCCGCCGCAGTACGAAGTACAGGTGAAACAGCCTTGCCCTGAAGCCCGGCCAGCCGGTCTGGCGCAGGGCTTGCTCCGGATCCGGCGTCATCGTCCGCGAAACCGTGAGTGGAAAGCCGCGCGCGGCTCGCCTATGAAGAAAAGATGTTCAGGCTCGCGCATATTTCCGATGTCCATCTGGGGCCGCTTCCCGATGTAACCTATCGCGATCTCGCCTCCAAGCGCGTGGTCGGTTACGTCAATTGGCAGCGCAACCGCCGCCGCTACATGCACGATGCCGTCATCGACACCATCGTCGCCGACATGAAGGCCAGCGGGCCGGACCATCTCACCATCACCGGTGACCTGGTCAATTTGGCGCTCGACGGTGAGCTCGAGATGGCCAAGCACTGGCTGGAGACGCTGGGCTCGCCCAATGACGTGTCGGTCGTGCCGGGAAACCATGATGCCTATGTGCCGGGCGCCTTCGACAAGACCTGCCGGTCCTGGGCAGCATGGATGACCGGCGACGGCGTCAATACGCCGGTCGACCGCAACACCTTTCCCTATTTGCGCGTACGCGGCAATGTTGCGTTGGTCGGCGTCTCGACGGCGCGCGCCACGGCTCCCTTCATGGCCAACGGCTTCTTTCTGGAAGGCCAGGCGGAAAGGCTGCGCGGCATCCTCGACGCCACGGGCAAGCAGGGCCTGTTCCGAGTGATCATGATCCACCACCCGCCGGTGCGCGGCGCCGTTTCGCAGAACAAGCGGCTGTTCGGCATCTCGCGCTTCCACAAGGTTCTTCACCGGCACGGCGCCGAGCTTGTGCTGCACGGCCATTCGCATGTGCCGTCGCTCTTCTTCGTCGGCGCCCGCAGGACCAAAATTCCGGTGGTCGGGGTCGCCGCCGCGGGGCAGGCGCCCGGCAGTTCGCATGCGCCGGCGCAATACAATCTGCTCGACATCGACGGTGAAAAGGACAAGTGGCGGATCAGGCTGACGCGCCGCGGCTTGACCGGGCCGGCATTGCCGCCCAGCGACCTGCAGACAATGGAGCTTGGCGTGGGGGCCGAGGCCACGCTTGCCGGGGCGCGGTGAACTCAGATGGGAGCGTCTCGCCGGTCGTCAGCCGCACTCGGCGACGCCAAGTGACATCCCTTGGCTGCAAATGCTTTAAAAGCTGATTTTCATCGCGACGATGCGGTCCCAGAACAGCACGAGCGAAATCGCCAGGCCGACCAGGGCGCCGGCGGCGATCAGGCCGAGGCCCGAGAAGAACGCCGACCAGCCGTTGCTGCGCCCAGCGACATGCAGCGGCGGCTCAGCCTCCGCCACCAGGGCGCGTTTCAGGCCGGCGACGGCTTGCTCGATGCCGCCTTCCATCATCCTCTGGCGTTCGACGACGCGCTCGGCGACATAGCGCGTCACCTGGTCGGCAACGACCTTCATCTCGGTCGACTCGGCGAGCACGACGCGGCCGATGCGCGTGTCCTTGAGAAAGCGGTAGGTGCGGCGGTCGCGTCCCATGGCGACATGGCTGATCGCGTCGATCCACAGCCGTGGCTGCAGGCCGGACGAGACGGCGAAGTCGAAACTGTCCATGTCGGTGGGTACGTCGCCGAAGACCGGCGCGAGTTCGGCGGCAAGCAGATCGAGCCGCATGCGATGCGCTTCGCGCATCTCGACGACGACGTCGTCGCGGTCGGCGAAGGCGTTCTTGACGTCGCGAATGGCATCGGACAGTTTTCGCGACTGATCGATCTGGGTGATGTTCTCGCCTGCGTCCTTCATCGGCGTTGCCTCGCGGGGTTTGGTTAACACCGAATTAACACAGCCGCCGGCAAATTGCACTTGCGAGATCGATGAGCGGGCAAGGGTTCGCTGGAGCAGCACCAGCGCCGCCGCCGTGCCTGCGCGAAGACCGATCAGCTCGCCGCAGCGGCGAATCCCCGACGAAGCCGCCTGCTGCGGCGTCGCATATTGCGACGGACGGCCTCGACGACCAGGCCGGGCGCTTCCTCGACCAGCATATGGCCGGCTTCCAGCACGTGGTGCAGATGAAAATGCTTCGGCACGCCGTCCGCCTGGCTGACCGGCAGCACCGCGTCGTCGGTTCCCCAAACCACCATGACCGGCATATTCAGCGTTTCCAGCCGTTCGCGCTGAATGACGCCTTGCCGATTATCCCTGGTCATGGCGGCTGCGAACTCGACAAGTGTCCGCGACTGGCCGGGACGCCGGCGCATCTCGTTGACGAGATCGACCCTATGCTGCAAGGGCCGGCTTTGCGGTCCCGACATGGCGGCAAGACAGGCGCGGATTTCATCCGTGCCGGCAGCGGCGGCGTAGCGACGCAGCAGCGGACCATTGATCTCAGGACCAAAACCGCCCGGCGACAGCAGCGTCAGCGAGGCCATCTTTTCCGGCTCGCTCAATGCCATCAGGGCGGCCACGGCGCCGCCCATCGAATGACCGACGAGATGAGCCCGCTTTATCCCGCGAGCGGAAAGATCGGCAAGGACGGCACTGGCCGCGATCCTGGCCGGACCGCCGCCCGGAAAATCGAGCGACAGCCCATGTCCCGGCAGATCATAGGCCAGGGTCCGCGCGCCGGGCGCCAGAGACTCGGCCACATCGCGCCAGTCGTCGTGGCAGCCACCGAAACCATGCAGGAAAGCAATCGTTGTCGGGCCGGTGCCCCGTTCGGCAGCGTAAAGGGATGAGGTCATGCAAACTTTATGGCTTGGTGCCGGGATCAGTCAGGATGCCGGGGCGGTCTTATGCGGATCAGTCTTTGCGGGAGGTCAGACTTATGCGGAGATCAGTCTTATGCGGGATCAGACCTATGTGGGATCAGATTGGCCGGTTCAAATTGTGTCTGAATTGCGCTTTGGCCGTCCGGATGGCCAGTAAAATCTTCGCGATCACCTGACGTCGTGCACGCGCCGGGAGACGTCAGCTGGCGCCGCCAAGCCCGGCGGCACGCAGGGCTTCCACCAGCCGGTTGGTCAGATCGGCGGGATATCTTCGCTCGACGAAGGTTGTGCGCGGATCGGCTGCGAATTTCGGAAATTTGGTGGTCAGTTCCTGCAGCAGCCTGCTCGCCAGCTTCTCGCGGCCGGCAGCCTTGGCGCCGATCAGCCGCGCCGCCAGATAATGCGATTTCATTTCCGTCGTTCGCAAGCCGTCGCTGGCGAGCGTGGCCTTGTTCATGTCGCCCATCATGAACTCTCCGGCGAACAGCCCGTAATCCCACCATGTCGGATGGGCGCTGGCGATGTCCACCGCGTGAGCGATGATCGGGGTGCCCTCGCTGTACCTGCCGGCGAAAACCAGCCCGTAGCCATAGGCGGCGGCCATTGCGAGATCGTAGGGATTGAGCTCATAGGCCTTGCGCATCCAGCGGATCGATTCCGCGGAATCGCCCATGCGCGAGTTGAGATAACCAAGGGCGCGGTGCGCGTAGGGGCTGGTCGGGCCCATCTGGATGGCGCGATGGGCAAACGTCATGGCTTTGTCGATCGTCGCGTCGGCGGGGTAGGGATAGTGGTCGGTGACCGCTTCGAGATGCAAGGACGCGAGTTCCGAATAGACGAGCGACGACTTCGCCTCCCGGTTGGCAAGATCTTCGAGGCAGCGGTAAGCGGCTTCGTGCGTCTGGGCGTTCTGGTCGAGATAATATTTGCCGTTGAGCACCAGACACGCCGTTAGCCCGGTCTGAATGCCGCTCTGCTCGATGTAGTTGTAGATCGTGCCCGAGGCGGGAAGAGCCGAGCTCAAAATGCCGGAGATCTGGTCCTCGATGGCGGTGTTCGCGCTGTCGCCGGCGGTCAGGTTGCGTGAGAGCAGCACGCGGCCGGTCGCCACGCTTTGCAGCTCGAGCATGATGTCGCCGCTACGCGGCCCGGGCAGGACATCGAATACGAAGCTGGCGGCGTCGGTTACTGGATCGGGCGGGCTGTCGGCATCACGGCCGATGAAATTGATGGTATCGAAGCCGCTGAGGCCGGCGCGCAGCGATGCGGCGACACGGCGAGCCAGGTCGCTGTCGGCCTTGATTGCGATGTAGACCTGGGGGAGGGTTTCAACCGGAGGCGCTGCTATGCTGCCGGTCGCCACCGCGGTCTCGACCGCCGTGTCGCCGCCGGTCAGCAATACCACGCTGCCCTGGCGAAGGATCAGCACACCCAGCATGAGAATGACCAGCGCGATCGCCAGCCAGAAGAACTGCAAATGCCGCTGCAGCGAAGGTGCAGCAGGGGCCACGGCTGGAACGCTCAGCAATGCAGCCGGATGTGCCCGGTTGCGGGCATCTTCCGGCGATCCGGGCGGGGCGTTTGTCGCCTCCTCTGTCGCCGGCTGCGGCTTGCTCTCTGCCTCAGCCTCTGCCGGCAAGCGAATGGCGTTGAGTTCGTAGGACGGAACATAGCCGCCGCGCGGAATGGCGATGCGGACCGGTTCGGCAACGCCCTCATTGGCGAAATACTGCTGCAGAAGCTCGCGCAGCCTGCCGGCCTGCACCCGCACCACCGCATCGGTCGACGGATCGAAATCGCCGTCCTTGCCGAACACGTCCATCGCGATGGAGAAGCCCTTGAGCCTGTCGGCTTCGCCTGCCTGCTCGCGCTCGACCAGGTAGCGGAGCAGCTTGCGCGCGCGCTCGGATCGTCCGAACGTTTCGCTGGCAAGCAATCGCTCCAGCGTTTCGCGCACTGCGGGGGCGGCAGGCGTGGTATGCTGCAAGTGTCGATCCCTTCGAATTCGGCACAGGTTGAGGTACAATCATATCGCGCTGGCGCCGCCATACAAGCATCTGCTTATGGTGCGATAGCGTACCCACCGGATAAATTCCGGTGGGCCGATGGCGGAAGCCTGACCGTTTCGGCTAGCCGCGCTTTCGGCCGACGATGCGGTTGGCGGCCGAAACCACGGCTTCTAGCGAGGCGGCGACGATGTTGGTGTTGATGCCGGCGCCGAACAGCTTGCCGCCCGGATGTTCCATCTCGACATAGGAAATGGCCGAGGCATTCGAGCCGCGCTGCATGGAATGCTCGGAATAATCGAGCACCGACATCGGCACCCCGACATGGCGCGACAGCGCATCGACGAAGCCGTCGATCGGGCCGGTGCCGGTGCCTGATATGGTCACCTCCTTGCCTTTGTCGAGGATCACCGCTTCGATCACGCGCCGGCCCTTGACCTCGGTGTCGGGATAGGTGTGGTGGTCGAGGAACTTCAGCCGCGCGCCGGGCTGGTCGACATAGGTGTCGAGAAAGCGCTCGTAGATGCGCTTGACCGGCACCTCCTTGCCTTCGGCGTCGGTGATCGCCTGGATGGCCTGGCTGAACTCGATCTGCAGGTTGCGCGGCAGGTTGAGGCCGTAATCCGCATGCAGCACATAGGCGATGCCGCCCTTACCGGACTGCGAGTTGATGCGGATGATGGCTTCATAGCTGCGGCCGACATCGGCCGGGTCGATCGGCAGATAGGGCACCTCCCAGTGCGGCGTGTTGGCCTTGCGCAGCGCCTTCATGCCCTTGTTGATGGCGTCCTGGTGCGAGCCGGAAAAGGCGGTGTAGACGAGCTCGCCGACATAGGGATGGCGCTCGGGGATCTTCAGCTGGTTGGAGTATTCGTAGACGTCCTTCATGCGGTTGATGTCGGAGCAGTCGAGCCCGGGATCGACGCCTTGCGTGTACATGTTGAGCGCCAGCGTCACGATGTCGACATTGCCGGTGCGCTCGCCATTGCCGAACAGCGTGCCTTCGACGCGGTCGGCGCCCGCCATCAGGCCGAGTTCGGTGGTGGCGATGCCGGTGCCGCGGTCATTGTGCGGATGCAGCGAGATCAACAGGTTCTCGCGGTTGTCGAGGTTGCGGCACATCCATTCGATGCGGTCGGCATAGATGTTGGGCGTCGACATCTCGACCGTGGAGGGCAGGTTGATGATCAGCTTGTTCTCCGCCGTCGGCTTGACGATCTCGGTGACGGCGTTGCAGATCTCCAGCGCCACTTCGAGCTCGGTGCCGGTAAAGCTCTCCGGCGAATATTCGAAACGGTAGCCGCCGCCGGCTTTGGCCGCCATGTCGGTGATCATCTTGGCCGCGTCGGTGGCGATGCGCTTGATGCCGGCGACGTCCTTCTCGAAGACGACGCGGCGCTGCAGCTCGCTGGTCGAGTTGTAGAAATGGACGATCGGATTGGTGGCGCCCTTCAGCGCCTCGAAAGTGCGGGTGATCAGTTCCGGCCGGCACTGCACCAGCACCTGCAGCGAGACGTCGGCGGGCACGTTGCCTTGTTCGATGCACCAGCGGGCGAAATCGAAGTCGGTCTGCGAGGCCGACGGGAAGCCGATCTCGATCTCCTTGAAGCCCATGTCGAGCAGCAGGGCGAACATGCGCGCCTTGCGTTCCTGGCCCATCGGATCGATCAGCGCCTGGTTGCCGTCGCGCAGGTCGACCGAGCACCAGATCGGCGCCTTGTCGATCACTTTCGAAGGCCAGGTGCGATCGGCAAGACCGACGGTCGGATAGGGCTGGTACTTCCGGGCAGCATCCGGCATGCCCCTCGCGGGCTTGGCGGTTTCCTCTACATTCAGACGGATATCTTCTCGTGCGTTCATCGTCTTTTCTCCCGGCGGCTCGCGGATCCAGCTTCAGGCGGATTGGTGGCGAGCGGCGCCTTTACCAGAATTTCGTTCGCTTGATGTGACGTGCCAATTTGTGACTGGCCAAGGAGCGTGCGCGTGAGCGGCGAATTCGACCGCCGGGCGCTCCTTCAGCGAACCCGGCGATCGCCGATAAGGCCGAGAAGCAGCAGGGTGGAGGCGAGCGCGCGAACGGTCTGGCCGGCAATGCCGGTCGGACGGGACGCAAAAGAGGTGGCGCGCGGGCTCATGGCGGTTTTCATACAGGAGCGGGCAAAGCGAGGCAAGTGGGAGCCTCGCTGTCGCAGAAGCTACCGATCCAGCCTCAAGACCTGGGTTCCTCGCCGTCGCGAAACGGGGGGAGATGGCCGCCCACGGGTCTTGCCTTCGGCAAGCCCGAGGACAGGCTCCGCGGCCGGAGAGGGGGCCTTCGTAGGGCGCAGTCCCCTCTCCGTCTCGGCTTCGCCGAGCCACCTATCCCCATTTTCGTGGGGCGAGGAACCCAAGCTGCAATGAAGGCGCGGCGCCGACATGAAGCGATTTTTCCTGATTACAGCAACTTTGTTCTTGCTTTGTGCCGGCAGCTATGCTACTAATTTGGGTATGGTGCTGACTGGCGCCGAGGACCCGCCGTTGAGGCGGGTTTTTTATTTCACGGTTTTGGCGTCACCTTTCGCGGACCCAGCCGCTCACCTGATCCAGTTGCTCTTCCCCGAGCCCGGCAAATGCGCCAGAGTCGATTGTCGGCGGGGGTGCAATGGCTCGCCGCCGGGAGGGATCGTCCATGAACTTCGTGTTCTTCTCGCCGCATTTTCCAGCCAATGGCGCCGATTTCTGCGACCGGCTGAAGAAGGCCGGCGCCACCGTGCTCGGCATTGGCGACGCGCCGTTCGATGCGCTGGACGGCAAATTGAAGGCAGCCCTTTCGGAATATTACCGCATCGACGACATGGAGGAGTACGAGCCGGTATTCCGGGCGATCGGCCATTTCATCCACAAATGGGGCCGCGTCGACCGGTTCGAATCGCTCAACGAGCATTGGCTGGAGCTGGAAGCAAATATCCGCACCGACTTCAACATTTTCGGTACCAAGCTCGACTTCGTCAAGAATTTGAAACGCAAGAGCCGCATGCGGGCGTTCTTCCGCAAGAGCGGCGTCGAAACCATCCCGCAACGCAAGTGCTCCGACCGCGCCGGCGCCATGACCTTCATCCGCCGCGTCGGCTATCCCGTGGTGGTGAAGCCGGATTCCGGCTCCGGCGCCTCGAACACTTTCAAAATCTCCAACGCCGGCGAACTCGACAGCTTCTTCAGGGACAAGCCGGAAGGCGTCAGCTTCATCATGGAGCAATTCATCGAAGGGCTGGTGGTGACCTATGACGGGCTGGTCAACCGCGACGGCGAGGTGGTGCTGGCCGCCAGCCACCGCTACGACCAGAGCGTCATGGAGGTGGTCAACCGCGACCGCCATATGAGCTATGTCTGTTTTCCCGAGATCAGCCGGGCGGTCGAGGAGGCCGGCAGGAAAATCCTCAAGGCGTTCGACGTGCGCGAGCGCTTCTTCCACATCGAGCTGTTCGAAACCAGGGACGACCGGGTCATCGCGCTGGAGGTCAACATGCGGCCGCCTGGCGCCTGGATGACCGATGCCATCAATTACACCTTCGATATCGATGTCTATGCCGCCTGGGCCGACATGGTGGTCAAGGACGCCGCCGGCGGCCCTTACAAGGGCAAGTATTTCACCGCCTATGCCAGCCGCAAGCGGCATCTCAACTATGTGCACAGCCATGCCGACGTGCTGGCCGCCCATGGCGGCATGATCGTCCATCATCACGCCATTGAGGAGGTTTTCAGCCGCGCCATGGGAAACTACGCCTATCAGCTGCGCTCCACGGACCCGAAGGCGCTGCGCCGGGCGGTCGACTACATCCATGCGGAAAAGGCGTGAGGCGATGGACGTTTCCTACCACAAGGGTTTTGGCCGCAACCTCGGCCGCGACATGGAATACAAGCGCTACGGCCATGCCGGCCGACCCGTGGTTGTGTTCCCGACTTCGCAAGGGCGGTTCTACCAGTTCGAGGATTCCGGCGCGGTCTCGGCTCTCGCCGAGTTCGTCGACACCGGTCGCATCCAGTTGTTCACGCTGGACGGCATCGATGCGGAATCCTTCTTCGACCGCCATGCCGAGCCGGCCCATCGCATCGCCCGGCATGAAGCGTATTTCCGCTATGTGCGCGAGGAGGCGCTGCCGGAACTCCTGTCTGCCGCGGCCGAGGCCAATGGCGGGCGTACGCTGAAGCCGCTGTTTTGCGGCTGCTCGATGGGCGGCTACCATTCGTCGAATTTCGTCTTCCGCTTTCCGGAACTGGCCAGCGGCGTCATCGCGCTGTCGGGGGTTTACTCGACCCACGATTTCTTCGGCAGCGCGCTCGACGGACAGATTTTCTTCAACTCGCCGCTCGACTACCTGCCGGGTATCGTCGATCCGGGGCCGCTTGTCAGGCTGAAGGCGCTGCGGCTGATCTTCTGTTGCGGGCAGGGTGCCTGGGAGGAACGGATGCTGGCCGATACGCAGGCGCTGGAACAGATCCTGCGTGACAAGTCGATTCCGGCCTGGGTCGACTACTGGGGCGGCGATGTCGCCCACGACTGGCCGTGGTGGCACAAGCAACTGGTCTATTTCTTCGCCCGCTGGTTGGACGACGATCTGATGCACCGGCTGGATTAGGCCGTAGACTCATAAGCGCAGCCACAGTCGCCTTGAGAAGATGTCGTTCAGCACGCGGCGGTCATCCACACGCGGCACGCCTGGCGGCTTGTTGGGCAGGAGCGGCTCGATCACGCGCCACTCGAAGTCGGGCAGGTCGTATCGGCTCATGCCGACGCTGAATCGGCTCGGACGCCACAAGAGAAGCCTCGAATGGCAATCCGCGCAAATTTGCGCTACGAGGCAGGTGCCAGCGTGACGGAATTGGTAAACGTATCACCACAGTGATCCTGAGCCTCTTTGCTCAGGTGCGGGTTCGATCCCTGCCGCTGGCGACGCCCCGCTTTACGAGTTCACGACCTTAGGTGATGCGGCCTGCAAATGGACTTCCCTTCAGCCTGATTTCAAAACATGACTATACTTATCATCTTTTAAGTGGAAACAGCGGGCCGGCTGTGGCATTCCGGCGTGGCGAGGACGCCGTATGGCGCGCTCGGGTTCAAACGGCATCGAAAGGCTGAGCGATGGAGCAATTGAGTGCGCAAACCCGGATCAGCGGTGCCGCCATCCGGTCGGTGATGGACAGGCTGCGCGCCGAGCACGGCGAATCCGAGATCGATACCGGCCTTGCCGATCATTGGGAATTTCGCACGCACTACGGCTCGTTGAAAGCGACGCTCGGTGACGACAACGTGCTGATCCGCGTCGCGGCCGAGGATGAAACCTGCCTGTCCTACATGAAGATGGCGGTCGCCGGCCATTTTTCGGAACATCTCGGCACGACCAGGGGCATCGCCTGGCAGGGCGACGGCAGCGATGCCGGCACGCCGGTGTTCTTCCGCGAGATCACCGTGGTGTCCTCGACGCGGATTTCTCCGCATATGCAGCGCGTCCGCTTCACCGGCAACGATCTCGGCCGCTTTGGCCGTGGCGGCCTGCATGTGCGGCTGCTGCTGCCGCCGCGCGGCAGGCTGCCGGTGTGGCCGTCGATGGGCGCCGACGGCCTGATGGTCTGGCCGTCGGGCGAGGACGCGCTCGTCGTGCGGGTCTACACGATCCGGGCGCTGGACGCCGCAAGCGGCTGGCTGGATGTCGATTTCGTCCTCCACCCCGGTATGGATACGCCGGCGGCCGCTTTCGCCGAAAAGGCGGTTGCCGGCGAGGTCATCGGCATGATCGGACCGGGTGGCGGCGGCGTGCCCGAGGCGCAAAACCTGCTGCTGCTCGGCGACGACACCGCGCTTCCGGCGATCGGCAGGATCCTGGAGCAGCTTTCGCCGTCAACCCGCGCCGAAGCGTTCATCGAGGTCGATGGTCCCGACGATCGGATGCCGCTGGCCGCGGGCGAGACCGTTGCCGTCACCTGGCTCTATCGGCATGGGCGCGAGGCCGGCACGGCCAGCCTGTTGCCGGCGGTGCTGCGGCAGTGGAACCGCACCGCGCTTGCCGACAATCTCTATGTCTGGGCCGGATGCGAGTTCGGCGATTTCCGCGAGATCCGCAGGATCGTCCGCAAGGAATGGGGTGTGCCGCGCGACCGGCATCTGGTCACCGCCTACTGGCGCCGCGGGACGCAAGCGGCGGACGGTGGCGAAGAATAGTGCGCGACGATGCTCCGCGGTCAGCGGCGGTCGGATACGAAGGCGATCGCCGGGGCGGCCAGAAGTGCGACGAGGCCGGCGCCTGCGAAGAACGCGCCATAGCCGAAATACTGCGCGGCGTAGCCGGCCGCGATCCCGCCGGCCACGCTCATCAGTGCGTCCATGCACTGGAACAGAGTGAAGTCGACGCCCGCCTGTCTTGGATCTGACCAGCGCATGAACTGCGCGTAAAGCGCGACGAAACCGAGAGCCATGAAGCCGGACGAACTGAGCACCGCGATGGCCATCAAAGCGGTGGTCGAGAAGCCGCCAAGAAAATCGAAGACCGAAAAGAAGAACAGCGATCCGGCCTGCAGGAAAAGCGCCAGGACGAGCACGTTGCGCGGGCCGAACCATTTGACGAGAGCGCCGCCGGCGAGTGCGGCAGCCAGGCCGACGAACATGCTGCCGACGCCGTTGACAAGTCCGACCATCGAGAGGTCGAGCCCGGCGTCGATCAGGAATGGTCCGAGCATGGCGAGTGCCGCCTTCTGGGCCAGGACATAGATGGCCGACGCTGCCAGGCCGCGCCGAATTTCGGGACGCTTCAACGCGTCGAGAAGGCTGGGAACATGCTCGCGCGTCTCCTCGCGCGCGCGGTTGGCCACGCCAAGCAGGAAGGGCAGACCGAGCGGCAGGAGCAGCAAGGCCATCGCCCAAACGGCGATGCGCCAGCCATAAGCGTCGACCAGAAGCAGAAACAGGCCGGCGCCGATGGCCGAGCCGAGATAGGCGCCGCCGACCTGCGCGGCATTGCCCCAGCCGTGGTTTTCCTTGGCCAGGCTCTGCACGGCGAAACCATCGCAGGCAATGTCGACGGTCGAGGCGGCGAAGGCGACGATGGTCAGGCAGGCCAGAACCGGCCACCAGGCCTCCGGGCCGAGCGCGCCGACGGCCCACAACCCGGCGATGGACACGAGCCCACCGGCGGCGACGATCGTGCCGGTGCGGTTCTTGCCGACCGGCGGCAGCCGATAGCGCTCGACGGCCGGCGCCCATAGAAACTTGAGCGCCCATGGCAGCGCGATCAGCGAGACCAGGCCGATCCGGTCGAGTGGCAGGCCCTGGTCGCGCATCACCGCCGGCAGGCCCGCCCAGGTGATGCCGCCGATTACGCTCTGCGCGACGTAGAGCCCGCCGATCGCCAGGACGATCGCGACAGGCGTCGATGCCCGGCTGGAAACGGCGATCGACATCAGAAGCGGTAGCGCAGGCTGGCGAACAGCGAGCGGCCCTCGTCGCGGTAGCAATAGCCGGCCGAGCAGATGGATTTTTGAGTGTCGAACAGGTTCTTGGCGTTGACCTGCAGCTTCACGCCCTCGAGTTTGGGATTGCGGTAGCCGAAATCGTAGGAGAGCGAGGCGTCGACGAAGGCGCGCGCGTCGTTCTTGAAGGTGTTGGTGTCGTCGCCATAGCTCGAGCCGGCAACGCGAACGCCGCTGCCCAGCCCGAGCCCCTGCAGCGTGCCGTCCTCGAACTGGTACTGCGCCCAGAGCGACAGGATGTGATTTGGCGTCGCCGACAGTTCCTTGCCTGCGGTTCCCGTGGCGCCGCGTTCGATTTTCACGCGCAGATAGGTGTAAGAGGCGAGTATGCTGAGGCCGTTGTCGAGCGAGGCGCTGGCTTCCAGTTCGACGCCGCGCGAGTTCAGGTCGAGCTGGCGCTGCTTGTTGATGCCGGTCGAGGCGTCGAAGACGACGCCATCCTTCTGGTCGATGTCGAACAGAGCGGCGCTGACGGCGGCGTTGTAATCGGCAAACTCGTATTTGACGCCGATTTCCTTTTGCGTCGCGATGGTCGGACGGGCGACGCGACCGATAGGGCTGCTGACATCGTCATAGACGAAGCCGATATTGGGCGAGAACGACGTCGAATAGTTGACATAGGGCGTGATGCCCCATTCGGTCTGGTAGGACAGGCCGAGCCGGCCGGAAAGGGCACTGTCGTCCTGCTTGGACTTGGTGAAGTCGGCGGCGGTCGAGGTGGTATCGGCCCAGTCGTAGCGACCGCTGGCGAACAGGGTGAAATCGTTCCACTCCATCTGGTCATGCAGGTAGGCGCCGAGCTGGTTCATCTCCTGCCCGCCAGAGTAAGGAACCGGAGCGGCCTTGATGTCGTCGACGGAAACGTAGGAGATACCGTTGCCGGCGTCATAGTTCGACCAGGCGTAATCGATGCCGGCTACCGCCGTATGCCTGACCTGGCCGGTATCGAATTCGAACTGCGCCATGTTGTCGACGACGAAGTTCTTCATGGTCTCGGTGTAGTGGCCCCAATAGCGTTTCAGATCCACGCCGGCCGGGTAATGACCGCTATATTCGATGTCGGCGTCGACGGCGCTGTAGCGAAGGTTCTGCCGGACCGTCAGCACGTCGTTGAAACGGTGCTCGAATTCGTAGCCGATGCGGCCCTGGGTCTGGTCGAAGTCGTTCCAGGCGGGATCGCCCTCATAGAGGTGCGTCAGAGCGCCGCCCGAATTGTAAAATGCAGCGGTGCCGCCGGTGACGGATTTCGAATATTCGCCGAGGATGGTCAGCTTGGTGTCCTCATCCGGCTTGAAGGTGACTGCCGGCGCCAGATAGATCTTGTCGTCGGGATAACCGACCAGGTCGGTGTCGCTGGTGCGGCCGAGGCTGGTGAAGCGATAGAGGACGCTGCCATCTTCGTTCACCGGGCCGGAAGCGTCGAGTGCGGCCTGGAAGCGATTGTGTGCGCCGAGCAGCATTTCGACTTCGCGGAACTGTTCTTCCTTGGGGCGCTTGGTGACCAGATTGACGATGCCGCCCGGACCGCTGATGCCGTAAAGCGAGGAGGCCGGACCCTTCAGGATGGTGATGCCCTCGATGCCGTAGGGCTCGGTCTTGAACCAGGCCGAGGGGCCGTTGTACTGGCGCAGCCCGTCGCGGAACATACCGTTGTAAAAGGCCTGGAAGCCGCGCAGGAAGAAGGCATCATAGCGGGTGTCGAAGCCGAAGCTGTTCGGATTGGCGCTTGCGACATAGCCGAGCGATTCGTTCAGCGCGCGTGGCTTCTGGTCCTCGATCTGCTTTTGCGTCACAACCGAAACGGCTTGCGGAATCTTGACCATCGGCGTGTCGGTCTTGGTGCCGATGCGGTCCTTCTTGGCGACGTAGCCGTCCTGCACGAGGATCTCGTCGCTCTCGGCATCGACCTCGATCTTGTTGAGAACGGTGACGCCGCCCTGGTCCTGGGCGTGAGCCGGCCCGGACAGGCCGAGCAGGGCCATGCTGCCCGGCAGTGATATCCCCAGGAGCCATGTCATCGTCCGTTTCCGCATCAACTCGTCTCCACTCTTCCGTACATTGACGGAAGGGGCTCTCAAATCTGAGTATTTGAGTCAAGTTATTTTTTGAGCTCGTGCGGGTGCTGGCCCGATACGGTCGGCGACAGCAAAGTGCGACCGGTTTCAGGAAAACCAGCTGCCAATCAGGGAGAGGCAAGCTGCTATGGTTTGAGGCTTCTCGCCACCAGCCGCGCCACGCTTGGGCCGACCAGAAGCACGATCAGGAAGCGTGCCGATTGCAGCGCCATGACGAAGGAGATGTCGACATGCTGCGCGGCGGCGGCGATGATGGCGACGCTGTCCATGCCGCCGGGGCTGGTTGCCAGATAGGCGGTCAGCGGATCGATGCCGAGCAGGCGGCTGATCAGGAAGGCGAGGCCGCCGCAAAAGACGATCAGGGCAATGATCGAGCCGACGATCTGCGGCAGCGCGCGGGCCGCGTGGCGCAAAATGGCCCTGGTGAAATTCAGGCCGATGCTCCAGCCGATCATCGTATAGCTCAAGGCAAGCAGCCAGGGTGGCAACTGCATGGTCACGCCGAGCCCGAGATGGATCACGGTGCCGAAAATGAAGGTGCCGAGGAAAAACGGCGACGGCAGCCGGAAAAGCTTTCCGGCGAGGCCGCCGACCAGCGCCACGCCGAATGTTGCGGCCAAGCCTTGCGGGTCGACCGGCGGGAACCAGACGATGGCCGGCACCTCGATGCCTGAGGTGTCGACCCAAAGCTTGGCCACCAGGGCTGCCGTCATCGAGACGCAGATGACGCGCAAATAAAGCATGAAGGCGACGAGGCGCTGGTCGGCGCCGAAGGCACCGGCCATCAGCACCATGGCGGTAGCGGCGCCCGGCGACGAGCCCCAGACCGCGGTGGTGCCGGGCAGGATGCGCCAGCGGCTGATCAGCCAGCCGAGCAGGCTGGATGCCGCGACCGTCGCCATCACGACGCCAAGGAACAGCGGCCATTCCTTGTAGAAGACGGGAAAGATATCGGCCGAGATGGAACTGGCGACGAGGCAGCCGACGACCGCCTGGGCTGAGCCGAACAGAACCCGCGGCACGCGCACCGTGGCGCCGTTGGTGCCGGCAGCGATGGCCGCCAGCATCGGTCCGATCAAGAGCGCGGCGGGCAGGGCGGCGAGTTCCAGCGCGCCGGCAAACAGCACCGAGACCACCACCAGGACCGGCCACTGCCAGGCCCTGTGGATCCGCGCCAGATGCTCGATGGCCGGCGGGTTCGGGGAAGAATCCATAGATGGGCTCTTAGACCGGTGGCGAAAAAATGCGAACCCTTTTTGCGCGGAAAAGGGCTTGGGTGGTAATGGCACCAACCATCCGCAGCGATCCTTCGCGCCCCCCTCTGTCCTGCCGGACATCTCCCCCTCTAGTGGGGAGATTGGATGTCACGTCGGCCTTCGCCAATCTCCAAAAAAGAGCGCTGTCGGCGAAGCTGCCAATCTCCCCACTTGAGGGGGAGATGGCCGGCAGGCCAGAGGGGGGCACTGTCCCATAGGCCTCTCCCTCTATCCCGCCTTCACCGCCGGCAACCCGAACCCGCCAACAGGATGCGTCTCCACCTGGAACTCGAAGCCGGCGATGATCGGCCGTGCCTTGGCGATTGCCGCCTGGACTTCGGGCAGCTGCAGCGAAGCCTTGTGGCTTTCGGCGTCGGTCCACACTTCGGTCACCCAGATCGCGTCGGCATCGGCCGGGTCGGTGGCGATGATGTAGTTCAGGCAGCCGGGCATGGCGCCGGTGCTGGCGAGCAGGATATCCATCATTGCGTCACGCTGGCCGCGCATCGCCCGCATCTTGCCGATCAGTCCGTACATTCGCTTTGCTCCGTTGAGATGACGCAACCAGGAGTATGCAGTTCGCCGTCTACGGCATCAACTGCCCGCCATTCACCTCGATCACCTGGCCGGTGATGTAGCCGCTCAACAGATCGGAGGAGAGGAACAGATAGGCGCCAACGCAGTCCTCGGCGGTGCCGGCGCGGCCCTGCGGGATGGTGGCGATCATGCCCTTCATCTGGTCGTCGGTCGAGTAGCGCTCGTGGAAAGGTGTCGCGATCGTGCCGGGCGCCACCGCGTTGACGCGGATGTTGAAACCGATCAGCTCCTTGGCCATGCCGCGCGTGACGTTGGAGACGAAGGCCTTGGCCGAGCCGTACAGGCCGGCGCCGCCGCCGGCGCCGTTGCGCGCGGCGATCGAGGAGGTGTTGACGATGAAGCCACCCTGCCGCTTCAGCCATGGGATTGCCTTGCGCGAAGCTGTCAGCACGGAACGCGCGTTGAGGTCCATCACCGCGTCGTAATGCGCCTCGGTCTGCTCGGCATAGGCCACGCGGCCGAGCATGCCGCCGGCATTGTTGACGAGGCCGTCGAGCCGGCCGAAATGTTGCGCACTGTCCTCGACGACGCGCTCGACATCGGCGGGAATCGAGAAATCGCCCTGGGCGAGGAACACGTCGCCGCCGCCGTTGCGAATGGTCGCGGCCAGGTTTTCGGCAGCCGCGCGGCTCGAATTGTAATGCAGTGCGACGCGGCATTTCTGCGCGGCGTAGGCGAGTGCGAGCGCCGCGCCGATGCCGGTCGAGGCGCCGGTGACCAGGACCGCCTTTCCGGCAAGGTCGGGGATGACGAGAGAGGGGCTGACAAGGGTGGTGGTGGCTGGCACGTCTATTCCTCCGGGGACTCTGCCTGCTCTTCGTAGGCCCTCGCAGTCCTCGCGTTCAAGTCCGTAAAAGTTTAGGGCGGTTCACCGTTTCACGGAAACGGCGAACCGCTCCCTCTTTGTCTTGACGCAATTCCGGACGGCAAACCGTTTCACACTTTTCCTGGAATTGCCCTATGGCCTGAGATAGGCGTAGCCCTGGCGTTGCAATTCGGCGAGCTTGACGACGCCGCCCCTGTCGGCTGCATGGAAGCCGTCGAGCAGGTCGGCCAGGCCGATATCCATGCCGTGCATGGTGTTGGCGCAAGCGTGCGGGCTGAGCCCATCCTGGACAAGGCCGGCGAACCGCCCGGAAATGGCGGCCGATATACCCTTCGACTTGAAGGCGGCAAGTGCCGGGCCGTGCACGACAAGCGCGATGTCGACTTTGCCGTCGGTGCCTTCGAAGTGGTTCTTGATGTTGCCGAGCACGAAATTGACCTTGTCGAGATCGCTGAGGTGATAGGCGACCTTTTGCCTTTCCTCTTCGACGGCCTTGACTTCAATGGCTGCCGCCTTGGTGGGGCGCAGCCCGAAAAGCCCGGCGGCTCCGGCAAGACCGACGCGGAAAATATCGCGGCGTCGCATGGCTTCATCTCCCATTTGGCCGGCCGGCGCAATTTGCGTGGCCTCGACCTCGATCCTAGCATAAATTGAAGCCACGTCTTGTCGGGGCAGGGGGAGCCAGCATGATATCAAGGACCGTGATGGGCGCCGGAGTTGGGGTTGCCTTGCTTGCCGCCGTCGCCGGTGCTGCTTTCGCGGACGACACGCTCAAACTCACCGAGCTCAGCCCCGACGGCAAGGACGCGTGCTTCGGCCGCGTCTACGACGCCGCGCATCTCAAGTCGCATCCGCAGCAGAAGGTGGCGCGCATCTTCTTCTATTACGGCCGCGATCCGGTCAGCCGACCAAACGAGGAGCCAAGCACCGGCATCGATTCCTCCTACAATGGCTTCATGGCGACGACGGTGCGCGGCGCCGAGGCGCCTGAATGGCTCGGCGGCTGGTGCAGTCATGAGTCGGAGGACGGCAAGTCCGGCCCGATCCGCTGCGGCATGGACTGCGATCGCACCATGGCTTCGCTGAAGGTCGACGACAAAGGCCGGCTGATCGTCTCGGACGTGCAGCCCGATCTCTATCTCGACGCCGGGTCGGAAGACGAGCTCGGCAAGGCGGAGTACGAAAGGCAGGCGCTGGGCAAGGACGACAACGGCTTCAGGCTCGACCCGATGCCGGCCGCCACCTGCAAGGCGGAGTTCGCGCGCATCGACCCGATCGACCCGGCCCTTGGCGCGCCATTGCGCGAGCGACTGAAGCCGGACCAGGCCTTCTGCTACGGACGCGACTACGATGCCGCGCATCTCGGCTCGCATCCAGACCAGCTGACCCAGTCGATCAGGGTGTTCCGCGGACCGGTCGAGCTGGCGTCTTTCGCCAAGGAGGGCGATCCGGCCAATTGGCCAAGCGGCGCCGATATCGCCGTTTCGGTTACCACGCGGCAGAAATCGGCCAAGGTCACGCAGGTCTATAACTGTCAGGGCGAGGGCGACCAGTGGCGCTGCGCGGCGAGCGCGAAGACGGGTGCTGCGTCCTGCGATATCGCGCAAAGAGAGGTCTTCCTTCGCCGCGGCGCCAACGGCACGATGATGCTGGCCAACCCGAACAGCGGCCTGCCGATCATCGATCTGTGCTCGAAAGCGGCGGAAGGCGACACCAGCTCCGACGACAAGGTCTACCGGCTGGAGCCTATGCCGCAGGCTGCCTGCGGGCTGTAGCAGTTCAGAGACGCGATGCCGGCGAGACAGCACCCCCCTCTGTCCTGCCGGACATCTCCCCCTCAAGGGGGGAGATCGGCAGCTTCACCGACAGCGTTCTTCTTTGAAGATTGGCGAAAGCCGAAGCGACATCCAATCTCCCCCCTTGAGGGGGAGATGTCCGGCAGGACAGAGGGGGGCGCGAAGGATCACGACTGAGCGATTTTTCTCCGCGACGCCACCTCACGCGAAGGGCACGGCCGTCGTGCCCTTGGGCAGTTTCGCCTCGTCGTCGGGCTCGACATGGATGATGACGCGGACGGAAGGAATCTCTGCCTGCAGCGCGTCCTCGATGCGGTCGCAGATGACGTGGCTGGCGCCGACCGACATGTCGGCGTCGACGACCAGGTGGAACTCGATGAAGGTGGCGCGGCCGGCGATGCGCGTCTTCAGGTCGTGGACCTCGAGCGCGCCCTTGCAATTGGCCGAGATGATGTCGCGTATGCGGATATGTTCCTGGGTGTCGACGGCGCGGTCCATCAGCCCGTTCATCGACGAGCCGATGACGTGCCAGCCCTGCCACAGAATGTTCAGCGCCACGATCACCGCAAGAGCTGGATCGAGAACCTGCCAGCCGGTCAGTACGGCGCCGACCAGGCCGATGAACACACCGACCGAGGTCGCCACGTCGGTCATGATGTGCCTGCCGTCGGCAACGAGAGCCGGCGATTTTTCGCGTCGGCCGGTGCGGATCAGCGTCAGAGCCCAGACAGCGTTGATGACCGTTGCGACGCCATTGACGGCAAGGCCGGTCCATGGCTGTTCCAGCAGGGCGGGATGCTGCCAGGACCACCAGACCTCATTGAGGATCAGCAAGGCGGCAAGCACGATCAGCACGCCTTCGAGGACGGCCGAGAAATACTCGGCCTTGTGGTGGCCGAACGGATGGTCCTGGTCGGCTGGCTTGTAGCTGACCTGGATCGCCCAATAGGCGGCGGCAGAGGCAATGACGTTGACGATCGATTCCAGCGCGTCCGAATAAAGCGCGACCGAACCGGTGACGTACCAGGCCACCAGCTTCAGGCCGAGCACGACGCAGGCGACGATGATCGACCAGAAGGCGAGGCTGGCGACCTTCTGCCTGGCGGCGGCTTTGATTTCCGCCGCGGTCACTGGGGAAAAGATCCCAACACTGAGCCCTCGAATTAAGCGGCCTTTTCCTTGGCCTTGCGCGGCAGGTGCGCGACGATGTTCTCGATGATGCGCATGCCGGCATTGTGGCCGAGCGTCATGATCGATTCCGGGTGGAACTGCACTGCGGCGATCGGCTCCTTGCGGTGCTCGAAGGCCATGATGATGCCGTCCTCGGTCTCGGCGGTGACGACAAAACCATCGGGCAGCCGCACCGGATCTGCAAAGATCGAATGATAGCGGCCGACCGTCACCTCCTTGGGCAGGCCGGAGAAGATGATGCCCGGCTTCGACACGCGGATGCGCGACGGCTTGCCATGCATCGGGATGTGCAGTTGGCGCAGCTCGCCGCCATAGGCCTCGGCCAGCGCCTGCAGCCCGAGGCAGACGCCGAAGATCGGCAGGTCGCGCGCACGGGCCCGCTTGATGGTGGCGGCGCAGTCGAAGTCCTTCGGCGTGCCGGGGCCAGGCGACAGCACGACCAGGTTTGGCTTCAGCCGGTCGAAGATCTCGTCCGGCACCGGCGTGCGCACCGTCGAGACGTTGGCTCCGGTCTGGCGGAAATAGTTGGCGAGCGTATGGACGAAACTGTCCTCGTGGTCGACCAGCAGGATGTTGACGCCGTCGCCGACACGCGCGGTGCTGCGTTCGGTGCTGGCGGCATTGCCTGATTTGGCGTCGCGGATGGCGGAGAGCATGGCGGATGCCTTCAGTTCGGTTTCGGCTTCTTCTTCCTCGGGAATGCTGTCGAAGAGCAGCGTGGCGCCGGCGCGCACCTCGGCGATGCCGTCCTTGATGCGAATGGTGCGAAGCGTCAGGCCGGTGTTCATGTCACCGTTGAAATTGACCATGCCGATCGCCCCGCCATACCAGGCGCGCGGGCTCTTCTCGTTCTGCTCGATGAAGCGCATGGCCCATAATTTCGGCGCGCCGGTGACGGTGACCGCCCAGGCATGCGACAGAAAGGCGTCGAAGGCGTCCATGCCTTCGCGCAGCCGCCCCTCGATGTGGTCGACGGTGTGGATCAGGCGGGAGTACATTTCGATCTGGCGGCGGCCGATGACGCGCACCGAGCCCGGCTCGCAGACCCTCGACTTGTCGTTGCGGTCGACGTCCGAGCACATGGTGAGTTCGGATTCGTCCTTCTTCGAATTGAGCAGCTTCAGGATCTGCTCGCTGTCGGAGATGGCGTCGTCACCGCGCTTGATGGTGCCGGAGATCGGGCAGGTCTCGACGCGACGGCCGTTGACGCGCACGAACATTTCCGGCGAGGCGCCGATCAGATATTCGCCCTCGCCGAGATTGATGAAGAAGGAATAGGGCGAAGGGTTGATGCTCTTCAGCTTGCGGGAAATCTCGGAGGGCTGGGTTTCGCAGCGTTCGTAGAACATCTGCCCCGGCACCACTTCGAACAGGTCGCCGCGCTCGAAGCTCTTCATCGCCTTGCGCACCAGCTTGGCATATTCGCCGGGCTCGTGGTCGCCGCGCGGCGGGATGCGGTCGGCGGTCCTGAACGGCTCGACGATTTCGTCGCGCGGCAGGCCTTCGGTCGAGAAGCCATCGCCGGAATAGTCGTAGCGGTCGGTCCAGGCCTTGGTCGAATAGTGGTCGACGACGAGGATCTCGTCGGGCAGGAACAGCACGAGATCGCGCTGGCTTGGCTTGCGCTCGAGCTTGTAGTCGACCGGATCGAACTGGAAGGCGAGGTCGTAGCCGAAGGCGCCATAGAGGCCGAGATTGGCGTCTTCCTCGGTCTTGAACAAAGCCGTGATGGCGCGCAGCACGGTGAAGACGGAGGGAACGCGGCTGCGTTCCTCTTCAGTGAAGATACGATCGGGCTTGGCGACCTCGAGGCGGATGAGTTTGTTGGACGTCTCGGCGATCGTTACGTCGTCAAGGCCGGCAAGCACCGTGCCGATCACCGGCAAAAGCACCTCGCCGCGACGGTTCAGCGCCTCGATGCGCATGGCGCGGCCGCGTGCCGAGATCACCACCGGCGGATCGATGATGGCGGTGTCCCAGCGCGTATAGCGGCCGGGATATTCGTAATTCGAGGAAAACACGGCGCCGCGGCGCGAATTCAGCCCATCGACATAGCCGTCGATCGCCCCCTCGTAAGGCCGGTCATGGCGCTGGCGGGTAATCGCCACGCCACCCGCCGTGACGAAGCGCTCGGCGCCATTCTCCAGAATTTTCGTCGTCATTGCCGTCTCCATCAGCGTCTTTGGGGCAACGGACCCGGGAATGGCTTGAAAAAACAAATGGCCGCCCGGACATTCCGCTGCGGCCACCCTCTATTGTCACGCGAACGCGTTCGAACAGGCCGCTGTCAGCGAGCCCACCACCAAATGGTCTTGATCGAACGCATATTCATGGCGAAATCCATAGCCGCGAAAAGCGGTATGCGCAACAGGTTTGAAAGTCTGTGGGGTGGCTGCCGCTTTCGCAACCCATGGCACATGGCCAAGACCGGCAGTCCTGCCTAGACTCTGCATCAAACAGCAGGAAGACGGGAAAACATCAAATGACCCAGCAGTTCGACCGCGCACGGACGTTCCATTCCCTCCATGTCAAGGGAAACCCGATTGTCCTCTACAACGCCTGGGACCCAGGCTCCGCCAAGATCATCGAGAAAGCAGGGGCCAAGGCCATCGCCACCGGAAGCTGGCCGGTCGCGGCCGCTTTCGGATTCGCCGATGGCGAGAAAATCCCGTTGGAACTGGCGCTCGAAAACATCAAACGCATCGTTGCGGCGGTGGATGTGCCGGTAACCATGGACCTCGAGGGGGGTTACGGGGTCGCTCCGGAGGTTGTCGCCCGCAGCGTGACGCTCGCCGTGCAGGCTGGAGCCGTCGGCTTTAATTTCGAGGATCAGATCGTCGGCGGCAGTGGGCTGCACGACATCGCCATACAGGTGAGGCGGATCGAAGCGGCTGCAGCGGCGGTGAAGACGTCGGGTATTCCGGCCTTCATTAACACCCGAACCGACATTTTCCTGAAGACTAAACCGAATGCGCACGACAAGGCTCTTCTCGATCAGGCGATCGAGCGGGCGCACGCCTACGAAAGGGCCGGAGCGCATGGCTTCTTTGCGCCGGGGCTTGCCGATGAAGGCCTGATCGAGGCGCTCTGCGAGGCAACGGCATTGCCGGTCAACATCATTGCCCTGGCGCATGTGCCGCCGCGCCAGAGGCT
Organism: Mesorhizobium sp. M0808; assembly: GCF_040320025.1. Lineage (NCBI taxonomy): Bacteria > Pseudomonadati > Pseudomonadota > Alphaproteobacteria > Hyphomicrobiales > Phyllobacteriaceae > Mesorhizobium > Mesorhizobium sp. M0808. Next base: position 154,313 of record NZ_JAMYOX010000006.1, read on the forward strand.
TGCCGAACTCGGCGTCGCCCGCGTGAGCCATGGTCCGGTGCCGTACCGGCAGATGGCCGAATGGCTGGAGACCAAGGCGCGACAGGCGATTTCGGGGTAGCCTGGCGGGGTGCGTCAGTCCTCCAGCGTTCCCGACCTTGCATCGGCGCTCGTCCCGTCGCCGACCAGCTTCAAGAGGTCTTCGCCGGCGCGGATGATGCGGCGGGAACGCCGCGTCAGGATGAGGCCCGCCTGCGGCGCCAACACTTCCGTGCGGCCGTCGGGCTCGCCGGGCGCGTGGACGATGGTGGCAAGGCGCGCACCCTTGGTGACGCGGTCGCCCGGCTTCACGTCGTAAAGGATCGCGCCCGAGCAGGGCGCCGGCATCATCTCCATGTTTTCGAGCGGCGCGACGAGCCCAACGAAGCTGCCAGGCGCGGGCAGCGCCTGGTCCTGGATGACGCCGCGCGCCACCAGCAGCCGGTAGAGCCCTTCGGCATCGGCGCCGGCGAGGGCGCCGTCGACATCGAGTATGCCGCGATATTCGACGGTGGTGGCGACGCGCCGGTCGAGGCACGCGACGTCGGCGGGAACGTTCTGATACGGCATGATCGAGGCGCCTTCGAAGGTGCCGTCGGGGTCTTCGTCCCACAGCATCACCGCATCGACGCCCATGGCCGCTGCACAATCCGCCATGGCCGGCCACAGGCTGGTGTGGACGTAAAGATAGGCGAGGCCCTCATCGTCGCAATGCAGGTCGAGCACGATGTCGTGGCCGATGGAGAGCTGCAGCAGCCGCGTTTTCAGCCGCTGGTCGACTGTGCCGTGCGCCGGCAGCAGCGTGAGGTCGGGCGCGGCGAGCCGCGGAAAGCCGCGATTGAAATTGGTGCGCGTGCCCAGATGAAAGCGGCCCTGATGGTCGCCGTAAAGATATTGCGCGCGGCCGATCGGATTAGCCCAGGGCACGATGGTCATGTTGCCGGTGATGCGGCCTTCGGCTTCCGCCTTGCTGAGCCTCGGCATCAGCGTGTCGATGGCGACGACGCCCGGCAATTCGCCGGCATGAAGTGCCGCCTGCAGATAGACGGAAGGCGCTGTCTTGTCCGTTCCGGCGAAGCGGAAGACGGGGAATTCGTAGGAAACGCCTTCGCTGTCGCCGGCGACGCGTTCGATGGACTTCTGCATGGGATGCCTCCGGGAGAAGAGGCGGAACACATGCCCTTTTGCCGCTGGGCTGTCGATTGGTCCAGCCGGCGCCGCCATGGGCGCACGATTCTACCCGGCCGTCACACCAGCGGCTTGAGTTCCTGGGCGATGGTCGGCAGAAGCTCCGAGACGTTCGGGTGGATGTGCACGGCGCGCGCCAGCGTGCTGACCGGCGCTTTGGCATACATCAGGTCGAGCACGCAGTGCACCGCCTCGTCGCCGCCCGGGCCGAGCACCGAACAGCCGAGGATCTCCCTGGTGTCGGCATCGACCAGGATCTTCATGAAGCCTTGCGTCTCACCTTTTTCGACTGCACGGCTGACGCGGGTCATTGGCCGCTGGCCGACTAGGGCGCGGCGGCCGGATTTCCTTACCGCGGCTTCGGTCATGCCGCAGCGGCCGAGTGGTGGGTCGATATAGAGCGCATAGGCCTCGATGCGGTCGCTGACCTTGCGCGGATCATTGTCGAGCAGGTTGGCGGCGACGATCTCGTAATCGTTGTACGAGGTGTGGGTGAAGGCGCCCTTGCCGTTGCAGTCGCCCATCGCCCAGATGCCGGGCACGCTCGTGCGCAACTGGTCGTCGACGACGATGAAGCCGCGTTTGTCGACCTCGACGCCGGCTTTGTCGAGGCCGAGATCGTCGGTGTTTGGCGTGCGGCCGAGCGCCAGCAGCACATGCGAGCCGACCGCAGCCGCCTTGCCTGGCGAGAAGGTCACGGCGATTTCGTTGCCTCGCCTGGCGAAGCGGATGTCGTCGGCGCCGAGATGGACGGCAATGGCTTCGTTTTCGAGGATCGACAAAATGGCGTCCGAGACATCCTCGTCCTCGCGACCGATCAGACGCGGGCTTTTTTCGATGACCGTGACTTCGGAACCGAAGCGGCGGAACATCTGCGCGAATTCGAGCGAGACGTAGCTGCCGCCGACAACGATGAGATGGCGCGGCAGCACGTCGAGATCCATCATCGAGGAATTGGTCAGGTAAGAAATGCCGTCGATGCCGGGCAGGTCGGGCACCGAGGCGCGCCCGCCGGTGTTGAGGAATATCTTTTCGGCGCTCAGCAGATCGTCGCCGACGCGCACCGTGTTGGCGCTTACGAAGCGCGCATGGCCGCGATAGAGCGTGCATTTGTCCATGCCGGCAATCCAGTCTTCGAGATTGCCGCGGGCGTCGTTGGAGACCTTGTCCTTGCGCGCCTTGATCGCCTTGTAGTTTACGCCGACGGGACCGGATAGCGTCACCCCGTAATCCGCGGCGGAGCGGGCGAGATGCGTGGCATAGGCGCTTGCCACCATCGTTTTGGTCGGCGTGCAGCCGGTGTTGACGCAAGTGCCGCCGACCAGCTTTCGCTCGATCAGCGCCACGCTCATGCCGGCCGCATTCAGCCTGCCGGCGAGCGGTGGCCCGGCCTGCCCGGCACCGACGATGATGGCGTCGAATGTCTTTGCCGTCATGCCGCCGCCGCCACGATCAGAAGCCCGCCGACGATCGCCACCGCGTCCTCGATGAAGGCGGCGGGCGGGTCCTTGCCGAAGGCGGCGGCCAGGCGTTTACGCGCCTCGGCGCCGCCCAGCGTGCCGATCACCGCGCCGATGGCGCCGGCGATCAGGCCGCCGATGGTGGCGCCGCCGGTCGCTCCGATCACCGCGCCGGTGAAAGCGCCCAAGACGATACGCGTGCCGAATTGCTGCGGCACCTTGCGGCTCGGCGCCGAGGGCAGCTGGTCGGTGACCAGTTCGGCGATGGCCAGGATGGTGAAGATGCCGACGGCGATCCAGTGGCCCATGAAGCTCGCCCACGTGTCCGCGACCGGCAACCAGCCAAGCCAGGCGCCCCAGGCGACGGCGGCGGGCGCGGTCATGGCGCGAAGCCCGGCAACGATGCCAATCAGGAGTGCAAAAATGTACAGCATGATTGATCCCCTCGATGGCCGGCTTGGGACAGGTCCGAGAGAGCAAGCTACCATAGGTCCGGTATTTGACCAGAGGTGGTGTCGCCGCCGGCGCTTCCGTATTTGCAGCACTTGTGCTTTGGCAAAGATTGAGACTGGAGTTGCGGCCATGGCCGAAAGCGAACGCACGAAAATGGCGGCGGGCGAGTGGTATTGCTGCCTCGATCCGGAACTGGAGGCGTTGCGCATCACGGCGCGAGACGCGGTGTTCGAGCACAACAGCCTGCCGCCCCGGCAGCGTCGCGACATCGGGCCTGAATTGCGGACGCTGCTCGGCGCTGCGGGCGAGGGCGCCCGGATCGAGGCGCAGTTCCACTGCGCTTATGGCTTCAACATCTTTCTCGGCGACCGCGTTTTTCTCAATGCCGGCTGCATCATTCTCGATACGGCGCCAGTGCGCATCGGCAAGGGAACGCTGCTCGGCCCGAATGTGCAGATCTATTGCGCCGAGCACCACAAGGAGGCTGCCGGGTGACGGGCAGGGCTGGAGATCGCCAAGCCGGTCGAGATCGGCGACAATGCCTGGATCGGCGGCAGTACCGTCATCCTCGGCGGAGTCAGGATCGGCGATGGCGCTATCGTCGGCGCCGGTTCTGTGGTTACGCGCGACGTCGCGGCGAACACCACGGTGGTTGGCAATCCGGCACGGATAGTCAGCAACAGCTGAGCACCGTGCTTCTGTCGCCGGTCATGTCCTCGTTCTGATGGACATGGGCGGCTGTGTCATTTGGCCGGAGGTGGATGCAACCGTGTGTCGAGCGCAAACGCCCCCTGGGTCTTCATGGCGTATGCCCCTCTGGCGAGGCTCGCGTCGAAGATCAGGTTCCAGCTATGCTGCGATACGGCGCTCGGAATTACCACGAACCGGTGCCGTTGCAGAAGATCGTCGCCAAACGCCTGTTGCCCGGAGCTCGGAATGCCCGGGCGCAACCAGTTGGGGTTGGGCACGGCGGCGGGGTCGACGATATGCACATCCGCGACATCGCTGACGATCGCTGCCGTCATGACATGCGCTATCGTGTCGAGCGCCCTGAAGCCCTTATGGACCGCAACTTCGAGGATCGCAGTCGACGGATCGATCGAGCAGTAGACGGCGCGCACGCCCTTGCTGTTCCAGCGTCCGCCCACCCTGCATGCGCCCTCGCCACTATCCCATGTAGGCGCAAACGCGGCTTGATCGAGGCGCCATCCGATGAGGTCGGAGCCACCAAGCGCCGCCGGCAGCGGCGTCATGCATAAACGCCATATTCAAGCCGTTCCAGATAGTCTTCTACAAGCTCGATCCCCGCCGGCGTCGCTAGAAGGTCGATTGGACGACGCTGGTCGAGCCCAATCGCCGGGCGCTCCAGCCATTGCTCTGCCTCCGCCTGCGAACCGAACACGTCGGTAGCTTTCGACAGGATCTCCGCGAACTTCCAGGTGCGTCCGCTCTGGTCCTGACTGAGAGGCTTGGAAGGAGCATCCTTGCGGCGCTGATAGGTGCGCAGACTCATGCCGACGGCCTTCTCCAGCGTATCGGTCTTCTGGATGAAGACGAGTTGCCCGATAAGATGGTCCAGCGCTGACGCCGGCAGGCCGTGCAGAAGCAACTCGTGGGCATCCAAAGCGCTGCTGAGGCGCCTTGCCAGAATGCGGCTGCCGCCTAGCAATCTCGCCACCTTCTGAAGTTCATTGTTTTTTGCTGCTGGCGCAGCCTTTTCCAATGCCATCGCCACGGCGAGCCCTCTTCGCGTCATCTGTCGCTTTAATATATGACAGATGACGCAGCCTTTCAAGCACGACAGGATCGAGAGCAGGGCAATCGCTTCGAGAGAAAAGATAGCCTACTCGGGCCAGCTGGCAGTCCAACGTCGGCACTGAAGCGATTGCCTTGGAATCGAGCGCGAGCCGAATTTCACCTCGGCATGTGCGCCACGCGCTGCTCCTGAGCACTCCTCGAGAATTCGCGCCGGTACTGCGCCGGCGAGGTTCTGAGGCGCGCTGCGAAGTGCTGGCGCAGCGAGGTAGCGCTGCCGAAGCCGGCCTCGAAGGCAACCGTGTCCATCGATTTTTCCGTTGCTTCCAGCAGCTGCTGCGCCAGCTGGACACGCTGGTCGGTCAGCCAGTCGCCGAAACTGGTGCCGATCGTTTTCTGGAAACGGCGCGTGAACGTCCGGCGGGTGAGGCCGGCGAGACCGGCAACGCTGTCCAGACTGTGCGGACCACCCAGGGTTTTGCGCACCGTTTCGAGAGCCTGGGTGAAGCGGTCCGCATTGCCGGTCCTGGCGATGGGACGTTCGATGAATTGCGCCTGCCCGCCCTGCCTGTGCGGAGAAAGCACGATCTGCCGGGCAAGGCGAAGTGCCGCCTCCGCGCCGTAACGAGCCCGTACGACGTGCAGGCAGCAGTCGAGCCCGGCGGCGACACCGGCGGATGTCACGACATCGCCATTGTCGATGTAGAGCACTTCCGGTTCGACGAGAATGTCGGGATAGAGTTCCTGCAGCTGATCCGCGTAGGCCCAGTGCGTCGCCGCTCGCCGCCCCGAAAGCAGTCCGGTCGCCGCAACAGCGAACGTTCCCAAGCACAGTCCGACGATCAGCGCGCCGCGCTCGTGCGCGCCAAGCAACGCGTCGATCAATGCGGCTGGAGGCGAGCTCCCGAGATCCTTCCAGCTTGGCACGATGACGATGTCGGCGTCATCGAGCGCGGAAAGCCGGTGCGGGACGCTGATGGTCAGCCCGGCATCGGTGCGGATCGGCCCGTCCTCAATCGCGCAGACCCGGAAGTCGAAGCGCGGCAGGCCGAGCTCCGTGCGATCCGCGCCGAACACGAGACACGGCACGGAGAGATGAAACGGGCTGATGCCATCGAAGGCGATGGCGGCAACGGCAGGATCGGTCATGGGAGCTCCAGCAACGGGTGAGGCCGATTGTCCCAATTCTTTCGAATAATGTCAATCGGGACACTTCTTGCAATCCGGTGCCGAGCTTATCGTGCACCCGTCAATGTCCAACGGGAAAGGAAAACCCCATGTCGCAACCAGCCAAAGGCAAAGCTCCACGCCGCGCCCTCATCGTCATCGATGTTCAAAACGACTATGACGGCGGCAACCTCGCCATCCAGCATCCGCCCTTCCGCGATAGCGTCGTCAATGTGGCGCGAGCGATGGATGCGGCCACCGAGGCAGGCGTCAAGGTGGTGGTCATCAAACAGTTGGCGCCGGAAACCTCACCGGTGTTCGCCAAGGGCAGCCATGGCGCCGAGTTGCACCCGGAAATCGCCAGGCGAAACCGCGACCACTACATCGAAAAGAACTTGCCCAGCGCCTTCACCGGCACGGACCTCGAGGAGTGGCTGCGCGCCAACTCTATCGATACGATCACAGTCATCGGCTACATGACGCATAATTGCGACCTGTCGACGGTCATCCACGCCGTGCATATGGGTTTTGAGGTCGAGTTCCTGTCGGACGCAACGGGATCGTTGCCGTACGCCAACAGCGCCGGCTACGCTTCGGGGGAGGAAATCCATCGCGTCGTGACGGTCGTATTGCAGTCGCGCTTCGCGGCCGTTCTCAAAACCGCCGAGTGGATCGATTGCCTGAAGACCGGCGTGGTACCCCAGCACGACACACCCTATGCCTCCAACCAGCGCGCGCTGGCGCGAAGCGCGGCTTAGGGACGAGCTCGTCGCGAAGTCGCCAAAAAGGGCGCCGCAGCGTTGCGGCGCCCTTTGCCGTTCGAGCATTGATTATCCCTAAAACAGGCCTTCGATCTGGCCCATTTCATTCAGGAAAATCTTTTCCGAGGATGGCGCTTTGGGCAGGCCGGGCATGGTCATCACCTCGCCGCAGATGATGACGACGAAGCCGGCGCCGGCAGACAGCCTGACCTCGCGCACCGGCACGGTGTGGCCGGTCGGCGCGCCGCGCAGATTCGGATCGGTGGAGAAGGAATATTGCGTCTTGGCCATGCAGACCGGCAAATGACCGTAGCCGGCGTGCTCCCAGGCGTGGAGTTGGTCGCGCACCGATTTGTCGGCGATCGCTTCGGAACCGCGATAGATGCGCTGGACGATGGTGTTGATCTTCTCGAACAGCGGCATGGCGTCGGGATAGAGCGGGGCGAATTGCGACGCGCCGGATTCGGCCAACGCCACGACTCTTTTGGCCAGTTCCTCGATGCCGGCCGATCCCTGAGCCCAGTGCTTGCACAGGATCGCCTCTTCGCCCATCGAGGCGACGTAGTCCTTCATCGCCTGGACCTCGGCCTCGGTATCGGAGTAGAAATGGTTGATGGCGACCACTGCCGGCACACCGAACTGGCGGATGTTCTCGATGTGGCGGCCGAGATTCGCACATCCCTTCTTGACCGCCTCGACGTTCTCCTTGCCGAGGTCCTCCTTCTTGACGCCGCCGTTCATCTTCATGGCGCGAACCGTGGCGACGATGACCGCCGCGGCGGGCCTCAGGCCGGCCTTGCGGCATTTGATGTCGAAGAACTTTTCGGCACCGAGATCGGCGCCGAAACCGGCTTCGGTGACGACGTAGTCGGCAAGCTTCAGCGCCGTCGTCGTGGCAACGACGGAGTTGCAGCCATGCGCGATGTTGGCGAAGGGGCCGCCATGCACGAAGGCCGGGTTGTTCTCCAGCGTCTGCACGAGATTGGGCTGCATGGCATCCTTCAAGAGTACGGCCATGGCGCCGTCGGCCTTGAGGTCGCGCGCATAGACGGCCGACTTGTCGCGACGATAGGCGACGATGATGTCGCCGAGGCGCTTTTCCAGGTCCTTCAGGTCGGTCGACAGGCACAGGATGGCCATGACTTCCGAGGCGACTGTGATGTCGAAACCGGCCTCGCGCGGGAAACCGTTGGCGACGCCGCCGAGCGAACAGATGATCTCGCGCAGCGACCGGTCGTTCATGTCCATGACGCGGCGCCAGACGACACGGCGGGTGTCGATGCCGAGCTCGTTGCCCCAATAGATGTGGTTGTCGATCAGCGCCGACAGCAGATTATGCGCGGTGGTGATGGCATGGAAATCGCCGGTGAAGTGGAGGTTCATGTCCTCCATCGGCACGACCTGCGCGTAGCCGCCGCCGGCGGCACCGCCCTTGACGCCGAAATTCGGTCCGAGCGAAGCCTCGCGGATGCAGACGATGGCCTTCTTGCCGATGCGGTTGAGGCCATCGCCCAAGCCCACCGTCGTCGTCGTCTTGCCTTCGCCGGCCGGTGTCGGGTTGATGGCGGTGACGAGGATCAGCTTGCCATCCTTGTTGCCCTTCACCGACTTGATGAACTCGGCCGAGATCTTCGCCTTGTCGTGGCCGTAGGGCAGAAGATGTTCGCTCGGAATGCCGATCTTCTGGCCGATCTCCTGGATCTGCTTCTTCCTGGCGCCGCGCGCGATCTCGATGTCGGACTTCACTTCGGCCATGGACGACTTCCCTCTGAATTGGACGGATTTGACTAGTGTGGTCGCAAGAATAGCCCGGCATTGCAGGCGCGGGCATGTTCTACCCCTGTCGCTGCCGCGGCGTCAACTTTCATGCAACTATGTTTCCTACGAAGAAAATGCCTCTGCGGCCGGCTGCCCTGCTACAGGTTCTTTTCGCGCCGGTTGCCGCGCCGTATAGAAGCCAGAGCAGGCGCGGTTCCGCCGTCTCAAAACAGCCGCGTAATACGCGAAAAGCGACAGAAGCAACGGCGCAAATTCACCAGCGCCGGCTGTGCGGGACGATCCGCTACTGCGTCAGCACGTTGCTGATCTCGACCATGTTCGAGCGCACCCTGAGTATGTAAAAACCCATCGTCGTCAGATGTGTCGGCAACAGCCAGCCGTCCTCGCGGCCATTGGCGATGATGAAGGGCTGGATGCGCAGCGCCGAGACGAACTGCGCGTCCATCGTATCCCACAGGTTCTGCAGGTGCTTTTCCTTGATGACGTCCTCGAAGTCGGCCTGTGCGCCCTTCATCAGCCCGTAATAGGCATAGAGCTGGCCATAGGCGAACCAGAAGCGGTCGTCGGCGCGAGTGTCGAACCAGCCATTATTGTGGTTTTCGGCACGCTCCTTGAGGATCGCCGAGGTCGAACCGATGTCGGACGAGATGCGGTCGATATACTGCTTGAGATTGTCGGCGCGGGCATCGAACGTCGCCTGGCAGGCTGCGAGGCGGGCGTTGAAGGAACGCAGCTTGCGCACTGCGTCGCGATAGTAGCTCGGCGTCGGCGTCTTGGGACCGAACGGGTTCAAGCCGAAGTACCAGGTTTCCTCATCAAACTGCAGATTGCCGCGGGCGTCCTGCAGGTCGGCGTCGATCTGCGAAGTGGTGCGGACGCGGCCGAGATTATCGGCAAGTTCGGTCGCCGTGCGCCGCACCGCCTGGTTGATGCCGCGCTGGAACGAAGCCTTGTTGTCCATGAACGGCGTGTGGTCCCAGTCGATGCCGAACAGGCCGAGCTTGTAGAGGATCATCGACGACACCCAGGCATTCTGGTTGACGTTGAAGTCGGTCAGGTCGGCAGCGACCTGGGCAATGGCTGAATTTCCGCAGGTCTTGGCCGTGTCGGTGCCGGCGCCCGCGGAAACCTGTTCACCGGCGGAGCTGTTGCGTTTTTCGAACGTGTATTTGTCGACGTAATTCGGGTCGAAATTGTTCCACCACTGGGTGGCGTAGAAGAAGTTGACATAGAGACCGATCAGCACGAGCACAGCCAGGCCGAGCACCGCCTTCAGGATCCAGCCGCGTTGCGTGTACCAGCGCCCCGCCCACAGGAACGGCCACAGGATCGCGCCGATGAGCAGGCCGATGCCGCGGCCAATCCACTGGAAAATCCGGGTGAAGAAATTCACGATCGGATCAAGCATGGCGATGTCACCCCTCAGTCAGTCAAGCCGTAGAGGCGTGTGCGAAACGCCACCTTGTCCTTCAGATATGTGGTTTTCAGAACGTCCACAACATGCGATCGCCAGGCGTCGCTGAAGCCTTCATAGTCCCTGTAGAAGCCCGGCTTGTTGAAGACGTAACGCGAAACGAAGTCCTGCGGCACGAAGTCCGAGATCAGCTGGTTGGTCAGCCAGGCGTCGGGATGGTCCGGCTTGGCGCGGATGACCAGGAAGCGCTGCTGCGGGAACACGTCCTCTATCTTGAGATGGCCGAGCTGGGCGATCTCGCGCTTGGCGGCGTTGAGGAAGGGAAAATTGCCGTCCCTGGTGATCAGATCGGTATGGCCGTGGATCCAGGTCTGCAGCCAGACCTTGTCGACGTCGGTCAGATTGCGGTCGGGATCGGCGTCGCGGATCAGCGCGCGCACCACCATTTCGGCGCGATGCTCGAGATAACCGGAGGTTTCGATCCATGAGGCGCGCGGCAGCTCGATGCGGCCGGTCGAGGCGAGGAACTTGAATACCTTGTCGGCATCGTGGATCGAAAGGTAACTCACCTGCCATGGCCGCGAGCGGCGGAAACCGGGCGCTGCCGGGTCGCTGATCACCGTCGTCACGTCGGGATCGACGAACACATAAAGTCCGCCGAAATGGCTGGTCCAATAGGCATTGTGGCGGAAGATCACCTGGTCCGGCACCAGCGCATTCTCGCGGATGTCGCCGCAGATCTTCGCCAGCTCGACCATGTGGGCCAGCATGGCGTTGTCGCGCCAGGCATCCGGCTCCTGCTTCAGCCGGTCGACCAGCTTGCCGAGTTCGGCGGCCTTGCCGAGCACATCCTCCGCCGACAACACCTTGAACTCGACCTGATTGATCGACAGCAGGTCCTCGATGTCGTCGACCTTGGGGACCGAATCCTCGATCTCGCCGTAGATGACGTCCTTGATCGTCAGCGCATCGATGGCGCGCTGGTTCTTGGACATGAACTCGTACATCAGCAGCGAAGTGTTGGAGAACGCCGTGTGCACCACCGGCAGGTCGATCTGCGACGGCGTCAGGATGATGAAGCGGCGGTTGACCTCGTTCGGATCGAGGTAGCTGTAGTCGCCGCATTCCTCGGCGACCTGCGGCGAAAAGCCGGTGCGGTCGATCTCGAAGCTTTTCAGCTTGGTCGGCTTCAAGCCGAACGCGACTATCGCCTTGTTGTAGCGCTGGATCAGGTGCGGCTCGTCGATCGTCAGCAGCCGGCCGTAGATCAGTTCGTTGTCGCGCAACAGATCGGGTTTCTTGGCCATTATTCCTTCTCCCCGTTCACGGGGAGAAGGTGCCCGAAGGGCGGATGAGGGGCGCGAACGCTCCTTCTCCCCTTGTGGGAGAAGGTGGCCAAGCGAAGCTCGGTCGGATGAGGGGTGTTCCAGCTTGACGAATACCCCTCATCCGTCGCCTTCGGCGACACCTTCTCCCACAAGGGGAGAAGGGGGCGTCGGCGCATCTCACGCATTCCACAGCCCCTTTTTCTTCAACTCCTCGATCTCGCGCACGGCACGCTCCCGCAGACGGGTGTCGCGGATCATCTTGGTCACCGCCGCATCATCGGACTTGTCGGAATAGCGGAACTCGGAATCCGCGTAGCGGTTGATCTCCTGCATGACCATGTCCATCGAGAATGGCCCGCGCAGCTCCTCGATCATCGCTTTCTTGTCGTCGTAACCCTTGTGCATGAAGGCTTCCGGCTTTTCGAACCACTCGTCCGGCAATTCGATGTCCATGGCGCGCATCTTGATGGCATCGGTAACGTTCTTGATGGCGCGGCCGGTAAAGCGCGGCTCGGCATCCTTGATCATATGCAGATAAGTGCCGATGTCGGCCATCGTCTTTGGCGCGCCATTCTCCTTCATGTAGCGCTCATAGACCTTCATCAACCCGTCTTCCTGTGGCTTCTCATGTTCCTCGTAAGCTTCCGTCACCGCGCGCTGGATCTCTTGCGCCGCATAGAGCTTGTGGTCGCCGAGCGGGATCTTGTGGTTCTTGCCGGCGAGCAGAACGAAGATGTCGATGTAGTCGTCGCGGCTCTGCGGGCCATCGACCAGCCAGCGCGCGCCGGCGCGCTGGCGTAGCGCGTCGTCTACGTTTTCGGGATAGTTGGAGAACATGCCGAACGAGCAGTTGCCGCGCACCACGGTCGCCGCACCTCCAAAGGCGTCCATCAGGACGCCGGTGATTTCCTGCTGGCCGGCCGAGGCGCGGTCGTCGGACCGGCGTGCCGCCACCTGGTCGATATCGTCGATGGTGCCGAAGCCGATGACGCGCGGGTTCAGCACATTGTTGACGAACTGGCGGCAGTTCTGGCCGGACTTGCCCTGGTAGGACGAGATCTGGTCGACGCCGAAATTCTCGTAGGCGAAGGGATAGCCGGCGACCTGGCAATAACCATTGAGAAGACCGGCGATCATCTGGATCAAGGTTGTCTTGCCGGTGCCGGGCGCGCCATCGCCGATAAAAGTGAACAGGAAGCCGCCGAGCTCGACGAACGGGTTCAGCTCGCGCTCGAAGTCATAGGCCATCAGCATCTTGGCAAGCTTGACCGACTGGTATTTGGCGATGTGGTTGCCGACGACCTCTTCCGGTTTTTTGAAGGTCATCACCAGCGGCTTTGCCCGCTTACCCGGCGCGACGTCGAAGCCGTCAAGGGTAAAATCGTCGACGTCGATGCGGATATGCGCGTTCTCGAACGGGCCGATGCCGTCGAAGCGGCCCTTTCGCGCCAACAGCCCGTCGATGGCGACACGGGCAAAGGCGCGGGCGCGGGTCATCAGGTCGGCATCGTCCTTCGAACCTGCTATCGCCCTGTCGAGCCCGGCCACGATCGACTTCACCGCATCCTGGGGCGTGTCGAACAGAAAGTCCGGCTCGGGCGTGTCGTTCGGCGCCTCGCCGTCGCTGTCGATCAGCTGGAACAAATAGGAGGCAAGGCTGAAGGCGGAGATGTAGGCAGAGGCCGACAGCAGCTTCTTGAAGGTGGCAGCTTCATCGCCTTCGAGCGGCGCGCGGGCGTTTTTCGCCTGCAGGCTTTCGAGGTCCGAGCCCTCGGCGAAGACATCCGATATGGCCAGCGCTATCGCTGTGCCGCGCCGGGCGCGAAACAACAGCGTGTGCTGCGGGATGGTCAGCAACTGGTCGTCGGAATGGACGGCGGCGACGGTTTTGGAGAGCTCGACCTCGCGCGTGCGGCGCACCGAGCCGACCGAGACGGTAGAGACGAAGCGGCGGTTGGTGCCGGCAAGCGCGGTGCCGGACTCGCGCGATGGGTCCTCCAGCACGACGATGCGAGTGATGAAACTTTGCGCAGTGGCACGGTGCTTTTCAATTGCCGCTTCCGGGATGGTGGTCAGGCCGGTGTCCATGGAGGATGCTCCGCGATTTGACGGTCAGACGTCGCTGATGACCTGTCCTTTGGACAGGATGTGGACCTTGTAGCCCGAAAAGATCTTCTGCGCCTCGCCGGCGGCATAGAGCGCCTGATAGGCCTCGTGCGGAATCAGCGCATGGTTCTCATAGCTCGACACGCCTTGCCGCGCGGCCTCGAGATCGTCGGTATTGATGAAGAATTCCTGCGTCGTCTTTTCGCTCGAAAACAGCCCCTTGCGGCCTGGCTTTTCGGCCTTGGAAAAGACCTCCTGGATGGTCCAGGTCAGCAGCCAGGCGTTTTCCGGCTTGCGCACCTTGGCCAGCACTTCGCTCACCGTCGAATTGTTATCGGTAATCCCTGCAGAATAGAACGGGCCGAGCACGACGCGACGCAGTTGCTTGGGATGCAGCGGCTCGAAATCCTTGTCGAGGTTGACCGCGATGGTCGCCGGCGACAGCGCGTAGGCGGAATTCTTCTCGGTGAAATCGTCGAAACGGTGGGCAAGCTCGGGATTGAGCAAGCCGTCGACCGGCAGCGGAATGTCGACCCTCTCATTAAGTTTGCCGCTGGAGTCGACAAGCTGCCGGATCATGTCGTCCGAGGAATCCTCGACCGTCACCATATACACAAGCGGCAGGTTGGCGCTGCCGTCGAAGCAGGCCCAGTGGACCAGATAATAGGGGCGCAACGTCTTCGGATTGACCGACACCTTGACCGTCTGGGCTAGCGTGAACGGGCCGAAGGTGGTCTCGCTCTTGACGTCCTCGAGGTAAAGCCGCTCGGCCATCGACTTCTGCAGCGCTTCGGGGAATTCCTTGTGGCGCAGGATGAAGTCGGCCATTTCCTCGCGCAGCTCGCTGGCCGAAGGGATGACGGCGAGACGGCTGTCGGCCTGGAGTCGGTCGTTTTCCAGTTCGAGCAGGTTCTGGAAAACCGGAAAACCGCTTTCGGCGCGCGAGATGCGGAACGTCTCGGTGAAGCCCAGCCGGTTGCGCCAGCACGAGAACGACTTGTCGAGCCGCGCAATATATTCGGCGACGACCTTGGCGACGATGCCGTGCCGGTAGAGCGGCGAGCGATCGTCGCGCATGAACACTTCGAGGCCGCCAAGTGCCGCCGCGATCGCCGAGAAATAGCGCGCCGCAGCTTCGTTTTCGGGGGTCATGCTGCCAGCCCTTGGGAGCAATGCACGTGCAGCAATTACGACTGCACGTAATTTGCCGAATTGTGCTTCTTCATCACATCGTCGAAGCGGCGGGCGAAGGCATCGTCGGCGAGCTTCTTGCGGCGCTGGATGTCGGCGGTGGCGACCATGTTCTTCTCGTGCATTTCAAGGAGATCGCCGATGTGCTTTTGCGAGGCGGCACCAATGCCGGCCATGGTCTCTTCGGCGGTGTTGTCGACCTGGCTGCCCAGCGTGTTGATCTTGTGGGCGACATCCTGTTGGGCGGCGGTCTTCAGCGAATCTTCCAGCGCCTTGTACAGAACGATGCGCTGCTCGGTATCGATGGTCAGCTTGTTGATCAGCGTCGATTGCGCCGCGATCTGGTTGTTGAGCGAATCGACGAAGGTCTGGAACATCGAGGTGTAGCGCTCCAGCGTCTGGCTTTCGGCCAGCAATTCCTGCTCCTTGGCCTGCTTCTCGTTGTATTCCGTGGCCAGTTTCGAGCGTTCGCCTTCAAGCTGCGTGCGCTCCTTCTGGCTGGTCGAGGCGGCGATCTTGTTCTCGATGTCGAGCAGCATCGGGTTGAGTTCCTCGATGCGCTTCTGCACGGTCTCGAGATTGGACATGGTGGTCTTGCGGCGCTCGATCACCTGCGACAGGCTGGCCTCGGAGGTCTTGTAGCGCGTGTCGAGAACCTGCTTCTGTGCCTTGAGGATGCCGACGATGGTGTCGGATTTCGCCAGCAGCTCCTGCAGATTGCCGGCCAGCGACATGTTGCGGACGCGGTCGGTGCGCAGGCGCTGCTTGCGCTGGCTGGAGAAGACACCGACGAAATTCTCCCAGCCGGTGTAGTTCTTCATGCTCTCGAATTCGGCGCCGAAGACGTTGGTGGCGTCCTCGAGGCCGATAATCAGGTCGGCGATATTGCCTTCCATCACCTTCTGCTGCTTCAGCACATCCTCAATGCGGGCATTCTCGATGTCGAAATTGGCGTCGCCGATCTTCTTGTCGGCGGTGGCGAGCGTATCGAGCACAGAACCGGACTGCTCGATCTTGGTGCGCATGTCCTCTACGACCTGCTTGGTCTTGGCAATCTCGGCATCGAAATTCTGCAATGTCGCCATTGGGGCCTCCCGCTTCGGCATCGGTTTCGTTTCGCAAACCGCCGCGAATATATGTGCCGGGTTTGGCGAATGAAAGACGGAAGCCATGGGATTACAGGAAAACAAAAGAATTTCAGGAGGCCGACCGCAGGATAGTCAGGCAATGATTACGGTGTAACTGCCGTCCGGTCAGACACCGCTTCAACCGCGGCTGGATTTTAGGTCGGGCGCGACGCTCAGGGCTTGGGATCGGCCTTGAGGTAGGCGATGACATTGGCGATGTCGTCGTCGCTGGTCAGGCCGGAGAAGGCCATTTTGTTGCCGGGGACCTTCTGCCGCGGCGCGCGCAGGTATTCGGCGAGGTTTGCTTCGTCCCAGACCAGGCCGGCGGCGCCGGCGTCCTTCATCGCCTGCGAGTAACGGCTGAGATAACTGTCCGCGGTGCCGGCGGTGCGGCCGACGACACCCAGCAGATGCGGGCCGACCTTGTCGTGGTCGCTCGTTGCCTCATGACAGGCCATGCATCTGTTGAAGACTTTCTTGCCGAGAGCGGCATCGCCGTCGGCATGCGCGGCAAGAGCGCCGGCGATGAGGAAAGCAGCGGCAGACGAAATGGCTCGAAGCATGGGAACTCCCCGACGGCTCTGGCTGAGAGGTTCTGAAATAGGAAGCAGGCCTTAAACAAGCGCCGCACGATGGCGCGATTGGCGAACGAATGTCGGCCGGGAGGTCGGATGAAAGCAATAGCGCTGGTCAGGTTTTGGTGAAGCCGATGAAATCGTCGGGCACGGCGCGGCCCATTTCTTCTTCCCAATGGCGGCGGCAGAGCGAGACGTAGACATCCTTGCCGATCGCCACCTGTTCGCCCTGTTTCGCCACCTTGCCGTCGGCGCCAAGGCGCACCACCATCGTCGCCTTGCGGCCGCAACGGCAGATGGTGCGCACCTCGCGCAGGTCGTCGGCGATTGCCAGCAGGGTGCGCGATCCGGAAAACAGCTTGCCTTGGAAATCGGTGCGCAGGCCGTAGCACATGACCGGGATGTTCAGCCGGTCGGCGATGCGGGCGAGTTGCCAGACTTGCTCTTCTTCGAGGAACTGCGCCTCATCGACGAAGACGCAATGGACCGTGGCGTGGTCGTGATGCTCGGCGACCCGGGCAAACAGATCGTCGCCGTCGCGGAACATCTCGGCTTCCGTCTCCAGGCCGATGCGCGACGAGATCAGCCCGGTATCGCCCTTGCGGTAGTGGCCGGCGATGAACAGCATCGTCGTCATGCCGCGCTCGCGGTAATTATAAGAGGCCTGCAACAGCATCGTCGTCTTGCCGGCATTCATCGTCGCATAATGGAAGTACAGCTTGGCCATGCCGTCCTTTTAAGCCGAGTTGCAACAAAGCGGGGAGGGGGAGCGCCTACATTCCACCGGGAAAAGGCGACTTCCATCCGGAAAGCGGCGGGCGTGTCGCTGATCGGCCAGCCTGCGCCGTTGTTCGTGATTGCCTTAGTGCTTGAAACCGCAGCAGAATGATGTTTGGCTGACGGAACAAAGGCGGAGATAAAACCGTCGCTTCGCTTCACCGAGAACTGAAATGGGAGAATTTTCATGTCGCGTATGAGTTCATTCGTCGCCGGCCTCGGCCTGGCGGTTTTTCTATCCACGACTGGGGCCTTCGCCGGCGATCCGGAAAGCTGCAAAACGGTGCGTCTGTCCGATGTCGGCTGGACCGACATACAGGCGACCACAGGCATAGCCTCGGTGCTGCTCACCGCGCTCGGCTACGAGCCGCAGGTGATCCAGCTTTCGGTGCCAGTGACCTATGCGTCGCTGAAGAACAAAGACCTCGACGTGTTTCTCGGAAACTGGATGCCGTCGATGACCAACGACATCAAAGACTATGCCGCCGAAGGCTCGGTCGAGACCGTCAGCGAAAATCTCAGCGGTGCCGGCTACGGCATTGTCGTGCCAACCTATGTCGCCGATGCCGGTGTCAAGACGCTGACCGATCTCGGCAAGTTCAAGGACAAGTTTGACGGCAAGATCTACGGCATTGAAGCCGGCAATGACGGCAACCGGATCATCCTCGACATGATCAAGGATCCGAAGACCAATCTCGAAGGCTTCGAACTGGTCGAATCTTCCGAGGCCGGCATGCTCACCCAGGCCGACCAGTCGATGAAGAACAATGAATGGATCGCCTTCCTCGGCTGGACGCCGCATCCGGTGATGGGCGCCATGAAGATCACCTATCTCGAGGGGATGGGAGATAGCGGCTTTGGTGCTGCCACCGTGCATACCAATGTACGCAAGGGCTACATGAGCGAATGCCCGAACGCCGGCAAGTTCATCGCCAATCTGAAGTTCAACCTGGACATGGAAGGCGAGATGATGGACGCGATCCTGAAGGGCGGCGATGCCAATACGGTCGCGACCGACTGGCTGAAGAAGCACCCGGACGCGGTCGCTCCCTGGATCGCCGGCGTCACCACCTTCGACGGCGGCGATGCGGCGGCTGCGGTAAAAACGGCGCTCGGAAGCTGACCCGACCATCTGGTATGACGAGACAAGGGGCAGCCACGGTAGAAATGGCTGCCCTTTTTCATATCCTGTGACAAGATGACCGTCCGGCGAAGGACGGCGCCGGCAGAAGAGGGGCTAGATGGATCCGATCTCCAAATTCCTGGTCAGTTACAAGATTCCCATCGGGGCATGGGGGAAGGCGTTTTTCGGCTTTCTCACCGACAATTTCGACACCATCTTCAGGGCTTTTTCCAACAGCCTCAACTTCCTGCTCGACGGCATCGTCGACGGGCTGCTGTTGCTGCCGCCGGTTCTGCTGATCGCGCTGATCGCTCTGCTCGCCTATTTCCTGCAGCGCTCGAAAGGCCTGGCTTTGGCGGTATTCATCGGATTGCTGTTCATCCTCAACCAGAACCTGTGGAAGCAGACGGTGGAGACGCTGGTGCTGGTGGTCGCCGCCGCCGCCGTGTCGATGGCCATCGGCGTGCCGCTCGGCATCTGGGCCGCGCACAAGCCGAAGGTGTATCGCGTCATGCTGCCGGTGCTCGACCTGATGCAGACATTGCCGACCTTCGTCTACCTGATCCCGGTGCTGACCCTGTTCGGCCTCGGCAACGCGCCCGGCCTGATCGTCACCATCATCTTCGTCATCCCGACCTCGGTTCGGCTCACCCATCTCGGCGTCACCTCGGTGCCGAAATCGATCGTCGAGGCGGGCGAGGCGTTCGGCGCCACCAAGCGCCAGCTGCTGTGGAAGGTCGAGCTGCCTTCGGCGCTGCCGACCATCATGGCTGGGCTGACCCAGTCGATCATGCTGTCGCTGTCGATGGTGGTGTTCGCCGCCCTGATCGGCGCCGGCGGCCTCGGTACGGAAATCAACCGGGCGCTTGGTTCGCGCAGGATCGACCTCGGGCTTGAGGCAGGGCTGGCGATCGTCGTGCTCGCCATCGTGCTCGACCGGATGACGCGCATCGGCGTGGGAGGCAAGAAATGACCGTCGCCGTCGATTTCAGGAATGTCGACATCGTCTTCGGCGCCGACCAGGCAGGCTCGCTGGCGCTGATCGACAGTGGTGCCACCCGAGCCGAGATCCTCGAACAGACCGGCAATGTGCTGGGCTGCGCCGGCGCCAGCCTCACCGTGAACGAGGGCGAGATCTCGGTGCTGATGGGGCTTTCCGGCTCCGGCAAATCGACGCTGCTCAGAGCCGTCAACCGGCTGAACGTCGTCTCGCGCGGCCAGGTGCTGGTCAAGGACGGCGACGGTACGGTCGACGTCGTCACCTGCGACGAGGCGACGCTTCGGCGGCTGCGGCAGAAGCAGGTGGCGATGGTGTTCCAGCAGTTCGGCCTGCTGCCGTGGCGCACGGTGGAGGAGAATGTCGGCCTTGGCCTCGAGCTCGCCGGCGTACCCGAAGCCGAGCGCAAGGAGCGGGTGAACAGGCAACTGAAGCTGGTTCATCTCGACCAGTGGTCGAAGAAATATGCGCATGAGCTTTCCGGCGGCATGCAGCAGCGCGTCGGCCTGGCGCGCGCCTTTGCCACCGAGGCGCCGATCCTGCTCATGGACGAGCCGTTCTCGGCGCTCGATCCGCTGATCCGGACCAAGCTGCAGGACGAGTTGCTGCAGCTCCAGGCCGAGCTGAAGAAGACCATCATCTTCGTCAGCCACGACCTCGAGGAGGCGCTGAAGATCGGCACCCATATCACCATCATGGAAGGCGGGCGCATCGTGCAAACCGGCGCGCCGGAAGACATCGTGCTGCGGCCCGCCAACGACTATGTCCGCGACTTCATCGCCAATGTGAACCCGCTCTCGGTGCTGACTGCGTGGAACGTCATGCGCGACCGCCGCGACCTCGAACACGGCGAGAACGGCTGGGTGTGGCTCGACCGGCGCAGGACGACGCGTTTCAAGATCGACGAGCATGGGCTGGTGGCGGCGGCCGAGCGCGACGGCAAGCCGGCGGTCTGGGTGTCCTGCGCCGATGTCGAAGCCCAGCCGGAGGAGACGGCTCAGGTATTCTGGGCCAATCCCGGCACCTCGCTGAAGACCGTGATGCTGGCCATGCATCGCTCGCAGACCGCACCGGTGGCGCTGTTCGACGACCAGTCGCGCTTCGTCGGCGCCATTGGCGTCAGGGATGTGCTGAGCGCGGTCCTGCGAAGATAGTTTTTCTCCTTGGGGAGAGAACCAAGACCAAACGCCGAGTTCTGTCGCGCCCCCCTCTGTCCTGTCGGACATCTCTCCCACTTGGGGGGAGATCGGCGGTTTCGCGGACGGCTCTCACATTCCAACGTTTGTAATTGGCGAAATCGGCGACGACGGCCAATCTCCCCACCTGTGGAGGAGGTGTCCAGCAGAACAGAGGGGGCGCGAAGGAACGCCGGCTTAGCCCGATACCGCAAGCTAAACCGCCAGCGGCAGGCGCAGCTCCGTCATCAGGCCGCCATCGGGATGGTTGGACAGGCTGACTTCGCCGCCGGCGCTACGGGCGATGTTGCGGGCGATGGTCAAGCCGAGGCCGAGGCCGCCGGTCTGACGGTTGCGCGACTGTTCCAGGCGCACGAACGAGTCGAACACGGCGTCGAGCTCGGCTTGCGGTATGCCCGGACCCTCGTCATGGATCGCCAGCGTGATTGTCTTGCCTGATTGACGCAGGCTGAGATGCGCCCTCTTGCCATAGGTCACCGCGTTCTGGACGAGGTTGGTGACACAGCGCCGTAGCGCGACCGGCCGCGCGACGCAGATCAGGCCGCGCGAGCGCGCGTCCTCATTGTCGAAGGAGACCTCGTCGAAGTCGTCGGCGATCGATTCTACCAGCGACCAGAAATCGATCCTCTCGCTCTTCTCCTCGGTCACCTCGAAAGTGGCGAAGTCGATGACCGAGCTGGCAATGCCTTCGATGTCGGCGAGGTCGTGCGCCAGTGCGGCGCGCACGGACGAATTCCTCAGCAGTTCGAGGCGCAGCCGCATCCTGGTCAGCGGCGTGCGCAGGTCGTGCGCCAGTGCGGCCGCAAGATGCTCGCGGTCCTCGACGTAGGCGCGCAGCCTCGCCTGCATGGCATTGACCGCCTTTGCCGCGGTACGCACCTCGCGGCTGCCGCTCTCGGCGATTGGCGGGCTTTTCAGGTCCTCGCCGATCCGCTTCACCGCGGTCTCCATCATCCGGTAGGGCGCCGTCAGCCGGCGCAACGACCAGATCGAGGAAGCCACCACCAGCCCGGCGATCAAGGCATAGAGCGGCACGCTATCGAAGCTCAGTATCGGTCCGGCCGGTGTGTTCGGCTCGGTGAAGTTCAGCCATTGGCCGTCGGCAAAGCGAAGCGAAGCGGTCAGCTTGTCGCTCTGGGCGAAATCGGCCGCCAGCACCAGCAGGTCGCGCTCGACCTGGCCGATATCGGGACCGGCGACCGTCCCACCGGGAGCGTCGGCTTCGTGCGTTGCCGGGTCGCGGCGGACCCGCGCGTCGGTGATGCCGAACTTCGATAGCCGACCGACCAATATGTCTTCCAATTCGGCCAGCTCGTCGTCGCCGGCTATCGACGAAGTAACGGCGGGCGTGTCGGAGACGGTGAGCGCATAAGTGGCGTTGAACAGGCCGGAGGCCGTCGCCTTGCGCTGTTCCGGCTTAGCATCATGCATCAGCTGCACCAGCGAGAAGGCGCGGTCGTTCAGCCGATAGAGATCGACGACGTCATTGGCGGCGGCACGGTCGCGCGAAACGATGTAAAGGGTCGCGATCTGGCTGATCAGCAGGCCGGCGATGACGATGAGCAGCACCCAGACCGGCAGCGTTTGCGGCAGGATGCGTCTCATTCGGAGGTCGTCTCAGGCAGGAACTGGTAGCCGCCGCTGCGCACGGTCAAGATCAGCTTCGGCGTTTTCGGGTCGTCCTCCATCTTGCGCCGCAGCCGACTGACCAGAATGTCGACGCTGCGGTCGAAGCTGTAGCCGCTGTCGCCGCCGGACAGCTCGATCAGCTGCTCGCGGCTCAGTACGCGCTGCGCGCTCTTGACGAAGGTCTGCAGGAGATTGAATTCGGCCATCGTCAGCTCGATCCTGACGTCGCCGGGCGCCATCAGCCGGCGGCGCGAACAGTCCATCGTCCAGCCGGCGAAATGGTAGATCTGCCGCGAGGCGGCGCGTCGCGGTTCGGCGGCGCCATTGCGTCTCAAGACGGCACGAATGCGTGCGAGCAGCTCGCGCGGATCGAAGGGTTTCGGCACGTAGTCGTCGGCGCCCATCTCCAGCCCAACCACGCGGTCGGTAGTTTCGGTAACCGCGGTCAGCATGATGATCGGCGTCGAATAATTGGCGCGCAACTCGCGGCAGAGCTCCAGCCCGCTCTTGCCGGGCAGCATGACGTCCAGGACGATCAGGTCGACCTGGGCGCGGCGCAGGATGGTCTCCATCTCGGTGCCGTCGGCGGCGATCGATGTATGCAGCCCTCGCTTCTGGAAAAATTCCTGAAGGAGGTCGCGAATGCCCTTGTCGTCGTCGACGATCAGTATGTGGGGGTCGGATTTCACAGGGAACCTGTCATTTGTGGATCGCCCAAGCGCTGCTTCGGCCGTCAGCCAGACGATAGAATTCAGGCCATAAGTTGGCCAGTGGAGATCGGCGGCCCGATCCGGGCTGCCCAGAAACAATCCAGAAACAAAATTCTACAATCCGGAAAAACTGCCGAAAAAAATCAAAGGCATAAGTGGTGCCGTGGCGGTCAGGTCATCGGCTGCGACACGCGTTACGGGATTACGGACAGGCCAATGCAAAGGTTCTCGATCAGTCTGATGGGTGCGTTGCTTTCCATTTCGCTCGTCACGGCCGCGGTCGAACATGCCGACGCAAAACTGGCCGATGCGAAGGTGGCCAATGCAAAGGCGGCCGATGCAAAGGTGGCGACCACCCGCAGCGAGCGTTGCATCGATCTGAACCGGCAGTTTGACGAAGCCCTCGAAACCCATGCCGCGGCAACGCAGGTCACCGCTGCGAAAGCACTTCAAAGAAAGGGAAACCGGTTCTGCGCCAACAAGAAACAGGCACAGGGAATCCGGATGCTCGCGAACGCTTTGAAGCTGCTTGGAGTGACACCGATCGATCCCGTTCAGTGACACTCAATCCGATCTGCACAAAAAGGAAGTGAAGCCATGAAAAAGTCCCTCCTCTCCGCCCTCGGTCTCGCCATCGCGCTGGCCGTCTCGATGCCGGTTCTCGGCGCCAGCAGCGCCAATGCCGCGACCACCACCCCGGCTGCGACGACAACGACGACCGCTGCGCCGGCCAAGGCCGTGAAGAAGGTCGCTGCCAAGAAGACCGTCAAGAAGCACAAGAAGCACGCGGTCAAGGCAGCTCCCAAGGCCTGATCAAGCGACATCTTTCTACCCTATGAGAAGACCGCTCCAGTTGCGATTTGCCTGGAGCGGTCGTCTTTTTTGTTGCGTGCAGACAGTAGGGCCAGTCCCGGCCCACACCCCCCGTTGAACGCCAGACGGCAGTTCCCACATAGGCACAGACTTTTGAACTGCGCCTGCCGGGAAGCCGATCGCGCGCGGTTGAATGGACGACCGCTTTTGCCCATGTCAAAATGACCGCAAAGCTGTCGTACGCAATTGCCGGTCCAATGCCTGAAATCACGACAAAACCCCGTACCAGCACGAAGCCGAAAGTCGAACGGCCGAAGCTCTACAAGGTCATCCTGGTCAATGACGATTTCACTCCGCGCGAGTTTGTCGTGACGGTGCTGAAGGCCGAGTTCAAGCTCAGCGAAGACCAGGCGCATAGAATAATGATCACCGCTCACCGGCGCGGCGTCTGCGTTGTCGCCGTCTTCACCAGGGATGTCGCCGAGACCAAGGCGGCGCGGGCAACCGATGCCGGCAAGGCCAAGGGTTACCCGCTGATGTTCACGACGGAGCCGGAGGAGTAGGGCGGTTCGCGTTCTTCCTTCTCCCCATGTGAGAGAAGGTGGCCGAGCGAAGCTCGGTCGGATGAGGGGTGTTCCACCTTGGCAAGGACGGCACTCCGTCCAGCACCCCTCAACCGTCTTGGCGCTGCGCGCCAATCCACCTTCTCCCACAAGGGGAGAAGGATAAACCGCGTTACCGCCCTTCGCGGTACCACATCGAGCCCATCGCCAGAAGCAGCAGGCCGAGCCCCAAGAAGCCGCCGAACAGCGGCACGCGCGAGACGGCCTTGAGTACGCTGTCGTCGGTGGTGCGCAGGCCGATCCAGTCATCGCCGGAGGCAGCGCCCGAGGAACGGACCGGAACGATCGAGGGCAGCGTGACCGTGCTGGTGAGAGTGCCAAGTGCCGAGGCCGGCGCCAGCCGGCGAACGCTGCCGCCGGTTGCCTCAGCCGGTGGTTTGAGCCGGTTCTCGGTGGAGACGACGTCGGTGAATTCCGGGGCGTTGACCGGCCCGACATGGGCCAATGCCGTCAGGTCGCCATTGCCGACCTGATAGAGACCGATTTCGCTGGTCTCGACGCTACCGAGGAAGACGCCTGGTTCGGA
This sequence comes from Mesorhizobium sp. M0808, assembly GCF_040320025.1. NCBI lineage: Bacteria > Pseudomonadati > Pseudomonadota > Alphaproteobacteria > Hyphomicrobiales > Phyllobacteriaceae > Mesorhizobium > Mesorhizobium sp. M0808. The sequence continues at coordinate 179,029 of NZ_JAMYOX010000006.1, forward strand.
TTTCTCGAGCCTGACGATCAGTGCCTTGCCGGACGGCGTGATGACTTGCGCCGGGCCGGGGTCGTCGCTCATCGTCTGGCGGCGGATTTCAAGCACCATGCCCCGGCCGTCGGCGGTCAGCCGCTCTTCCTCGAGTTCGGGCTCCTTCATCAGCCAGTGGGCGATACGCCGGTAGAGCTGGACATGGGGGCCGCCGCCCTCGAAGCCGCGCGCCCACAGCCAGCCCTGGTCGGACAGAAGCATGCCGACGCGGCCTTCGCCCTTGCGATCGAGCAGCAGCAGCGGCCGGTTGTCGGCGCCCTTCATCACCACCTCGCCCTCGGGATTCTCAACGCCGATGGTGCGGAACCAGCGGCTCCAGTGCGGCGGCTCGGTCGCGGAGCCGTCGAGCCCGCGCGTTACCGGATGACGCTGGCCGGTATCGGTGAGGCGCGGATAGAAGGCCTTGTCGATGACCTCGCCGGTCGGCATTGCCGGCAGCGCCGACATCAGCGGCGTGCGGGCGATCGAGCTTTCGCCGGCATATTCGGGGCCTGCCGCGATCAGCAGCGCGCCGCCCTTTTCGACATACTCGGAGATGTAGTCGTAATAGAGGATCGGCAGCACGTCGCGGTGCTGATAGCGGTCGAAGATGATCAGGTCGAAATCCTTGATCTTCTCGACGAACAGCTCGCGCGTCGGGAAGGCGATCAGCGACAATTCGTTGATCGGCGTGCCGTCCTGCTTTTCCGGCGGGCGCAGGATGGTGAAGTGCACGAGGTCCACCGAAGCGTCGGATTTCAGCAAATTGCGCCAGGTGCGCTCGCCGGCATGCGGTTCGCCGGAAACGAGCAGTACGCGCAGATTTTCGCGAATGCCATCGATCAGCGCGATGGCGCGGTTGTTGGTGTCGGTGAGTTCGCCCGGCTCGTGGTTGATGGCGAGTTCGACAATGTTGCGCCCGGCGCTGGGAATGGTCACTTGCAGCGGCATCGCCTGGCCGATGTTGGCGTGCTCGACCGATACCTGCTCGCCATTGACCGATACGCGGACATCGACCGGGCCGGTTTCGTTGTTGGGGGCGATGACGCGATAGGTCATGTCGAGCGGCTTGCCGACGAGGCCGAAGCGCGGCGCATTCTCGAAGCGGATGCGGCGGTCCTTCTCATGGTCGTTGCCGGTAATCAGCGCATGCAGCGGGGCATTGAAGTCGGGCGCGCCGGGCGGCGCGTCATGGACCTCGCCATCGGTGATCATGATGGCGCCGCCGATGCGCGACGGCGGCACGTCGCGGAAAGCATTTTCGAGCGCGGAAAACAACCGCGTCTCGGTGCGCTCGTCGGCGGCTTCGGACTTGCCGGCCTCGACGACACGGACGTCGAACTGCTTGAAGCGGCCGAGACGCTGCTGAAGCCCGGCCAACGCCGCGTCTGTCTGCTTGGTGCGGTCGTCGATATCCTGGCTCTGGCTGCGGTCGACGACGACGGCGACGATGCTTTTCAGCGGCTCACGTTCTTCGTCGAGGAACACCGGATTGAGCAGCGCCGCAGCCAGGGCAATCAGGGCTGCCAGGCGGAAGACCGCGCCGCGCTGGCGAAACCAAAGGCCGACCAGCGCCAGCAGCAGCAGCGGTACCAGAACCACTGCGAGCAGTGGCCAGGTGATGAGCGGTTCGAAGGAGAGCGACCAGTTCATGGTCTATTGCCCCAGCCGTTCGAGCAGCACCGGGACGTGCACCTGATCGGATTTGTAGTTGCCGGTCAGCATGTACATCATGATGTTGACGCCGGCACGCAGCGCATAGATGCGCTGCATCGGATCCGAAGGCACCGTCGGCAATAGCGGGTCGCCATTCTCGTCGACGGCCCAAGCGCCGGCGAAATCATTGGCGGTGATCATGATCGGCGAAACGCCGTCGCCGGTGCGCACCGGGCGGTTCTCGGTGTTGCTGGCTTCGAGCGATGCCTCGACCCAAAGCGGGCTGCCGGCAAAACGGCCAGGAAACTCCGGAAGAATGTAGAAGGATTTGGTCAGCACGTGGTCCGACGGCACCGGCTCCAGCGGTGGCACGTTGAGGTTGCCGAGGATGTCGCGCAGCCGCTCAGTCGCCGGGCTGGTCGAATCCGCACCAATGCCATTGGCGAACTGGTCGCGGGTGTCGAACAAGACCGTTCCGCCCTGCTGCATGTAGGCGTCGATGCGGGCGATGGCGGCCTCGCTGGGCAGCGGGGCCGAGGGATCGATCGGCCAGTAGATCAGCGGATAGAAGGAAAGTTCGTCCTTCGAGATGTCGACGCCGGCCGGTGCTCCGGGTTCGAGCGCGGTTTTTTCGATAAGAAAGCGGGTCAGGCCTTCGAGCCCGGCGCGGCTGATCGAATCGACACCCGGCTCGCCGGTCAGCACGTAGGCGATCCGGGTCTTTGAAATGTCCCCGATGGCCTCCGTATCTCCCGGTTTGGCGTCGTCGGCGCGCGCGACGTCCGCGTGGCCAATCAAGGCGCCGAGCGCAATCAGCAGGACGGCTGCCGTCGCCGCAGCGCCGGCACGGCGCGGCCGGCGCGACAACAGGCCGCCCATCCAGAATACGGCAAGCGTGTCGAGCACCATCAGCACCAGGGCGGCCGTGACAAGCGGACCTTTGAGGTTGTGCTGCTCGTCGAAGGCATACTGGATGGTGGTGACCGGCACCGTGATTTCAGGCCGGGCCAGCGGCGTGAATGCGCTGTCGCCGCCGAGCAGATTGTGAGCGAACACTCCTGTCTCGGAGCCGTAGAGGCCGGGCGGATTTTCCAGCGTCACCGGCAGCCGGCCGGCGCCGGGCACCAGCGGCCTGGCATCCGGCGTCGGCGGCACCAGCGTGCCGTCGGCGGCGATCATACGATAGGGTGCCAGCGACGTGGCGGCGGCCTCGGCATTGGCGACAGCCGCGCCCTGGTTGCGCGACAATTGCACGATGCGCCGCAGCATCTCGACGAAGCTGCCGGAGATCGGCAGGTTGGACCACGTCGCCTCGGGGGTGACGTGGAACAGCACGAGGGTACCCTTGTCCTTCTTCATCCCGGTCACCAGCGGCGTACCGTCGGCAAGCGTAGCCCAGGTGCGCTCGACGATGTCGGGCGTCGGTTCGGCTAGGACCTGCCTGGTGACGGTGACCTCGGTGGGCGGCGCGAGGTCGGCGAAGGGACCGGTTTTCGGGAATTCGGTGACCGGCTGCGGCGCCGTCCATGACAGCGCGCCGCCAAGCGATCGTTCGCCCGTGCGCAGCCGAACTGGCAGCAGGTCGTCGTCATTGCCGGCAGCGGCCAGCCGCGAACCGGCAAAACGCACCAGCGTGCCGCCCTTGTCGACCCAGTCAACCAGCCTTTGCCGCGCTTGTTCCGGAATGGTGCCGACATCGGCCATGACGATCATCGCCGGCTTCTGGTCGAGCAGTTGCGGGATCGCGTCGGCGAGATCGACGCTCGACGGCTCGACCAGATCGGCGAACGGCTGCAGGGCGCGGCGGATGTAGTAGAGCGGCGACAGCAGCGGTTGCGCCTGGTCGGCCTCGGCCTGCGACAACAGCCCGACGCGGCGGCGTTTTGAGCTCTCATCGAGCACGCGGACGGCACCGGCCTGGCGCTCGCCGTCGAGCGCGACGTAGGCGAAGTCGTTGCGCAGTTCGAACGGCACGGCCATCGTGCCGGTGGCGGTGGATCCGCCCGGGGCAAAGGTCAGCGTCGCGTCGGCGATGCGGCGGCCCTTGTCGTCGAAAGCGCCGGCCGTGACCTGTGCAGGCGCCGGGTCGCCGGGCGCGCGGATGGCGGTCAGGGCGAAGCCGTCGACCTGGTTGTCGGCGCCGGTCAGGCCGGTCAGCGACAGCCGGTCGGAGACGGCCCAGACAACGCGTGCTGCGTTCTTCGACAACAGCGTGTTGAACGCGGCTTCGTCGCCTTGCGCCGCCAGACCATCGGCGAGCACCGCGACGCTGGCGCCAGGCAGCGACTCCAAGGCTGAAGCGACGCGGGCATAGACGGCGGGGCGGTCGGTCGGGATCGGCCGCGGCTTTGCCGCGCGCAGCCGGTCGAGCGCGGCAGCGGCATCGAAGGGACCGATCTCGGCATTCGGCTTCTCGGCGGTGAAAGCGATGAGCACCGGCACGCCGTTCGAATTGGCATCGGCGATCAGCCGCTCGGCGGTGGCGACGCGCTTGCCCCAGTCGGCGGCACTTGCCCAGTCATTGTCGATCACCAGCGCCAGGGCAGCGCCCTCGGCCGGCAGCTTTTCGCGCGGATTGAAGACCGGTTCGGCAAGTGCTGCCACGACAAGCGCGGCCATCAGCAGCCTAAGCAGCGTCAGCCACCAAGGGCTCTGCTGCGGCGTTTCTTCGCGCCTCAGCACGCGGGCGAGAATCCTGAGCGGCGGAAACACCTCGGCTTGCGGCCTGGGCGGGGTCAGCCGCAGAAGCCACCAGATCACCGGCAGCGCCAGCAGGCCCCACAGCACCATCGGGGCCCCGAAGGAGAGCGGCAGCCAACTCATGCGCGGGCCCTCCCGGCAAAGCTGCCCTCGGCGGTCATCGCCATGTGGATGCGCACCAGCGCCTCGGAGGCAAGGCGATCGGTATGATTGACGGTAAAGCTCCAGCCAAGCCGTTTGCACCAGGCGGCCAGTTCCTGGCGGCGGGCGGCATAAAGCAGGCGATATTCCTCGCCCAGCATTTCGGCGCGGCCGGCGGTCAGCTTGTCGCCGGTCTCAGGATCGGTGAATTCGGTGCGCCCGGCATAGGGGAAGCTTTCCTCGGCCGGATCGGCGACCTCGACCAGATGGGCGCGCACGCCGTGGCGGGCGAGCACGTCCAGCCACGCCATGGTGTCCTCGACCGGGTCGAGGAAATCGCTGACGAGGACGATGTCGCAGAACCGGCGAATGCCGGATAGGTCGGGCTTTGCCGGCAGGTCGGCGGCGTGCATCAGTTGCGCCGCGATGCGCTCGGCGCCATTGCGGGCGGTGAACGGGTCGGTCAGGCCCGGCCAGGCAATGCGCTCGCCGCTGCGCGACAAAAGCTCGGCCATGGCCAGCGCCAGCACCAGGGCGCGCGATTCCTTGGAAACGCTGGCTCCGGTCGATTTGTAGAGCATGGAAGGCGAGGGATCGGCCCAAAGCCACACCGTGTGGGCGGCCTCCCATTCACGGTCGCGGACATAGGTGTGATCGTCGCGGGCGGAACGGCGCCAGTCAATGCGCGAGGAATCGCCTTCGACATAGGGCCGGAACTGCCAGAAATTCTCGCCGATACCGCGCTTGCGGCGGCCATGCCAGCCGGCAATTACCGTGTTGACGATGCGGCGCGCCTCGACCAGCAGGTCGGGCACCAACGAAGCCCGCAACCGGCCTCTGGCGAGCGCATCGCGCGTCGCTGCCGGTGCCTGCGCTTCACCGATGCGCGCCATCAAATCCCTTTCGCGAGCTTCGCCACAACATCGCGAACCGTGGTGCCCTCGGCGCGGGCGGCGAAGGTCAGCGCCATGCGGTGCTGCAGCACCGGCTCGGCGAGCGCGCGGACGTCGTCGACCGACGGCGCCAGCCGGCCGTCATAGAGGGCGCGGGCGCGGGTGCACAGCGTCAGCGCCTGGCTGGCGCGCGGGCCTGGGCCCCAGGCGACGTACTTGTCGGTATCGGCGTTGCCCTGGCCGGGGCGCGCTGAGCGCACCAGCTTGAGGATCGCCTCGACGACGCTTTCCGGCACCGGCATACGGCGGATGAGCGTCTGGATGTCCTTCAGCCGCGCCGGCTGCAGCACGTTTTCAGCCTTGGCATCCTCGATACCGGTGGTTTCCAGCAGGATGCGGCGCTCCGCCTCGATCTCGGGGTAGAGGATATCGACCTGTATCAGGAAGCGGTCGAGCTGCGCTTCCGGCAGCGGATAGGTGCCTTCCTGCTCCAGCGGGTTCTGCGTCGCCAGGACGTGGAACGGTGACGGCAGATCATGGCGCACGCCGGCAATGGTGACGTGGTATTCCTGCATCGACTGCAGCAGCGCCGACTGGGTGCGTGGCGAGGCGCGGTTGATCTCGTCGGCCATCAGCAGTTGCGCAAAGATCGGCCCGGAAATGAAGCGGAAGGAGCGCTTGCCGAATTCATCCTGCTCCATCACCTCGGAGCCGAGAATGTCCGATGGCATCAGGTCGGGCGTGAACTGGATGCGGCGCGAATCGAGGCCGAGCACGATGCCCAGCGTTTCGACCAGCTTGGTCTTGGCGAGGCCGGGCACGCCGACCAGCAGTGCATGGCCGCCCGCCAGCAATGCGACGAGCGTGCGCTCGACGACGCTTTCCTGGCCGAAAATGACCCGGCCGACGCCGTCACGGACCCTCGAAATGTCGGCCAGCGCTTTCTCGGCCTGCGCCACCATGTCCTTTTCGCTGATCGGGCTTTCCTTGATCATAACGCTCATGCAGCATCGATCCTTCTGGTTGGAAATTCCGCTTGGCACCTTGGTGCCGCAGAGAATGCCGCGATTCGGCCTCGCATGGCGCCTGCAATGAACTTAAATCACAGACTTAGGCTGACAAGCGGAACAACAGTGACTATTTCGTGACCATGACGGAAGCCGCCGACCATCGTGAAGAGAGGCTGACGGCCGCGACCGAGGCGCGCGGGCTGGAGGCGCTGGTCTCGCGCGCGACGCGCGCTGGCAAGGGGCCGGCGCCGGTGGAACGCTGGAATCCGGCATTTTGCGGCGATCTCGACATGGAAATCAAGCAGGACGGCACCTGGTTCTATCTGGGAACGCCGATCGGCCGGATGCCGCTGGTGCAGCTTTTTTCCTCAGTGCTGCGCAAGGACGCGGACGGTAGAACCTACCTGGTGACGCCGGTGGAAAAGGTCGGCATCCGCGTCGCCGACGCGCCCTTCATTGCCGTCGAGATGGACGTGTCGGGCGCCGGCGACGGACAAATCGTCACCTTTCGCACCAATGTCGGCGACGTGGTAGAGGCTGGGGCGGGACACCCGCTGCGCTTCGTCGATGAGGACGAGACAGGTGGCCTGAAGCCTTATGTGCTGGTGCGCGGGCGGCTGGAGGCGCTGGTGGCACGGCCGGTGATGTACGAATTGGTCGAGCACGGCGAAGAGATCGACATCGGTGGCAAGACGATGTTTGCCGTCCGTTCCAAAGGCGAGGTCTATCCAATCATGCCGGCTGAGAAACTGAAACGGCTGAGCGCATGATGGACCGCCTATGATGGATCAGGTGATGCCGTTGCCGTTTTCCGCTGCCGGGTTTCGCCAGCGCGTCGCGGCACAGCCGCTGGCGCATGCCGGCGACGATTTTGGCGACCACCGCTTCAATCCGGGCCATCCCAGGCTGAAGCTGGCCAAGGCGCTGCGCGATGCCGCCGTGCTCATCCCGGTGGTCGATCATGGCCATGAAGCCACGGTCCTTTTGACCAGGCGGGCGGAAAAGCTGCGCAACCATTCGGGGCAGGTGGCTTTCCCCGGTGGTACCATCGATCCAACCGATGCGAGCCCGGAAACGGCGGCGTTGCGCGAGACATCCGAGGAGATCGGTCTCGATAGTGATTACATCGAGATCATCGGCAGTCTGCCGGACTACGTTTCCGGCAGCGGCTATCGCATCGCCCCGGTGCTCGGGATTGTACGGCCCGGTTTCAGCCTGACGCTGAATTCCGACGAAGTCGATGCCGTCTTCGAGGTGCCGCTGGGCTTTCTGATGGACCCCGCCAACCACACCAGAGACAGTCGCATGTGGAACGACCTCGAATGGTTCTATTACGAGATGCCCTATGGCGGCCAGCGCATCTGGGGCGTCACCGCGGGCATCATCCGTACGCTTTATGAAAGGCTCTATTCGTGAGCGATCCAGTGTCGATCGCGGGCAAGGCCGGGTGGCTCGGCGAACACCACCTGCAGCGCCTGCTCGCCGCTCTGACTGATGGCGGCGAGGAGGCGCGTATCGCCGGCGGTGCGGTGCGCAACGCGCTCATCGGCCAGCCGGTCGCCGACATCGACATCGCCACCACCACGGTGCCCGAGGAAACCATCCGGCGCGCCGAGGCGGCAGGCTTCAAGACGGTACCGACCGGCATCGAGCATGGCACAGTCACCGCGGTCGGCCACGGCAAGGCCTATGAGGTCACCACGCTCCGTGCCGATATCGAAACCGACGGCCGGCGCGCCAAAGTGTCGTTCGGCCGCGACTGGAAAGCCGACGCTGAGCGGCGTGATTTCACTATCAATGCACTCTATGCCGAGGCCGATGGAACGGTCGTCGATCTGGTCGGCGGTATCGCCGATATCGAAGCGCGGAGGCTGCGATTCATCGGCGATCCGGAAGCGCGTATCCGCGAGGATTATCTGCGCATCCTGCGTTTCTTCCGTTTCTTCGCATGGTATGGCGACGGCAGGCCGGATGCCGAAGGGTTGAAGGCTTGTGCCCGGCTGAAGCAGGGGCTCGACCAGCTTTCGGTCGAGCGCGTCTGGTGGGAATTGAAGAAATTGCTGTCGGCGCCGGATCCGTCGCGGGCGCTGCTGTGGATGCGCCAGGCCGGCGTTCTGACCGCCGTTTTGCCGGAAAGCGAGAAATGGGGCATCGATCCCATCCACGGGCTGACCAAGACCGAGAAGGATCTGGCCTGGGCGCCGGACCCGCTGCTCAGGCTGGAAGCCATCGTGCCGCCGGATGCCGCGCGCATGAAAACGCTTGCCGAGAGATTGAGGCTTTCCGTGAGCGAAGCAAGCCGGCTGCGGAATTGGGCGATCACAGCTGCCGTCGATCCGAAAACGACCGAAGGAGAGTTGGCGAAAAGGCTCTATTTTGGCGACCGCCAAGGCTTTGTCGATCGGTTGCGGCTGTTGCTCGCTTCCGCTCGAGCCCGCGCGATCGAGGACAATGACGCACTGCTCGAAGCCGGCGGCTTCTCGCGCCTGCTTGCCTTCGCTGCAAAATGGCAAAACCCTGTTTTTCCGGTCAAGGGCGCCGATCTGACGACGCTTGGCGCATCACCGGGGCCGAAGCTTGGTGCAACGTTGAAGAATCTCGAAAAGGAATGGGTCGAGTCCGGTTTTGCGCTTGATCGCGGCGCACTGCTCAAGCGCGCCGCGGAGGCACTCGAATCCTGACTGTCACGCTGCGTCGCGGACCTTTTCGATGCGCGAGCGGATCGCTTCGATCATCGTCTCGCGGATCACCGTCTCGCCGTGCGTCTCGCGCAGATGCTCGACGGCACGGCGCATGACCTCAGCCTCCTCCTCGGCGCGTGTGTGCCACTCGCAGCCGGGTACGAGCGACCCGCAATGGAATTCCTTCATCGGCTTCTCCTCATCTCCTCCTTGGAGCGCCGCACAGCGCACTGACACGGAAGCTCCAGACCTTTGATTGCGCGATCCGGAAACCGCGTACGGTATCCGGGCTACACGCTGGCCAGCTAAGCATAACACGATCGAACGGTTTTGGTTGCCTTAGAGTGCCGTGCGTCCAAGCCGACACGCGACCCTCTAGTGATCGGGTTGTTGCGAAAAGGCGGAGCATCGCTGCTCCGCCCTCTTACGCTACCCAGGAGTAAGACCTCGTCTTGCTCCAGCGGGCAGGACATCACTTCACGATCTTGACTGCCTCGGCAATTTTATCCTTGCCGCTCATATCCCACGTGACGCGGACCTTTTCGCCGACCTTCAGGCCAGGATCCTTGAAGGTCTGGGGCAACGTAAAGGTGGCTCCGTTATCCAGAACTAGGCTCATCGCCGTTCCATCAAAGCTTTTGATCGTGCCGGTGGTGTGCTTGACCGCAGCGAATGCGGCAGTACCAGAGGCGAGAACGGCAGCGGCGGCTGCGGTCATAATAAGCTTGCGCATGGCATGCTCTCCTGGAAAATGCGGGCACCGCTTGGGAAAGGTGCCCCATTCAATCATGGGCCGTCCGGTCACGTCGGGTCGCGGTTCTCGGGAGTAAAGAACCGCCGGCGTTTCCCGGCCCGACGCGACAAATAGCCCAATCTTTACAATGGCATATTAGACGAAAAAGATATTTTCTGGCGCGCCTTGCGCCACATTCGCCGTCAAATTCTGGGGATTTGGACCCGATTGCGGCTCACGTCGTGCTCACCGAGATTTTACGGCCATTTCGCTTCTGGCGGCAGGCTGGACAGAATCGAGGCGACATTGCCGCCGGTCTTCAGCCCGAAGATGGTGCCGCGATCGTGAAGCAAGTTGAATTCGACATAACGGCCGCGGCGGATGAGCTGCTCGTCACGGTCGCCATCGGTCCAGTTGTCATTGAAGTTGGCGCGCACCAGATGTCCGTAGACGACGAGAAAAGATCGCCCGACGTCCTGGACGAAGTTGAAATCGGCGTCCCAGCCGCCTTTGTCCTCATCCGAATGCAGCCAGTCGAAGAAGATACCGCCGGTACCGCGTGGCTCGTCGCGGTGCGGCAGGTAGAAGTACTCGTCGCACCAGGCTTTGAATTTCACGTAGTCGGCGATCGCCGCGTTCTTCTCGCAGGCAAATTGCATCGCTCTGTGGAAGGCGATCGTGTCGGGGTCGTCCTGGCTGCGGCGGCGGTCGAGCACCGGTGTCAGGTCGGCGCCGCCGCCGAACCACTGGCGCGAGGTGACGACCATGCGCGTGTTCATATGCACGGCCGGCACGTTGGGGTTCCACGGATGGGCGATCAGCGAAATGCCGCTTGCCCAGAAGGAGGGGTTCTCTTCGGCGCCCGGCATCTGCTTCCTGAATTCGGGCGAGAACTCGCCGTGGACGGTCGAGGTGTGGACGCCGACCTTCTCGAAGACGCGGCCGTGCATCATCGACATGATTCCGCCGCCGCCCTTGCCGGCATCGCGTTGCCACGGCGTCTTTTCGAAGCGGCCGGGCGACCAGCTGGCCTGCGGCCCCTGCAGGTCCTGCTCGATCTGCTCGAAGCTGGCACAGATGCGCTCGCGCAACGTCTCGAACCACAGCCGTGCCTTCGTCTTCTTCTGTTCGATGTCGGCTGGCAGCCCCGCCGGTATCTCGGGTCGTTGCAAATCCTGTCTCCGGTTGCGGGCGCGCCCGACAAATGACTCGTCTTTTCCGGCCGCGATCCCTAATCTCTTGGGTGCAAGGGTCAAGTGTGAATGGAGTACTTTCGTGCGCACCCCGGCAACACGGCCGCTGGATGGCCTGAAGAAGAGGCTCGACCGTTCGCGCGCCGAGAACGCGCGAATGCCGCGCGACGGCTTCCTGCGCGAGACCTTCGTGCTGCCGCGCTCCGATGCTCGTCTCAAGGCGAAGGAATGGTTCGAGCGCTTTCCTAAGCAGGCCTATTGGACCGAGATCGAAAGCTGGTTCGAGCGGCCGGGCGACGTCATCGAATTCACCATCAGGCGGCTGCCGGCGGCGGATTAACGCTCCGGTCTCGAGGCTGAACGTATCAGGGCTAGTTCATCTGCCCTGAACGATCTTGATAAACACGCTTCTATCGCCCGTTCCTAGATGCGCTCTTTTCATCTCGGCATACGTCAGGCGCCCATTCGCGAAGGCCCGCACGGTTCTTCCGCACCAGACACGTGGCGCCGCGGCTGCGCTGACATTCATGATCTTGCCAGCTTCCTGCTTCGAACTGAGAGGCGATTGCTCCGAATGCCTGATGCATTCCGTAAGCACTTTCTTATACATGGCAGGACTGCCCTGAACCAAAGTCCTTGCCGTATTCCATTCACCTTCGCTCGGCATGCATCCAGCCAACACAATGGCGCCAAGCAACGCGGCGTAAGTCTTGTATGCAAATTTCAATTCTGCCCCCCAAGGTTAGTTGCAGGGGCGTACCAAGCACGGGCACATGAACTTCACAAGACTGTATAGTGACTAACGGACAGGATAAGTTCGCTGAACCCGTCCAGACCGTCATGGCTTCAACGCACGACCAGCCTGCGGGCGCCCGCGCCGTCCCTTGCCAGCCTGTCGTTCTTATTCCGCAGCGGACATTTGTCGATCGACATGCAGCCGCAGCCGATGCAGTCGCTCAGCCCGTCGCGCAGCTTCTTGAGCTGACTAATTTTCTTGTCGAGGTCGTCGCGCCAAGCCGTCGAAAGCAGGTTCCAATCCTCGCGCGTCGGCGTCCGGCCTTCAGGCAATGATCGAAGGGCTGTGCCGATCTCGGCCAGCGAAATGCCGACCTCCTGCGCTACCTTGATGATCGCCACCCGTCGTAGCACGTCGCGGCCGTAACGCCGCTGGTTGCCTGATGTGCGGTGGCTGCGGATCAGCCCGCGCGCTTCGTAGAAATGCAGCGCCGACACCGCCACGCCGCTGCGCATCGCCACCTGGCCGACTGTTAATTCCGTTGCCGCAGACATCTCCGATTTTCCGCTTGACCTCAAGTTAAGTTGAGCTTGTAGCGAAGAAGCCTCGTAGATGCAAACGGCAGGAGAAGGCGATGGGCGTCTGGATGAGAATGACCGGAGAGGACGCAGTGTTGCGTGAGGACGACGCCTTGGTCGCTGCGGCCGGCGATCGCGTACACATCCTAGCGGAGCTGCCGGATCGCCTCGGCCGCCACCATCGCAACGGAAAGCGCGACGTTGATGCTGCGCGCGCCGGGCTGCATCGGGATGATCAGTCGCGCATCCGCCGCCTCGTGAACGGCGTCCGGCACGCCTGCGGATTCACGGCCGAACAAGAGAATGTCGTCGCCGGCAAAGGCGAAATCCGTGTAGGCGGTCGTGGCTTTGGTCGAAGGCAGCACCAGCCGTCGGTTGCCGAGTCTGCGCCAGTCCTCAAAGGCGTGCCAGTCGACATGCCGGGTGAGCGCCGCCATTTCGAGGTAGTCCATGCCGGCCCGTTTCAGCGCCCGGTCACCGAGCGGGAAGCCCGCCGGTTCGATGATGTCGACGCCGAGACCGAGGCAAGCGGCGAAGCGCAGGATTGTCCCGGTGTTGCCGGCGATATCAGGCTGGTAGAGCGCGATGCGGAGACGGTCGTTCATTTCCGCGTCTTTCTAATAAGTGGCAGATCAGCCACAGAGCTCTCGCGGTTTTGGAAATTCCTGGACTGGCGGGTGGTCATTTTCTGCGAAGTCGGTTATACGGCCAGTATTGTCAACCCGAACCGATGGAGGGGTAATTCATGATGGCCATGCACATCCACCACCCCTCTCGTGGGCTTACCAGCCCGACGGCGGTTTCGGTACGACGATTCTCCTGACCTTCTAGACTTCAATCGCACCGATTCCCGCCGAAACCTTTTTCGGCCTTTGAAGGAATCCTGCGATGTTTTTCAAGCTGTGGAAGGGGCTGAACGCCCCACCTGAACACGCTTCGACCGATGCCACCTTTGCCGCGCCGCGCGTGCCCGCGGCCTGGGTTGGTTCACCCTTCTACCTGCATCTTCAACTGGAGAACGGACCGATGTTCGATCCCTGTAGAATACCCGGCTCAAGAAGCCTGCACGAGCGCAAGACTGCGACCTGGGCGCTTTTGATCGGCGAGACCTACTCGTCGGCGGTTCACGCCGAGACCCGCCGGCGTCCGCATCGCGGCATGCTGCCGGACGTCGATTTCTCGCGCGCCGTTCCGGACTATAGCCGGCCGTCGCTGGTGCGCCGGATCATCAGGCTGATCCGGCCTGGTGCAAAAACCGGCGCGAAAATCCGGATCGTCAAAACGTCGTCAGCATCGTCAAACGAGACTGTCGGCGAAGGGCCCGCGACAACCTATATAGCGCGAAGCAGGACCGGCGAGGCGGACGATTCCGTATCGCCGGTCCTTGACGCCATGCGGTCTGGGCACCTCGTCCGTTCGCGTGCCGCGTGAGCGGAAACAGTATTGTGAGCATCTCTATGTTTAGCTGGTTTGAAAAAAGGCTCGATCCGTTCCCTGCCAAGGAGCCGGTCGAGCCGCCGCGGACACTGATCGCCTTCTGCGTGCATTATACGCGCGGCGCGTGGCCCTACATCGCTCTCGATGCGGTACTGGTGACGGCCATCGCCCTTGCCGAGGTGTGGATGTTCGGCTTCATGGGCCGGATCGTCGACTGGCTGTCCGGACAGAATCGCGAGACGTTCCTGCAGACCGAAGGCTTGAAGCTGGTCGGCATGGCATTCATCGTGGTTTTCGCGCTGCCGGCGACGGTCTGGTTCCATTCGCTGCTCAACCAGCAGACGCTGATGGGTAATTATCCGATGCGTATCCGCTGGCAGGTGCATCGTTACCTGCTCAAGCAGTCGATGAGCTTCTATCAGGACGAGTTTGCCGGGCGCATCGCGACCAAGCTGATGCAGACCGCGCTCGCGGTGCGCGAGTGCGTCATCAAGCTCATCGATGTGCTCAACTATATCGTCGTCTATTTTCTCGGCATGCTGTTCATTGTCGGCTCGGCAGACTGGCGGCTGGCTGCGCCGCTTGCCGTCTGGCTTGCCGGATATGTCCTGCTGTTGCGCTATTTCATCCCGCGGCTGGGCAAGGTCGGCGAGGAGCAGGCCAATGCGCGCTCAACCATGACCGGCCGTGTCGTCGACAGCTACTCCAACATCCAGACGGTCAAGCTGTTCTCGCATGCGCGGCGCGAGGCATCCTTCGCCAAGGACGGTATGGCCGGCTTTCTCGATACAGTCTACCGGTCGATGCGGCTGGTGACACAGCTCTACGGCCTGCTCTACGTCCTGAATTCGCTGCTGTTGTTTTCGGTCACCGCAATCTCGCTATGGCTGTGGCTCGGCCAAGCCGTGACGATCGGCGCCGTCGCCCTGGTCATCGGCCTCGTGCTTCGGCTCTGGGGCATGTCGCAATGGATCATGTGGGAGATGTCCACGCTGTTCGAGAATATCGGCACGGTGCAGGACGGCATCGCCTCGATCTCGCTGCCGCGCCTCGTCGAAGACCGGCCTGGCGCCAAGGATATCGCCGTGACCAAGGGCGAGATCCGTTTTGAGGACATCCGCTTCCACTATGGCAAGCAGAAGGGCGTGATCGAAAGCCTGTCGCTGACGGTGAAGCCGGGCGAGAAGGTCGGCATCGTCGGCCGTTCGGGTGCCGGCAAGTCGACGCTGGTCAATCTTCTGTTGCGCTTCTATGACCTCGAAAGCGGCAAGGTCCTGATCGACGGCCAGGACATTGCGGCGGTGACGCAGGACTCGCTGCGCGCGCAGATCGGCATGGTCACGCAGGACACCTCGCTGCTGCATCGCTCGGTGCGCGAGAATATCCTCTATGGCCGGCCGGACGCCAGTGACCAGATGCTGATCGAGGCGGCGCGGCGCGCCGAGGCGCTGGATTTCATCGCCGGATTGTCGGATTCTAACGGTCGAAAGGGTTTCGACGCGCATGTCGGTGATCGCGGCGTCAAATTGTCCGGCGGCCAGCGGCAACGCATCGCCATAGCCCGTGTTATGCTGAAGGACGCACCAATCCTTATCCTCGACGAAGCGACCTCCGCCCTCGATTCCGAGGCCGAGGCGGCCATCCAGGAGAACCTCTACAGACTGATGCAAGGCAAGACCGTCATCGCCATTGCGCACCGGCTGTCGACGATCGCGGCCATGGACCGGCTCGTCGTCATGGACAAGGGCCGCGTCATCGAGGAAGGTTCGCATGAGGAACTGGTTGCCAGCGGCGGGCTCTACGCCCAGCTCTGGCAGCGCCAGTCGGGCGGCTTCCTGCTCGACGACGGCCCCTCTGCCAACGATGCAGCCGCCAACGATGCACTCGTCAAGGGTGAAGCCGCCGAATGACTGCCATCTACCGCTGGTTCGAGAACTGGGTCTATCCATTCCGGGAGCCTGCGGACCTTCGGCCACCTGCCGGCGTCAGGGGTTTCCTCTGGCATTATGTCGGGCAGGCGAAGATCGCCTTCTTCGCCATGCTGCTGATCGGCGGCATCGCGCCGTTAGTCGAAGCCGGACTGTTCTATTTCGTCGGGCGGCTGGTCGACATCCTCGATCAGCTTCCCGGCGAACGCAGCTGGCACGCCCTGTGGACTGCCGCCGGCCCGGAACTTGTCTTCATGATCGCGGTGGTGCTGGTCATCCGCACCATTGTCGTCGGCCTGTCGGCGCTGGTCGACGAGCAGACGATCACGCCGGGTTTCTATAATCTGGTGCGCTGGCAGGCGCATCGCCATGTCTCGCGCCAATCCTACGCCTTCTTCCAGAACGACTTTGCCGGACGTATCGCGACCAAGGTCTGGCAGGCGGGACAGGCGACCGGCGATCTGATGGAAAGCTTCATCGAGGTCGTCTGGTTCATGGTCGTCTATACGGTAACGACGCTGGCGCTGGTCGCCGGGCTCGATCTCCGGCTGGCGGTGCTGGTGGTGATCTGGATTACCGCCTTCGGCTTGCTGGCCAGGCGCTATTTGCCGGCGATCCGCAAGCATGCCGAAGCCACCGCCGAAGCCGGCTCGATGATCACCGGCCGCCTTGTCGATTCCTATTCGAACGTCCAGACGCTGAAACTGTTCTCGGCCGATGGCGACGACCGCTACATCAGGAACGGCTTCGACATCTATCTCGACGCGCTGCGCCCGTTCACCCGCCGGCTGACCGGCGTGCGCATGGCACTGACGATGCTGTCGGGCATTATGATCACGGCGATCGCCTGCTTTGCCGTTTATCTCTGGGTCGAGGGCTCGATCACAGTCGGCGCCGTGGCTTTCACGCTGTCTTTGGTGCTGCGGCTGAACATGCTGCTCGGCCGGCTGATGATGCAGCTCAACGGCATCTTGCGGAACCTCGGCGTGCTGGAAAACTCCAAGGCGCTGATCTCACAGCCGCTCGGCCTGACCGATGCGCCGGACGCGAAAGAGATTGTCGTCGGCGGCGGGCGCATCGACGTCAGCAATGTCGAGTTCCACTACGGCAAGGGGTCCGGCGTGCTCGACGGCATCGACCTCGTCGTGCGGCCGGGCGAAAAGGTCGGCCTGGTCGGCCCGTCCGGCGCCGGCAAGACGACCTTGGTCAATCTGATCCTGCGCCTCTACGACCTCGAGAGCGGCAAGATCACCATTGACGGGCAGGACGTCTCCAGGGTCACGCAGAATTCGCTGCGCGCCAATATCGGCGTCGTCAGCCAGGATACGGCACTTTTCCACCGCTCGCTGCGCGACAACATCAAGCTCGGCATGCCGGAAGCGACCGACGCCGAGGTGGTCGCGGCAGCGAAGAAGGCCGAGGCGCACGAGTTCATCCTCGGTCTGCGCGACAATCGCGATCGTATCGGCTACGAGGCCTATGTCGGCGAGCGCGGCGTCAAGCTCTCCGGCGGCCAGCGCCAGCGCGTGGCGATCGCCCGCGTCTTCCTCAAGGATGCACCGATCCTGGTGCTCGATGAGGCGACCTCGGCGCTCGATTCCGACATCGAGGCGGCGATCCAGGAAAATCTGGCAAGGCTGATGGAAGGCAAGACGGTCATCGCCATCGCGCATCGGCTGTCGACCATTGCGGCACTCGACCGGCTGGTGGTGCTCGACGAGGGCCGCATCGTCGAGCAAGGCACGCATGACGAGCTGGTCGGGCTCGACGGGCTCTATGCCAGGCTATGGAAGCGGCAGTCCGGCGGCTTCCTGTTCAACGAAGAGAGCGCGTTGGCCGAGACCCGGCCGGCGGAGTAGTTTTCTATAAAGCGGAGTGAAATCATGGCGGTGAGAATGCCATCGAATTTCGGACGGTCCGGCGCGCAGGAGAGCGCGTTGGACCTGCTTGGCCATGAAATCCTCGGTGAAAAGGCGGCAGCGCTCGGCCGCGCCGGCCGGCGCGTCGAGGAAACATTGACGAGGCTGCGCGAGAATTGCGACAGTGTCGACCGTGCCCGGCTGCTCAGGGATGCAGCCGAAGCGGTGCACGGGTATTTCATCCAGCGCGAACTCTGCGGCCTGCGCAAGCACGACGCGGTGATCCGGGAATACAACATTCCCAAGGCCGTGCTGGCCAGGCTCGGCGCTAGCGCATGATCCGAACCGGAACTGGTTTGGGAAGCGTTATTCCAGCCACTCGGTGATGAAGCTGCCGTTCTCGTGTATGTCGGTGGTTTCCAGCGGGCCTGGCCCGAGATTGGTGAATTTCTGCGGCGTGTCCGGCGGTACGACCAGGATCTGGCCGGCGGTGGCCTCGATCTGCCGGTCGCCGACGGTGAACAGGCCGGTGCCGGTCCGGATGATAAAAATCTCGCAATAGGGATGGCTGTGCAGCCTGGGGCCGCCGCCGATCTCGGGCAGGTAGTTGAAGATCAGGCAGCTGCGGGAGCCGTAAGCTCCGCCTTGCAGCTCGCCCTGCCAGCGGTCGGGCGCTTCGGCCCATTTGTCGCGGTCTATGACATGCGCCATAGGCCGAGGATAAACCGGGCCAGCGCCAGCTGTCGAGGCGAACGCAGCCATTTGGTTTTGCTGCTGTTTTCCAATCGTTCCGCCGTGCGAATTACGCCCCCGCGACAATCTGCCCTTGTGCCTTCACCCGTCTGGACAAAAACAGGCTTCACGCATAAACCCAAGTCCCAAATGCCGGAGGAATTCGCTAGCCTGTTCGCCATGCGCAGTCGGGCCGGCGCGATTGAGCGGGGAACAAGGCTCGGCCGCCGGCACGGAAAAGGCGAAAGGATCAGGCACCCGTGAGCGCAACCGACACCCAGGATCCCAACCGTCGTGATTTTCTCTACGTCGCCACTGGCATGGCGGCGGTGGTCGGCGCGGGCGCTGTCGCCTGGCCGTTCATCGATCAGATGCGTCCGGATGCCTCGACGCTGGCCCTTGCCTCGGTTGAGGTCGACGTATCTTCGCTGACGCCAGGAATGTCGCTCGTTGTGAAGTGGCGGGGCAAGCCGGTGGTCGTGCGCAACCGCACCGAGCAAGAGATGAAGGACGGCGAGGCGGTCAATCTCGCCGAGCTCAAGGATCCAATCGCCCGCAACGCCAATTTGCCGGCCGACGCCCCGGCAACCGACGCCAACCGCACCACGCCGGGCAAGGAAGCCTGGATGGTGATGGTCCAGGTCTGCACCCATCTCGGCTGCATCCCGCTAGGCCAGGAAGGCGATTTCGGCGGCTGGTTCTGCCCGTGCCACGGTTCCGTATACGATACCGCCGGCCGCATCCGGAAGGGGCCGGCGCCCGAGAACATGGCGGTGCCGGTGTTCCAGTTCATTTCCGACACCAAGATCCGTATCGGCTGAGGCAAGGGATATTTTCCATGAGCGAGGGACACTCGACCTATACGCCCAAGACCGGCATCGGACGCTGGTTCGATTCGCGCATGCCGCTGCCGCGGCTGGTCTATGACAGCTTCATCGCCTATCCGGTGCCGCGCAATCTGAATTACGCCTGGACCTTCGGCGGCATCCTCGCGCTCATGCTGGCGGCGCAGATCCTGACCGGCATCGTGCTGGCCATGCACTACGCGGCCGACAGCACTCTCGCCTTCGATTCAGTCGAGAAGATCATGCGCGACGTCAATTCCGGCTGGCTGCTGCGCTACCTGCATTCGAACGGCGCGTCGTTCTTCTTCATCGCCGTCTACATCCATATCTTCCGCGGGCTCTACTACGGCTCCTACAAGGCGCCGCGCGAGCTGCTGTGGATCCTCGGCTGCATCATCTACCTCTTGATGATGGCGACCGGGTTCATGGGCTATGTGCTGCCCTGGGGCCAGATGAGCTTCTGGGGCGCCACCGTCATCACCGGCTTCTTCACCGCCATCCCGCTGGTCGGCGACTGGATCCAGCAGCTTTTGCTCGGCGGCTTCGCGGTCGACAATCCGACGCTGAACCGTTTCTTTGCGCTGCATTATCTATTGCCGTTCATGATCGCCGGCGTCGTCGTGCTGCACATCTGGGCGCTTCACGTCGTCGGCCAGAACAATCCGACCGGCATCGAGGTCAAATCGAAGACCGACACGCTCGCCTTCACGCCTTACGCGACCATCAAGGATGGGTTCGGCATGATCGTGTTCCTGTTCGTCTTCGCCTATTTCGTTTTTTATCTGCCGAACTATCTCGGCCATCCGGACAATTACACCGTTGCCAACCCCCTGAAGACGCCGGCCCACATTGTGCCGGAATGGTACTTCCTGCCGTTCTACGCGATCCTGCGCGCGATCACCTTCAATATCGGGCCCATCAACTCCAAGCTCGGCGGCGTGCTCTGCATGTTCGGCGCGATTGTTATGCTGTTCCTGGTGCCGTGGCTCGACACCTCGAAGGTGCGCTCGGCAGTCTACCGGCCCTGGTACAAGCTGTTCTTCTGGCTGTTCGTGGCCGACGCCATCCTGCTCGGCTGGCTGGGCTCGCAGCCGGCCGAGGGCAGCTATGTGTTCATGGCGCAGATGGCGACGCTGTTCTACTTCGCCTTCTTCCTGGTAGCGCTGCCG
Source organism: Mesorhizobium sp. M0808 (assembly GCF_040320025.1). Lineage (NCBI taxonomy): Bacteria > Pseudomonadati > Pseudomonadota > Alphaproteobacteria > Hyphomicrobiales > Phyllobacteriaceae > Mesorhizobium > Mesorhizobium sp. M0808. Next base: position 199,341 of record NZ_JAMYOX010000006.1, read on the forward strand.
GTACTTGGGCTGATCGAGACGCCGCGGCGGCTGCCGAATTCGATCACCGAGGCGGTGCTCGGGAAGAACAAGGGTGGCGGTGGACATCCCGCCGGCGCCACGGCCGCGCCGGAAACCAAAGGCTGAGCATGATCCCGAAAAGTGGAAACCGGTTTTCGGACAAGATCATGCTCGAGACGATGACAGCGCGTCAGAGAATCTCAAGGGGATTTGCATGAAGAAGATTCTCACCTCGCTGGCGCTGCTTGGCCTTGTGGCCGCGGGCATTGGGGCCACAGGCACTGGAGCACGCGCCCAGGAAGAGGCGCACAACGAGGCGGCGCCGACGCATTTCCCGATACACGAACCAAAGGAAATGGACTGGAGCTTCGCCGGGCCGTTCGGCACCTACGACAAGGCCCAGCTGCAGCGCGGGCTGAAGGTCTACAAGGAAGTCTGCTCGGCCTGTCATTCGATGAATTTGGTGGCGTTCCGCACGCTGGAAGGCCTTGGCTATTCGGATGCGCAGATCAAGACGCTGGCGGCCGAATACACGATCCACGACGGCCCGAACGATGCCGGCGACATGTTCGATCGCCCCGGCAAGCCGTCCGACCATTTCCCGGCGCCGTTCCCCAATGCGGAAGCGGCGGCGGCGGCCAATGGCGGCGCAGCACCGCCCGACATGTCGCTGCTGGCCAAGGCGCGCGGCGTTGAACGGGGCTTCCCGCGCTTCGTCTTCGACATCTTCACGCAATATGCCCAGGGCGGTCCCGACTACATCCACTCGCTGCTGACCGGCTACGACCAGCAGCCGCCGGCGGGCATGGTCATACCGGAAGGCACGCACTACAATCCGTACTTCCTGTCCGGCGTGTCGCTGAAGATGCCGAAGCCGCTCTCCGACGGCCAGGTTACCTATGATGACGGCGCGCCGCAGACGGTCGACCAGTATTCGCGCGACGTGTCGGCCTTCCTGATGTGGGCGGCCGAGCCGCACCTCGAGGACCGCAAGAAGACCGGCTTTCGCGTGCTGGTCTTTCTGCTGCTGTTCGGTGCGCTGGTCTACCTGACAAAACGCAAGGTGTGGGCCGGCGTGGCGCACTGAGCCCTGCGATATACGAGAATGCGAGGGCGTCGAAAGGCGCCCTTTTCATTGCAGGCATGTCGATTCATCGCAGCCGACGCTGAGCAGGTCCCATTGCCGGACAATTTTCCGTCAGGCGCCACATGGCGGTAGCCGGACTTGGCGGCACCGGGTTACGATTGGCCCATTCCTTTCACGTCTTCACCCGAATCTGAATAGCCCGGAGAGCCGCTTGATGAAATCCTCGCTCGAAGAGACGCTGCTTGCCGCGATCCGCACCATTCCGGATTATCCCAAGCCGGGCATCCTGTTTCGCGACATCACCACGCTGCTCGGCAATGCGCGGGCCTTCCGCCGCGCCATCGACGAGCTGGTGCATCCCTATGCCGGCCTCAAGATCGACAAGATCGCCGGCATCGAGGCGCGCGGCTTCATCCTCGGCGGCGCCATCGCCCACCAGCTCTCGGCCGGCTTCGTGCCGATCCGCAAGAAGGGCAAGTTGCCTTACGAGACGGTGCGCGTCGCCTACAGCCTGGAATACGGGCTGGACGAGATGGAGATGCACAAGGACGGTGTTTCTCCAGGCGAGAAGGTAATCCTCGTCGACGATTTGATCGCCACCGGCGGCACGGCCGAGGCGGCCGTCAAGCTATTGCGGCAGATCGGCGCCGATATCCTCGCCGCCTGCTTCGTCATCGACCTGCCGGACCTTGGCGGCCGAGAGAGGTTAGAGGCGCTCGGCGTACCGGTGAGGACGCTGATCGGGTTTGAGGGGCATTGAGCGTTTCTTCCTTCTCCCCTGTGGGAGAGGGAAAGAACTCCGCTCACTCCACCTTCACCAGCACGGCACTTTCGAATTCGATGACCTTGTCGCCGGTCGAATCGAAGGCCTCTGAGCGGAGCGTCAGCAGCCGCCAGCCCGGTCGCGAGGCGATGGGGCGATGGGCCAGCGCGGTGCGGGTGAAAGTCACGGTTTCCCCGGCATAGACAGGTTTGGGCCATTTGAGATTCTTGAAGCCGGGCGAGGGGCCGAATTCCGGCACCGGCCCAGGACCGGGCCAGCGGGCGACCTCTGCCTCTATGCCAGCCTCGAGGTTCAATTTCATCCAGGTGGCGGCGGTGTGCCAGCCCGAGGCGCAGAGCCCGCCGAATATGCTGTTCCTCGCCGCCTCTTCGTCGATATGGAATATCTGCGGGTCGTATTTGCGGGCGAACGCCTTGATCGCCTCCGGTTCGAATCGATGTGAACCGAGCGTGACGGTGATACCGATGCAGAAGAATTCGTCGAGGCTCACGCACGGCCCTCGCGGGTGAGGAACATGACGGTGTTTTCGAGCTCGAAAACACCTTCGCCGCGCTGGTTGAACAACTCGCTGCGCATGGTCACCAAGCCAAGGCGGGGTTTCGATCTGGACAGTCGCTTGGCAAGGACGGTGGTGCTGCCGGTCAACAGGTCGCCGGCCAGGACTGGCCGTTTCCATTTGACCTGGTCGACGCCCGGCGCGCCCTGGGAGGTCGAGTCGAGCAGGAAGGCATCGCACAGCATGCGCATGAACATGGCGCAGGTGTGCCAACCCGAAGCCGCCAGCCCGCCGAGAATGCTGGCCTGGCCCGCGGCCTCGTCGAGATGCATCGGCTGGGCATCGAATTCACCGGCGAATTCTATGATTTCGGCGGCACTTACCAGCTTGGTGCCGAGGTCGAGCGAAGCGCCCTCGACAAAATCCTCATAAGCCCAGGTCTTTGCGGTCATGGTCTGGAAATCCTGTTCAGGATTGTACGATCGCTACGGGTCCGGGTCCCGGATGCAGGCAGCGTGGCATTTGGTCAAGCAATTTCTATTGCGCCAGCCCGCTGCGCCCAAGCCGCAGCGCGGTATTGACGACCCTATAGCCAGCCGCGGCGGCGGAAATACCAGAAGGGCAGGATTGCCGAAAGCACCATCATGCCGATGGCGAAGGGATAGCCAAAGTGCCATTTGAGCTCAGGGATGATGTCGAAATTCATGCCGTAGATCGAAGCGACAAGCGTCGGCGGCAGGAAGATGACAGCGGCGACGGAGAAGATCTTGATGATGGCGTTCTGCTCGATCGAGATCATGCCGAGCGTCGCGTCGAGCAGGAAGCTGATCTTCTGCGACAGGAACGTGGCGTGGTCGGCGAGCGACAGCACGTCGCGCGACAAGGTCTTGATGCGAGCGCGGGTGTCCTTGCTCATCCTGCTTTGCGTGGAGGCATGGGCGAGAAAGCCGGCAAGGCGCTGCAGCGAGATCAGGCTGTCGCGGATCGAGGAGGCGAGGTCCTCCTTGCGGCCAATGCCTTTCAACAGCTCCTGGAAGTCGCGGTTGCGCTTGGAAACCTTGGTCGAGCGTGCCTCGAAGATGTCGCGCGAGATCGCCTCGACGTCGCGGCCGGCGCGCTCCAGAATGTCGGCGAGGCGGTCGACGATCGCCTCCAGCAGTCCGATCAGGATGGTGTCACCGCTGGTGCAACCGGTCGCCACCTTTTCGGCGCGCAGCGGAAAGGTCTTGAACGCCTTCGGTTCGTGGTACCGCACGGTTATCAGCCTGCTGCCGGCGAGCACGAAGGTAACCGGCGACATCAACGGATCGTTCACCTCGGTCTGCGCCGGCAGAATGGCGGTCATGAAGTAGGCGCCGTCCTCGACGTAGAGACGGCTCGAGATCTCGATCTCTTCCATCTCTTCGCGGGTCGGAACGGCGACGCCGAGCCAGGTCTCGATTGTCGTCTCTTCTTCCTTTGTCGGGTTGAAGAGGTCGACCCAGACGACAGTGTCGCTGTTTTGCAGGAGATCGTCGACCAGGCGCAGGCGATCATTGTCGACGACGAAGGCCTTGATCATCGCCGGGTCTCCCTTGCTGTTGCCAAAGAGCGTTCGTTTGGAGGGGGCGCGTCAGTCACATCGCACGGACGCGGGCAGGCGAGGCGCGAGGCCGGTGCAGAGGCCCCTTAGACCCCGCACGATGGCCCGTCAAGCAGCGCAAGAGGCACTGCGACCCTGCTTTGAAGTTTGTCATCGAGCGACGGCAATGGTGACCATTGGGCTTCCTCGCCGGTTCAGGTGTTGAACTTGAACAGCATGATGTCGCCGTCCTGGACGATATACTCCTTGCCTTCGTCGCGCGCCTTGCCGGCCTCCTTGGCCGCGACTTCGCCGCCCAGCCTGACGAAGTCGTCATAGGCGATGGTCTGGGCGCGGATGAAGCCGCGCTCGAAATCGGTGTGGATGACGCCTGCCGCCTGCGGCGCCTTGGCGCCCTTGTGCACGGTCCAGGCGCGTGTCTCCTTGGGGCCAACGGTAAAGTAGGTGATGAGCTGGAGCAGCTCGTAGCCGGCGCGGATGACCTTGTTCAGGCCGGGTTCGTCCAAACCGAGCGTTGCCAGGAATTCCATTTCCTCTTCGTCCGAGAGCTGGGCGACCTCGGCCTCGATCGCCGCGGAAATCACAACGGTGCGGGCACCTTGCGCGGCGGCCATCTTCTCGACCGCCCTGGTATGCGCGTTGCCGGTGGCGGCATCGGCTTCCGCGACGTTGCAGACGTAAAGCACCGGGTGTGAGGTCAAGAGATTCAGCCCCTGCAGGATGCGCAGATCCTCAGCCGAGATGCCGTTGAGCAGGATGCGGGCGGGCTTGCCGGCCTGCAGCAGTTCAAGCGCCGCTTCCATCATCGGAAGTACGGTCGCTGCTTCCTTGTCCTTGCCGGCGGCACGCTTGCGGATCTGCACGATGCGGCGCTCAATGCTGTCGAGGTCGGCAAGCATCAATTCGGTTTCGACGGTCTCGGCATCAGCGACAGGATCGATGCGGCCCTCGACATGGGTAATGTCGTCATCCTCGAAGCAGCGCAGCACATGGACGATGGCGTCGACCTCACGGATGTTGGCGAGGAATTGGTTGCCAAGCCCTTCGCCTTTGGAGGCGCCACGCACTAGGCCGGCAATGTCGACGAACGAGATGCGGGTCGGGATGATCTCCTTCGACTTGCCGATCGCGGCGATCTTCTGCAGGCGCGGGTCGGGCACCGCCACCTCTCCGGTATTCGGTTCGATGGTGCAGAACGGATAATTGGCGGCCTGCGCCGCCGCCGTCCTGGTCAACGCATTGAAGAGCGTCGACTTGCCGACATTGGGCAAGCCAACGATGCCGCATTTGAAACCCATTTTTGTCTGGTCCTATCGGGAAATCGAAATTTGATCAGGGCTATGGGCGAAAGCGCCGATGATCGTCAAGGCGCAATTCAATTCAGACGCTGCGCGATGTCATCGGTGCCTATCGCCAACGAACGAACGCCGGACCTGCTCAGTATTTGCAGAAGATGCCAGAACGCGTCGACCTCAGCGGTTCCGAAATCGATGGTCAGTTGCCCGTCGAGCAATTGCGCACTGTGAATGACGTTTCCGACGGTCTCCGATGTTTCACGCTCGCCATCGATATCGAACCAGCCGCGAAACCATTCGTCGAAGAGATCGCCGTCGAGCTCATTTATAGGGAATTTAAAATGAACCTCATCCCACCTGAAAGGTGAGATGAGGACATCCATTCCACCCATCCCGGCGTGAATATCCGGAGAGAATTTCACATAGGAATCGCTGTTGATGAATTGCGGATTTGGCTGTCCGTCATTACTGACGAAATCAACCGCGATGAAATTTCGATAGAAGGAATCGACGTTCGAAAACTTGATTTCGGTCGCATGCGATCCTTGGCTGTTGCGAGCAAGTTCGCCGGCAGCGGCGACGAAATAATCAACATACTTCTGTCTGATGAGACGGACCAATTCCTGAATGTCATCCAGATCCATGGCTCAGTCCTTGCCGCCAAAAAGCTTCTTCAGCATGGCCGCCATCGGGCCGGTTTCGGGCAGCTTGGCCGCCGGCTGCTGCGGCCGCGCCTGGCGGACGTGGCTTTGCGCCTTTGGCGCCTTGGGCGGCGGGCGATCGTCGTCGTCCGTCGGCGTGAGCTTGTCGCGCAGCGCCAGCGTCACGCGGTTCATGAACGAATTGTCGTCGCCCTTGGCAAGCAATCCGGCACCATCGGCGATTGCGTCGAGCAGCACGTCCAGCCATTCGCGGTCGCCCTTGGCGAAATCGCCAAGCACATGGCCGTGCACCATTTCCTTGACGCCGGGATGGCCGACGCCGATGCGCACACGGCGAAAATCCTTGCCGACGTGCTGGTCGAGCGAGCGGATGCCGTTGTGGCCGCCGGAACCGCCACCGACCTTGACCCGCACCTTGCCGGCGGCAAGGTCGATCTCGTCATAAAAGGCAGTCAGCGCCGAAGGGCCGAGCTTGTAGAAGCGCAAGGCTTCGCCGACCGACTGGCCGGACAGGTTCATGAAGGTCTGCGGCTTGATCAGGATCACCTTTTCGCCGGCAAGCGTGCCTTCGGCGATCAGACCCTGGAATTTCTTCGACCAGGGCGAAAAGGAATGGCGGCGGGCGATCGCGTCCGCCGCCATGAAGCCGACATTGTGCCGGTTGTTGGCGTATTTCGCGCCCGGATTGCCGAGGCCTGCAAAGACAAGCATCGTCGCCTCCGGGCGGGAAGGGGTTACTTCTCTTCGGCGGCAGGGGCCGCTTCGGGCTCAGCCGCTTCAGTCGTCTCTTCCGCGGCCTCCGGCTTCATCGCCGAGGAGCCGGCAATGGTCGCGATGGTGAAGTCGCGGTCGGAGATCACCGGCTTGACGCCGGCCGGCAAGGTGATGGCCGAAATGTGGATCGAATCGCCGATATCGGTACCGGTGAGATCGATGGTGATGAAATCCGGGATCGCATTGGCCGGGCAGTGGAACTCGACCTCGTGGCGCACGATGTTGAGCACGCCGCCGCGCTTGATACCGGGCGACTTGTCTTCATTGATGAAGTGCACGGGCACGTCGACATTGACTTCGGTATCCTTGCCGATGCGCAGGAAATCGACATGGACAGGGAAATCCTTGACCGGGTCGAGCTGGAAATCCTTGGGCAGAACCTGGATCTTGTTGCCGTCGACATCGATCGTGGCGACCGTGGTCAGAAACCCGCCGCCATGGATCTTGTAGTAGATGTCCTTATAGGTCAGCGCAATCGCCAGGGGAGGCTGCTTGTCGCCGTAAATCACTGCAGGCACTTTACCGTTGCGGCGAACTGCACGGGCGGACCCCTTACCGACCTGTTCGCGCGCTTCGGCCTTGAGCTCGTAAGTATCGTGGCTCATGGCATTTCCTTTCGCGTTGTTCTGGAGCGCTCACGGTCAGCGTGGCTGGGCCGTAAACGTCGAAAGCCGCCGGGCCTGCATATCCGAAAGCCGGCAGCCGCATAAGCAAGCGGACCTTTGTTCGGGATCACAAGGGAAGGCAGCCTTCCGCCGCGTTGCCTCCAAGGGTGTCTACGCGGGTGGCGGCTCTATAGCCGAAGGCGGGAAAGGGTGCAAGTCATGGCAGGCGACAGGTCTACAAGGGTTTCCCCCATAGCATGGCGACCACCCATGCCGATGTTATAAACACCGACATGCTGGCCTTCTTCAGGGCGTAAGGCCTTTCAGAACGTAACAAAAAACCCGCCATCTGCGGGTGATCTCGTGTCAGGTCGTGCCGATGTCAGGCGATGCTCAAGCCGCCATCGATCAGCATTTCCGCACCGACCATGAACGGGCATTCGTCCGAAGCAAGAAAAACCACCGCGTTGGCAATTTCCTCGGCGGTTCCGAAACGACGGGCAGGCACCAGGCCGACCACAGCTTTCGCACGCGCCTTCGCCGCTTCGGGGTCCAGCCCAAGTTTGTCGTTGAGCGGAGTGTCGATCGGACCCGGGCTGATCACATTGGCGCGAATACCGCGTTCTATCAGTTCGCCCGAGAGCGTCCGGGCGAGCGAAATCATGCCGGCCTTGGCCAGCGCATAGACGTGCGTTCCAGCCATTCCCATATGCGCGTTGACCGAGCCGCTGAGGATGATCGACGACGGGTTCGAAAACAGCGGAACGAGCGCCTTGACCAGGAAGTACGGCCCCTTGAGGTCGACGTCGATGCTCCTGTCAAACGCGGCCTCGGTCCAGTCGCCAAGCGGGCGCAGGTCGGCGATACCGGCATTGAGGAAGAGAGCGTCGAGCTTGCCGAAGGTTTCCTCGATCCGCCGCGCTATGTCGTTCTGGGCAGCAGCATCTCCGGCGTCGGCGGCAATGACAAGCACATCACTGCCGAGGATGGTGCGCGCCTCCTCGAGACGGCTCGCATTTGTTCCGGTGATAGCGACGCGCGCACCTTCCTCGATGAAACGTCGCGCCGTCACCAGGCCGATGCCGCTGGTGCCGCCGGTAATCAATGCGGCCTTGCCTTTTAGTCTGGACATAAGCGAATTGCCTTTCCTGGCGCGGAGCGCTGCGCAGCATCAGGGTTGAGCCCGGTATGTTCAACTTGAAGGCGTTGCTGACCAAAATTTTGCCTTCAGGGGTGACCCTCTCTAACAGGCTTTTCACCCGGCGTATGATGAAAGAATCATCGAGGGCGCGGCAACTGTCGCGCACTCGTATCAATTCCGAAAGATGAACTGATTTTTAGCTGGCCGCCGCCTCCATCTTCCTCGCTTCCTTCATGTTAGGCAGGAGGACCGTCAGTAGCCCGAGCAGCGGCAAATACGAGCAGACCTGGAAGACGAAATCGATGCCTTTCATGTCGGCGACGACGCCAAGCACGGCGGCGGCGATGCCGCCCATGCCGAAGGCGAAGCCGAAGAAGATGCCGGCGATCATGCCGACGCGGCCGGGCACCAGTTCCTGGGCGAAGACGACGATGTTCGAGAAGGCCGAGGACAGGATCAGGCCGATCAGCACGGTGAGAACCATCGTCCACTCGAAATTGGCATAGGGCAGGGCCAGCGTGAAGGGCAGCACGCCGACGATCGAGAACCAGATCATCGCCTTCTGTCCGTAGCGGTCGCCGAACGGGCCGCCGAGCAGGATGCCCAGGGCCGAGGCGCCGAGGAACAGGAACAGCATGACCTGCGACATCTGCACCGAAACGCCGAATTTATGGATGGCATAGAAGGTGTAGTAGCTGGACAGGCTGGCGATGTAGGCGTTCTTGGTCAATACCAGCAAGGTCAGCACCGCCAGCGCGCCCAGGACCTTGCGGCGCGGGAAGGGCGAGACGAAACCTGCCGCCTTGCGGGTGCCCTGTGCGGCATGCAGGCGGCTGTACCAGCCGCCGACCTGCCAAAGCACGATGATGCCGATCAGCGAGCCCCCGGCGAACCAGGCAATGCTAGTCTGGCCGAAGGGCACGACGATGAAGGCTGCCAGCAGCGGCCCCATCGCCTGGCCGAAATTGCCGCCGACTTGGAACAGCGACTGCGCAAGACCGAACCGGCCACCGGAGGCGAAGCGGGCGATGCGCGAGGATTCCGGGTGGAAGATCGCCGAGCCGATGCCGATCAGCGAGGCGCCGATGAGGAGCAGCGAGTAATGTCCGGCATAGGCCAGCACGACCAGCCCGATCAGCGAAGAAGCCATGCCGTAGGGCAGCGAATAAGGCATCGGCCGCTTGTCGGTAATCATGCCGATCACCGGCTGCAGCAAGGATGCCGTCACCTGGAAGGTGAAAGTCAAAAGGCCGATCTGCCAGAAATCGAGACCGTAATTGTCCTTCAGCAGCGGATAGATCGCCGACAGCAGCGACTGCATGATGTCGTTGATGCAATGGCAGAAGCTCACCGCCAGGATGACGGTGAAGGCCGTCGCCTGAGCTGAAATGTGGCTGGCCGCTGCCGGCTTGGCGTCGGCGGTTGCTGTGGTATCGGTCAAGGCAGGCTCCGTGGTCTTTTTGGCGGGCGCTCCCGCAGGCGGTCTTATAGGCCGCAGCCTTATACGTTGCTTGTCACGCGACTTCTTTCGTGGTTTGGTCCAATAGTTTCGCAAGTGGGCCATAGCTGATGCCGCATGGCAGGGAAATGTTCAGAGCGGGCGACACCGATCTCGGGCTGTTGCATGAGCGTCGCTGGCAATGGCTGGAGCAGGCCGTAGGGCCGGCAGTGGCGCTGCCGACCGAATATCCGGACGGCTACCATGTGCCACGGCACCATCATAGCCGCAGCCAGTTGCTGCACGCGCTGGTCGGTGTCGTGCTGGTGACGACGCGGCATGGGCGCTGGATGGTGCCTCCGGACCACGCGATGTGGATCCCCGCCGGCACCGAACATTCCGTCGAGATGCTGGGCGACGTCAGCATGCGGTCCGTCTATGTGATGCCGGAGGCCATTCCCGGCCTGCCGGACGGGTTGCGTGTCGTCGGCATCACCGACCTGATGCACAGCCTGATCGTGGAATCGGAAAAGCTGCCGCAAGGCGCCGAGCTGGAGGGGCGGGGCGGACTGATCATGAAGCTCCTGCTGCACGAAATCCCGAACCTGCCGGAACGGCCGCTCGGCCTTCCGTTCCCGTCCGATGCAAGGCTGGCGACGCTATGCCGGCGCTTCGTCTCGGCACCGTCACCGCATGCGACGATCGACGAGTGGGCCGCTATCGTTGGCATGAGCCGCCGCTCTTTCACCCGCGCGTTCCACCGCCAGACCGGATTGTCGCTGTCGACCTGGCGTCAGCAGGCCTGTCTGTTCGCGGCGCTGCCACGGCTGGCCGACGGCGAGCCGATCACGAGGGTGGCGCTCGATCTCGGCTATGACAGCGTGCCGGCGTTCATCACCATGTTCAAGCGCATGCTGGGAGCCTCGCCACGCGGTTACATGCGGGGCGCCCGTGATGCTGGCGAAGGTGTGCGGCGAATAAGCGGTCCGGCTCGGCCTGAGTCGCAGCCCTGAAGGGCGTCGCGTTCGACCGGCCTCATGCGACGCGCTTTGGGTTCTTGCTTTTATGCATGTCGTTATCGCAAAACCGCTGCACTTTGCGCGACACGCATTAATCGAACAGGCTCGACACCGATTCCTCGGTCGCCGTGCGCGAGATCGCCTCGCCCATCAATTCGGCGATGGAGATGACGCGGATATTGGCGGCGTCCAGCACTGCCTGGGTCGGCTGGATGGAATCGGTGATGACCAGTTCCTGCAGTTTCGAGGCGCCGATGCGGGCGATGGCGCCGCCGGACAAAACGCCATGGGTAGTATAGGCAGTGACACTGGTGGCGCCGTCGGCAAGCAGCGCATCGGCCGCATTGCACAGCGTGCCGCCCGAATCGATGATGTCGTCGATCAACAGGCAATCCTTGCCGCGCACGTCACCGATGACGTTCATGACTTCCGATTCGCCGGGGCGCTCGCGGCGCTTGTCGACGATGGCAAGCTGGGCGTCGATGCGCTTGGCGAGCGCGCGGGCGCGGACCACGCCGCCGACATCCGGCGACACCACCATGACGTTGGCAAGCTGCTTGTATTTCGCCTTTACGTCGCGGGCCATGACCGGCACGGAAAACAGATTGTCGGTCGGGATGTCGAAGAAGCCTTGAATCTGGCCGGCATGGAGATCCAGGGTCAGCACCCGGTTGACGCCCGCCCTCGTGATCATGTTGGCGACCAGCTTGGCCGAGATCGGTGTGCGGCCCGAGGCACGGCGATCCTGCCTGGCATAGCCGAAATAAGGAATAACCGCAGTGATGCGCTTGGCCGAAGAGCGCATGAAGGCATCGATCATGATGAGCAGTTCCATCAGATGATCGTTGGTCGGGAACGAGGTGGACTGCAGGATGAAGACGTCCTCGCCGCGCACATTCTCCTGGATCTCGACGAAGATTTCCTGGTCGGCGAAGCGCCTGACGCTGGCCTTGCCCAGCGGAATGTTGAGGTAGCGGGCGACTGATTCGGCCAGCACCCTGTTGGAATTGCCCGCGAAGAGCTTCATGCACCGTTCCTGGCGAAGGATTGAGAGACTCCGATAGCACTCCAGCCTCTTAGTCGGGCTTTTAGCGGCCCGCGCCGGTATTGCAAGCGTCGTGAACGGGAATCCGCCGGCTAATCTCAATAAACGCTTACGGCTTGACGATGCGGCGATAGGTCCACTTCGATGCCGACGGAATCGGGATAGCTCTATCTTTCAGTCTGAGTATGATCTTTTCCGAAAACCGGATTTCACTTTCGGAATTATGCTCCAGGTCAGCCGGCGCCGCCGCCAAGCCAGGTGGCGAACTGGTCGATTGTCTGGTCGGCAATTGCCTGCATGGTCGCCGGGGCGACCGCCGTCCAGCCTTCGCCGCCGCCAACAGACGGCGCCTTCTGCTGGCCGTTGATGCGATGCAGCCGGTTGCCGGCCGGGTCATAGATGTCCCAGACATAGATGACGGTAGTGTCCTTGCCTTCCGTCATGGTCGAGAAATAGCCCTTGAGCACATGTGTTGGGGTCTGGTCGGTGCTGCCGGCCAAGGTGATGCCGCGCTGCCTGGCGCGTGTCTGAAGCTCGGCGGTCAGCGGTGTCGCGGCTTCTACCGAGGCGCCGACGATCGGCGCCACCTGCAGCCGGGTCCGCGCAATGGCAGCCGCGCTTTGGGCGGGCGGCACGGCTGCTGCAGCGGAAGGCTGCGCTGTATCTGCAGTTTGCGCAGTGCCGGCAGGCTGAGCCGGAGTTGCGGGGGGCGTCGCGGCACCTCCGGCTCCGGAGAGCGATTGCGTCGATTGCGGGGCAATGGCCGAGGGTTCGAGAACGTCCTTCGCATTGGTGCAGGCCGCCAGTGCCAGCGCCACGAGCAATGACACGGTCGTCACATGCGATCGTCTCATTAGCCTGAAAACTCCTTGGCGACGAACGCCCCTCACACTCTTTCCATTATGGATTCACTGCACGATCAAGTCGAGATCATGGCGGGACAGCGGCTTCGGCTGGGATTCGGTGGTCAGATAGGTGCGGCCAAGCGTCATCGCGGTTTCGGTTTCGGAGTCCATGATGATCATATGGGCGAACAGCGTCATGTTCGGCGCAATCGGTTCGGGATTACCCTGATAGAACATCGGCATATCCATCCAGGAAGGGGTGAAGCGGGCGCCGAGCGAATATCCGCAGGCATTGAGCCGGTGCTTGGTCAAATTGTGGGCTTCGAGGGTGCGGGCATGGGCGTCGAACACGTCGCCGAACGTATTACCGGGCGTCATCGCCTTCTCGACTGCAAGTAGCGCGGCGCGGGCGGCATCGAACAATTCCTGGTGGCGTTTCGATACCTTGCCGGTCAACACCGTGCGCATCATTGCCGCATGGTAGTGGTGGAAGACACCGGCCCATTCGAGCGTCAGCTGGTCGTTCTTGGTGAGCTTGCGGCGACCGGCCTTGTAGCGGCAAAGCAGGGCGTCGACTCCGGAGCCGATGATGAACTCGTTGGCCGGATAATCGCCGCCGCCGGCAAAGATCGCACCTTGCATGGCGGCGAGGATCAGCGCCTCATCGCCGCCCTGCTTGATCAGCGGCAGTGCTGCGTCCAGCGCGTCGTCGGCCAGATTTGCGGCTTTTTCCGCCTTGGCGATTTCTGCCGGGCTCTTGAACAGCCGTAGCCGGCTGACAATGCCGGAGGCATCCGCGATCTGCCCGAAGGTCTGCAACTGCTCGTCGAGGCGCCGGCCATTATAGGCGGTCAGGCCGTGGGTGTCGTATTCGACGCCGATCCGGGCGCCGAGCAGGTCAAGCTCGTTGAGCAGATTGCGCAGATCTACCGCCGGATTGGCGCCGTTGCGGTCCGTCCACAAAACGATGTTGTCGATGATCGAGGTGTGGCGCGCCTGGCGCAAGTCGGCCGAACGCGTCAGCAGCACCATCGAGCCGTCGGCCTTGACCACCAGGCACTGGAAAAAGCAGAAGCCGAAGGTGTCGTAGCCGGTTAGCCAATACATGCTTTCCTGGGCAAACAGCAGGACGGCGTCGAGCTTCTTTTCGGCGATCTCGATCATCAGTCGATCGCGCCGCGCGTCGAATTCCGAGCGTTCGAAATGCAGCGCCATCAGTCAGCCTCCAAAACGATTGCCGAAACCTGTCGCCCGTAGTCGGGCTCGTTGCGATGCGTGCTGCGCCGATAGGAGTAGAAAAGCTCTTCCTCGGCATAGGTGCAGCGGCCAAGTCCTTCGGCGTTGACGCCAGCCTTGGTCAGCCGGTCGACCGTGTAGCGGTTGAGATCGAACATCGCATGTCCGGCATTTGCGGAGGGCGCGAAATAGCGAGCATTGCCGGCATCGGCGTCGACGAAACGGGCGACGAATTCCGGTCCGACTTCGTAATTCCGTCGGCCGATCGAAGGACCGAGCACTGCGACGATGCGGTCGCGCCGGGCGCCGAGGCTTTCCATTGCCGCGATGGTGTTTTCCAGCACTCCGGTGAAAGCGCCTTTCCAGCCGGCATGGGCGGCGCCGATAATACGCGCCTCGGCGTCGGCGAAGAGGACCGGTCCGCAGTCGGCGGTCGAGGCACCGACGGCAATGCCCGGCCGGTCGGTGACAATGGCGTCGGCCTTGGGCCGCTCGCCGGCAAAAGGCTCCCTGGCAATGACGACGTCCGGCGAATGAACCTGGTGAGCGGTCAGCAGATGGTTTGCAGGCACGCCCATCCATTCGGCGACCCGGCGGCGATTCTCGCGCACCAGCGTCTGGTCGTCGTTCGAGCCGGTGCCGATGTTGAGGCCCCGGTAGATGCCGCTGGAAATGCCGCCGACTCGCGTGAAGTAGCCGTGGCGGATGCCTTGCGCCGTTTCAAGCAAGGGCGACCGAACGGGATCCGGTTTGGTCTGATTCAGCATGGCGGCTTTGTTGTCCGTATGGGCGATTTCGTCAAGCGAGTTGAAGGGGCGCAGTTGAAGGCTGGTCAGTTGAAGGCTGGCGCAGTTGATGTCGGGCGCTAGTCGGAGACGGGAGAGTGAGAGAGGCGGCAGCGAAAAGTCAATCCGTGCTTGGAAACGGCGGAACGGCAATGCCGGCAGGGAGGACGGCAAGCACCTTGAAGAGTTCGCCCATGGCCAGCGGGCCGGCGAGGCGCTCGACGTCGGCCGCGATCTTTTCGCGAGCTGCCTCATCGGCATTGGCGCCGAGCCGGCCAGCTCGTTCGAGAAGCCCCATCTTGAGCAGGAATTCACCTTGCGTTGAGAGGTGGGCATCGAGGCTGTGTGCCCGAACGGTTGCCGCGAGGGCAGCGAAATCGACATGGGCTGTGAGATCGGCCTGCCCCGGATTGGCCAGCACGTCCTCATGACCGTGCTTGCGCAAGGCCTGCAAGGTGTCGCCGATCCCGGGCTGGAGGTGACCGTAGTCGAGAAACAGGCCGGCGCCGCCAAATCCGGCAAGTCGCCCGGCGATGGCCGCCATCAGGGCGGCGCGGGCTGGCGCCATCTCGACGATGGCACCTTGCGGCGCATTCTCGGCACCCTCCGGCAGCAGCATCGGGTCAAGCGAGCCGGCGCCGACGAAAAAGCGCAGCCGGTTCGCATCGTCGAGACCGATCATCCGCTCGCGCCAGCCGGCCCCAGCGCGGACGAACTGGCGGATGGGCACCGCGTCAAACAGCTCGTTACCAACAATCAGAAGCGGCCCCTGCGGTAGTGTGTCGACGGCCTCATGCCAGGCGATGGTGGCCGACGTGCCGGCAAGCGTTCGTTTCTGGACCTCGGTCAACCGCAGACTGGTCTCGATCAAGGCGAACGATGCGCTGGCGGTAAGCGTCGGATCGAGCCGCGAAAGCGTGCGCAGCATATCTCTCATCAGCGTGCCGCGGCCGGGGCCTATTTCGGCGATGGCGACCGGCGTCGGCCGGTCGATCGCCAGCCACGCCTGATAGAGCCAGATGGCGACCAGCTCGCCAAACATCTGGCTGACCTCCGGCGCGGTGACGAAGTCGCCGGCGGCGCCGAACGGCTCACGTGTCGTATAATAGCCGTCTTGCGGATCGAACAGGCAGAGCGCCATGTATTCGCTGATGGGGATCGGTCCCACGGCACCGATCAGCTCGGCGATGCGGGTCTTCAGCCGCGTCATGCCGGCTGCGGTTTTGTCACCGGCTTGGCTGTAGCCATCGCCCAGATGCCGGCCAGCACCATCGGCAGTGACAGCACCATTCCCATGGTCAGCCAGCTCGTGCCAAGGAGGTAGCCAAGCTGCTGGTCGGGCTCGCGAAAGAATTCGACGAAGATGCGCGAGGCGCCATAGCCGGCGATGAAGGCGCCGCCGACGAAGCGCGGCGTCTTCAGCTTGAGCCGCGAATGGGTGAGGAAGCGCAGGACAAGGAACAACACCAGCCCTTCGAGGAGCGCCTCGTAGATCTGGCTCGGATGGCGTGCAAATGGGCCGCCATTGGGGAATTCGAATGCCCATGGAACGTCGGTCGGCCGGCCCCATAGTTCGGAATTGATGAAGTTTGCCAGGCGAACGAGGCCAAGCCCCACCGGCACGCCGGCGGCAACCACGTCGAACAGCGACCATGTGCGGATGCCACGAGACCGGGAAAACAGCGTCATTGCGAGAATGACGCCGATCAGGCCGCCATGAAACGACATCCCGCCCTGCCAGACGGCGACGATATCGAGCGGATTGGCAATGTAGCGCGGCAGGTCGTAGAACAGCACGTAGCCGGTGCGTCCGCCGAGCACCACACCGATGGCTGCCCAGACGATGAAGTCATCGAGGTCGACGGGCTTCATCGGCAGGGTGCCGTCGGGCCACAGTTTTGGGTTGGTGACGAGGCGCTTGGCATACCACCAGGCGAACAGAATGCCGACGATGTAGCCGACGCCGTACCAATGCACCGCCAGCGGTCCGATCCGGACGATGACCGGGTCGATGTTGGGAAAGGGCAGGGCGGCCAGCGGCAGCAAATATTCGCTCAACAGGGTCTCCGGGTTCCCAATCAGGTTCGGGCGCGGACCATGCGGCAGGCTTTTGGCGGGGTCAAGGCAAGCATATGCTTGCATTCCGAATCGTGCGCCACTACGTCAATTCGACCAAGCGAGGATTTGCCATGGCGACCGGACCGAACCGCATTCTCGATGAATTCGCCAAGCTGATGACCGATGCAGCCGGTGCCGCGCAAGGCGTGCGGCGCGAGGTGGAGACCGCCTTCAGGGGCCAGGCCGAGCGCATACTCAACTCCATGGACGTGGTGCAGCGCGAGGAATTCGAGGCCGCTCGCGACATGGCGGCGAAGGCCAGGGAAGAAAACACCCGCCTCGCCGCTCGCATCGAGGCGCTCGAGGCCAGGCTTGCCGAATTGACCGGTCAACCAGCGCCTGCGGCTGCGGCAAAGCCGCGTGCAAAAAAATAACAAGAAATAAATCGTTAAACTTTTCCACAAAGCCGGATCGCAAAAAGCGCTTTGTCGTGAATCGCTTACCGGTACTGCGTGAATCTTTGTGACAGCGCCTTTCCACATGCGAATGACGCAGTGCGAAAAATTTGGCTGGTCACGCGACTCCCGATCAATAGACTGAATTTGTTGCATGATTCGGAGCAGGGTCATGCGCCGGGCGGTGGGGTCCGGTCCGGGGTCTTTGCGTTGACGAAGTCCTGGCCGTCCGAGTTCTAGGCAGAATTGTTCGAGTGTGCCTCTCCCGCGGAGCGTGTGGTGGCGCTCCCAGAACGACAGGAAGCATTTCATGGAACTTCTCGAACTCGAATTCTCCCGCGAAATCCATCCGGTGGATGTTATCGAGCAGGTGGCGCACAACAACGATTGGTCCTTCGAGCGGGCCGGCGACGACGAGATCTCGATCTCTGTTGCCGGAAGCTGGACCGACTACCACGTTTCATTCTCCTGGATGGAGGACTATGAGGCGCTGCACCTGGCCTGCGCCTTCGACATCAAGGTCCCGGAGGCGCGTGCGCTCGAGGTGATGCGGCTGCTTTCGCTGATCAACGAGCAGATGCTATTTGGCCATTTCGACCTCTGGGAGCAGGAAGGCGCCATCATGTTCCGCCAGTCGCTGCTGCTGGCCGGTGGGGTCGAGCCGTCGAGCCAGCAGGTCGAGGTGCTGCTGTCGTCGGCGCTGGAGGCCTGCGAATGCTATTTCCAGGCGTTCCAGTTCGTCGTCTGGTCAGGAACTTCGGCCAAGGATGCGTTGGCCGGCGTGCTGTTCGAAACCTACGGAAACGCCTGACCGTCGATGGTTTCGAGCAACGCGCGAAAACCCGAGATCAGCTTTGCCGATTTCGACCGCATCGACATCCGCGCCGGCACGATCGTCGAGGCCGAGCCTTTTCCCGAGGCGCGCAAGCCGGCGATCAAATTGAAAATCGATTTCGGTCCCGTGATCGGGGTGAAGAAATCCTCGGCCCAGATCACGAAATATTATACGCCCGAAACCCTGATCGGCCGGCAGGTGTTCGCTGTGGTCAATTTCCCGCCGCGTCAGATCGGGCCATTCATGTCGGAAGTGCTGACGCTCGGCTTTCCCGATGAAGAGGGCGCGGTGGTGCTTGGCGCGATCGAGCGCAAGGTGCCGGACGGAGGCAGATTGTTCTAGCTGCGCTGTTGCTCACGCAGCCAGTTTACGCCTGGTACCCAGCGCCTCTTCGACCGTTTCCATGAACATTTCCGCGCAGGCCTTCCAGCTGTAGCGCATCGCGCGTTGCCGCGCCTCGGCGCGGTCGACGTGAAGGGCGGCGAGCGCTGCTTGCCGCAGGTCGTCCGATACCGCGCCGCCGATGCCGTCGCCGACGATGTCGATCGGTCCGGTGACGGGATAGGCTGCGACCGGCGTGCCGCTGGCCAGCGCCTCGATGATGACGTTGCCGAACGTGTCGGTACGGCTGGGGAAGACGAAAACATCGGCCGAGGCGTAGATCTCGGCTAGTTCGTCGTTCGGACGATGGCCGAGGAAATGGGCATCGGGATATCTGGCCTTCAGCTTCGCCAATTCCGGCCCTTCGCCTACGACCAACTTGCTGCCGGGCAGGTCGAGGTCGAGGAAGGCCGGCAGGTTCTTTTCGATCGCGACGCGGCCGACGCAGAGGAAGACCGGTCCGGGAAATCCCAGGTCCTTTCTTTTGTCCGGCCGAAAATGATCGGTGTCGACGCCGCGCGTCCACGGCCGGAGCTTGGTGAAGCCGCGCGCCGCAAGATCGTCGGCAAGCGACTGGGTGGCAACCAGCGTGCCCTGTCCTGAATTGTGGAAATCACGCAGCCAGCGATAGGCCCATGCTTCAGGCACCGGCAGGCGCGCGCTCAGATATTCCGGAAAACGTGTGTGATAGCTGGTCGTGAACGGGCGGCCGGCGTTGCGGCAGTAGCGCCGGGCCATAATGCCGAGCGGTCCTTCGGTGACGATATGGATGTGGTCCACCTTGCGTGCCTCGATCAGCTGCGCCACGCGGTGCGGCGTCGTCAGCGCCAGCCTGATATCGGGATAGGTCGGCAGAGGCAGGGTGCGAAAGATATTCGGCGTCAGGAAGTCCGTCTCGATATCGAAGGATTTCAGGGTCTCCGAGAGGCGCTCCAGCGTGTGGACGACGCCGTTGACTTGCGGGCGCCAGGCGTCGGTGACCATCAGGATGCGCATGGCGGTCCCTTGGCGGCAAGCTTCATTGCCTCGCCGCGACGCCTGAGCGGCGACCACGCCGCAGCTCTGGCGTCGCACCAGCGCACCCGGGCAGGTGCGGGGTCGAAATGAGGCCGCAGGGCCGAATCAATCAGGATTGCGCGCTTCATTGGCGCTCTTCACCATGGTTTCATGACGGGCCGATGAAGGCCGGGTGTCGCTGCCGTCAAGCGGGGACCTTGATCACCGCCCGAAGGCCGCCGAGCGGGCTGCGTTCGAGGACGATGTCGCCGCCATGGCTGCGGGCAATGTCACGTGCGATGGAGAGGCCAAGGCCGGTGCCGCTGGCGTCGAGGTTGCGCGCCTCGTCCAGCCGCACGAACGGCTTGAATACATCCTCCCGCTTTTCGGGCGGAATGCCCGGGCCGTCATCGTCGATGGTGACGAGCAGCGAACCGCGACCATGATTGGCATTGATCTCCACCGTCTTGGCATAGCGGAATGCATTGCCGACGACGTTGGACAGCAGCCGGGCAAAGGCATTGGGGCGCACATGCACATGCGGATCGCCGACAAGCACGGTCGATAGCTTGCGCTTGCGCAGCGCGGCCTCCTCGCGAAGCTTGTCGAAGAAGGCTTCGAGATCGAACTGGCCGGCGTCTTCCGAAGCTTCGCCGCGTGCAAAGGCAAGGTAGCCTTCCAGCATCGACTGCATGTCGTCGATGTCCTGGTCGAGTGCCTGGGTATCGGCCGCCTTGGTCCCGGCAAGCGCCAATTGCAGTTTGAAGCGGGTGAGGATGGTCCTCAGATCGTGGCTGACGCCGCTCAGCATGGCGGTACGCTGCTCGAGCTGGCGTTCGATGCGTTCGCGCATCTGTATGAAGGCAAAGCCGGCGCGGCGGACTTCCTCGGCTCCGCGCGGGCGAAAATCGCGCGGCATCGGCCGGCCCTTGCCGAAGCTCTCGGCCGCCTCGGCCAGCGTCAGAATCGGCCGGATCTGGTTGCGCAGGAAGGGAATGGCGATCATCAGCAGCACCAGCGAGGTGCCGACCATCCAGATCAGGAAAATATGGGTGTTCGATGCATAGGCCTGGCTGCGGCGCACGAAGACGCGCAGCACCTTGTTCTCGAGCTGGACGCGGACCTCGACGATATTGGAATTGCCGACCGTATCGATCCAGAACGGACGGTTGATCTGGCGGGTGATCTCGGACGAAAGGATCTCGTCGAGGATCGAGAAGAACGGCTTTGGCCCGGGAGGCGGCAGCGGGTCGGGCGGTAGGAGGTCGACTTTCAGCTGCATGCGATCCTGGGCGATGCGGATGACGTTGGCGTAGTCGGCGTCGTGAGGATAGGTCTCTATCAGGTCGATGATGGCGGCGATGTCGCGCACCGTGGCCTGCGACAGGCGCTGCGTCACGGTCTGCCAGTGGCGCTCCATGAAGACAAAGGCGACGACCGACTGCAGCATGATCATCGGCGCGATGACGATGATCAGCGAGCGGGCATAGAGCCGCTTCGGCATGTAAAGCGACACCAGGCGCCAGAAACGGTTCCAGGCGCGCGGCACGGCCTTGAGCGCCCGCGTCGCACGAGCGCTCAAGCCGCCATCTCCCGGCCGTTCGAGTTGCGTGGTCGCCATTCGTCTTTCGCTCACCGGCGGCCCGGCAAAGGACCGCTGTCGGCGACATTCTATTCCACGCTGAGCCGTTCTGGAACAGCAGTGGCAGTTCAAGTGGTTAGGCTGTCAAACGCTCGATTACCGGCCATTGATAACAAAGGCTTTATTCCCAAATTGTCAAACCAGCTTTCGGGCTGCCGCCGTTTCGTTTGAGAGCTAATAAGACACATATAAATCTTTTTCCCGAACTCAACAGGGCCGAGTTGCTCTTCCCGTCTGGCTCAACGAGTCGATCTTCATTGCGCTAGACAAGTAAGCGTTCGCGAGCCCAAGACCGTGCAGGCTGATCTGCGGTTGTTGGGGGCGGGACATTGCAGCCAAAGATGCCCGATCGCCCGGATGCCGCGATGTGATATCTAACAGGCTTGGCGTGCTGCCGGATCTGATAGTTGAAAGCTGCGACGGACGTCGCCGATCCTGGCAGTAGGCGCTTGCTAAATAGTAAGCGTCCGCTTATCATAGTCTCAAAAGCGGAGTAGATGCCGCGACCTGTCCAGCTGCCAGGCATCCCAGCTCGCCCCAAAGGCACCTACGCGCTAACGAAGCAAGTCAACCTGCCAGCCTGCCCAGCCTACAAGTAGCCAGCCTGCGAGCCTTGAAGTCGTCACGCAATGGCTAGTCCATTCGCACCGGCGCTTCCGAATTCCCGACCCTAGATCAAGTTGAATTCCGCACGCATCTCATGGTGTCGTAGCGAGGAGAAATATTGTGCTGAAATCAGATACACCATCTTGCAAGCGTGCGGAGGGTTTAACACCCGACGAGTTAACCGCCATGCTCGACGCGCTTGATACTTCAGTCGGGCCTTCAACCTGCCGAACAAACGATCGAGTGGGCTGCGCAACGAGGGTTTGTTCGCGCTGCACGAACTGACTGGCGACGCGCCCAGGGCGTCAGGCACTGAAGAGTCTGATCGGCGTCTTGCAATCGGGTTGCATGGAGACGCGACGCTACGAGCGAGCCTTCATGCATGCCAAGGCCTACATCTTCGCTCCGTGCGCTGAAGCCCTTGGAGGCGGCAGTGGGGTTATTGCCGGCTCGTCGAACCTCACGCGAGCGGGCGCCACAAAGAACTTGGAGCTCAACCTTGGCCGCTACGACGATCCCATCGTCGGCCAGGCTCAGGCCTGGTATGAGCGGCTCAGTCCGGCGCACCCGCCTAACTCTGACAGTGCAAGATCTTTCACCTGGCTGTCGGCATGTTCTAGGTCGGGCGTTGCAAAGGCGTTCTGCGAGCACATGAACCGACACAGCCATTACAATCGCCATGCCCGGCATGTCGGGACTCTTGCTCTTTACGCAATGTTCGGTCGCTCCAGCAGGAGCTCGCAGCAGCATCCCTAGGAGAATTGGCCCGGCCAAACTAAGTCGCATATTATCTCGCCCGATTGGCAAAGCAGGATGCTGAGCACGAGCTAAGTTGTCGGATTTAATGACGGAGGTCCAGCTCGCTTTGGGGCTCACCGCTGACGCGGCATATTCCTTGACGCTCGTCCAAAGTCTTCTCCGAAATCCGGTTTGTGCTGACGAAAATGCTGTCGACTATTTGCGCGCGGCTTGACGCGGCGGACAAGGCGTTCTAGGCCGCGCGGCACCTGCTCATTAGCAAGACCTTGACGACCTTTAATGCCGCGCCAGAATCAAGGAATGGCTTGGGAGATTGCGGAAATCAATGTCGGCGACGAAGTGTCGATCACCGTGACCGTGCTGAAGCTGCTGGACGACGGCCGAGCAAGCGTCAGCATCCCGTCATACGGCTTTCCCTATTCGATCCCCGTGCCCAAGAAGGCCAAACCTGGTGACGAGCTACAGCTTACAGGCGAGGTCACCCGCATCGATGAGGACGACCGCAAAGTCACCCTCAAAGCCGGTGGATTGGTCACGGTTGACGTTGATGCGATTTCCGATTGGACGCCTGTTCCACGAAAGAAAACAACTCTCAGAGACGCACCGGATTAGAACGCGAAGCCGTCTCAGCTTTCGGTCGAAACGGACTTCTGGCTGCTGCGGAGGACGCTCCTTTCCCCTTCGGCCGGCGAATTCGCCACCGATGCCGAACCGGTCCTGGCGGCGATCTGGGACCGCACGGCGTCGAGCACATGACGTTCGTCGCGCAAGACGACCGAGGCCTGATAAAGCTGGGCCTGGGAAGGGGCGGGGGTGACAAACTCCGCCCCTGGTTCGAGGGGGTTGTGCTGGGACAATCGCCGAGGTTGTGCCAGTGTTCTGACCATGCTCTGGAAAGCCTGTCTTCGGTCGTGGCCCTTAGAGGTCAACTTCACGCTTTGGATCTGGCTTCTCGCCTTGCTCTATTCAATCGGACTGGGGCTGTGGTTGGTCACCTTCGGTCTTCCGAAAGTGCCGGAGTTCGTGATTATCCAGGCCATGGTTGTGTTCGCCTTGAGTGGTCTCGTTATCATGCAGCTCTCGTGCTATCGGGCTTTCGGGTTCGGTGTCCTCGAAACTTTCGGGAATATGGTTGACCCGGAGTTCCGCCGAAACATTCGAAGGCTGATGATGTGATCGGTGAGCGATCGCAAGCCGCCGCTCTGACTACATTGCCCTCAAGACTCCGAGGCATGTTTACCGCCCTCCTCCACGCCATAGACGGCTGTGCCCTTGTTCTTTTTGTTGCCTTGCTAGCCATCGTCGTCCTCGGGCCGTCCTGATCTGTTGCGACAGCAGGATTTAACCTGCTGGCGCCAGGTTTGAGCCGCCGGGCCGCTCCCCAACTGTGCCGGTTACGACGAGCAGCAAAACTGTGCAAAGCCGACGGGATCGGCTCCTAGTCGCCGGAGATGAGAAACCGGCCAGCGGGCACTACAAGCCCAACTTTTCCCGGAGGGCATCAATGCGTTTAGATGCCTCGGCCTTGCTGATCCCGTCAGCATAGGCATCAGGGTCGTGGGCCTGTTCGGCCAGCGTTTTCAAATAGGAGGCTTGTGCCGGCGTCATTGGATCATCCCCGCTGACCCAATCTTCCGGATCCTTTTCGATATCTGCCGATGCCTCGATTTTTGGATTTTTCCGGTCGGCCATATGACGGATCTCCTTGATGATCCTACAATGAGAATGATCATGATTTGTTCCGCAGTCGTCAGGCGTTCTCGGGAAGTCGCTAGAGTTTTCGCGCTTGCACGAACGGGCTGCCCAATGTGAACGCGTCCGGCGGTATTCCTTGTTCGATCTGTTTCCAGTTGACCGGGGCAGCTATCGGAAAGCCTAGACGAGCCCGTGGCGAATAGGCACCGACTGCCGTGTTCCCGCGCCCATTGCGGAGATAATCGAGGAAGATCCGCCCAGAGCGGGCGGAAGGCGCGGCCGAGATGAGATAGCGATCGGGATGCTTGCTGATCAGTTGCTGCGCCAGCCTGCGGGCATACTGCCGAGCGGCGTCGTGGGTGATCACAGCTTTCAGCGGCGCCATCACATGCACGCCTTTGCCGCCGGTCACCTTCGGCCAGCTATCGAGACCTTCTGAGTGCAGCATGTCCCGGAGCGTCAGTGCCGTCTCCACGACCCTTTCCCATTCGACGCCTTCGCCAGGATCAAGATCGATGACAACCCGGTCGGCACGCTCGATATCGTCGACGGTGGCGTTCCAGGGGTGCAGTTCGACGGCGCCTATTTCGACCAAGCCAAGCAGGCCATCGAGGTCATCGACCCACAGCCTCACGCCTTCGCCGCCTTCGCGCTTCTGGACACGCAGCTGGTGCACGGCCTCCGGAATTTCGGGCAATTTGCCTTTGTGATAGAAGGTGACCCCGTGAGAGTGGCGAACCAGCTTGAGCGGCCGCCGGCCGAGATGGACGAGCGCCTTTTTCGCCACCTTCTTCCAATATCGGATCAGCTCCTCTTTCGACGGCACGATGGCGCCGGGCAGCAGTTGTAGAATGTTCTCGCGGGGGACGCCGGAACTTTCATTGGACGGCGGCGTCTTGCGGACCAATGACGCGCCGGCCGGCGGGCTCAGATCGTCGCGCAGGCCCTTGAACACCGCTTCGCGCAGCAGCCCGTCATCGGTGGTGCCGCTATACTCGATTTCGACCTCAACGGTCGGCTGCACCCACGTCGCCTTGGGCTTGTCTATCGGCTCGGCGAGCGGAGATTTGTCGACGATTAGTGGGTCCAAGCGCTCGCGCACTTCGCGTGCATCGGTAAGGCTATAGCCGCTCTGCGCCTTGCCGGCGTAGTGGACGCGATTGCCATCTCTGCGGCCGAGATAAAGCGAGGCGATCCTACGCGGCTGTGCCCCTAGCTTCTCGACGAAGGCGACGATCGGAAAATTGTCGCTCTTGATGCATTTGAGCTTGAGCCAACTGTCCTGCCGACCGGAGCGATAAGGCGAATCTGCACGCTTCGAAACAATCCCCTCAAGGCCCATTTCGCAAGCGTGCTCAAACACAGTCGGGCCGTCGCCTTCCAGATGATCGACATACACGAGCGCGGGGGACGCGGTCTTCAAGAGACGCTCTAATGCCCGCTTACGCTCGAGGAGGGGAAGCTGCCGAAGATCCTTGCCCTCGAGGTGAAGGAGATCGAATGCGTGGAAAACCAGCTTTGTCGACTCAGCCTTTCCAAGTTCCCGGCGTAGCGCGTGGAAATCCGGACGCCCCGTGGTGCCGAACACTGTTGCTTCGCCGTCGATGATTGCCCGCTTTGCTTTCAGTTCAGCCGCAGCCCGGACGATTGGGCTGTATCTGGCGGTCCAGTCGAAGCCGTTTCGCGTGAAGGCCTGCACGGCACCCTGCTGAATTATCAGCTGTGTGCGATAGCCGTCGTATTTGATCTCATGAATCCATCCGTCGCCCTTGGGTGGCTTCTCGACCAGGGTGGGCATTTGGAATTCAATGAACGACAGCCGGCCAACTCCAGGCTCCGTAAGCATGCACCTGCACTCCGAACGCTGCGATTTGAATCAATATGGCTGGATCGAATCGGTTCCGAAACAAGTGCAGTCTGAGCCAATTGTTCAGGCTCAGGCGTCGCCGTCCGTCTTCGGCAGACGTTGGGGGGCGATCTCTGTCGCAGAAACTGCACTTTAGAAGCTGCTAAAGTCCCCTCGACCCACGCGAAAGCGAAGTCGCGCGGCGGCGGTGGCTGCGAGTGCGGACGAGCGTATCCGCGATCGCTAAGCAACCCGCTTGGCATATAGCTGTCAGTTAACGAACTGGCCGGCAGCACCAGAGTCCTCAAAAGGCGGAGGATACAAACATTGGCGACGAGGTTGCGATCACCTCAGCGTTTGCGCACGGGTGGGCGCCGGTGTGCACCAGAGAAGGCATGGCCCGGGCCGTCCGTTCGTCGGCAGTTGAGACGGAATCTCATCCTCTATTTCACATCGAGAACCGCGCCATCGCGACGTTGGTCGGCGAACCACCTTTCAGCCTCTTCACAGGATCCGACCTGAGCCTAGGTTTTTGGCGCGCCACAGCGCCCCTTGAGTATTGCAATCTCGGTTTCGTGGTCGCCTCCTGACATGGAGGAGACGGGCACTCCTATGAGAAATACCCCCAAGGCGTCGCCTGTCGCAGCTTTGTTTTGCTGATTTGATATGACGGCCAAACGCTCTCGGTCCGCCTGCGTGCAGGGGCCGGCATTCGGAACTCCTGCGATCTTGTCAGGAGGCGTGGCACATCCAGCCACGCCAGCGAACATTGCCATCAACAAAACGAATCGCTTCACAGTTTCCATACCCCACTTATTGCTTGCCCAAGGGCAATATCGCTTAGTGCAAGAATGTAAGCAAGCGCCGACGGCGATTGCCAAACTAATTCTGCAGATGATACTGCACTTACATTAGCTCGCGCGCATGTTTGTTAGCAGGCGATGGCCCCGACAACAGTTTGACGCGTTGCTGACAAAGACCATGCAACGCTTGCAAGACACGGACATCTAGAAGGGTCTCCGTCGAAATAGAATCAAATCCGCTGCGCGGCAGCATTGCAGCGTAGTGGGTTCGCGATTCGACAACCGAGCCAAAACGACGGCATGATCTCTCCCGACCGTGCCGGGGATATCTGAATGCGTTTAAGACGAAATGCCAGGCGGTCGGTCTTTCGACAGCCGCAGATACTATTGACGCTCGTAACGACCGTGGGGATCGCAGGTTATT
This sequence comes from Mesorhizobium sp. M0808, assembly GCF_040320025.1. Taxonomy (NCBI): domain Bacteria; kingdom Pseudomonadati; phylum Pseudomonadota; class Alphaproteobacteria; order Hyphomicrobiales; family Phyllobacteriaceae; genus Mesorhizobium; species Mesorhizobium sp. M0808. The sequence goes on from NZ_JAMYOX010000006.1 coordinate 226,635, forward strand.
TCGTTTCAGGCAGTAGGCCCGCAGCACCCATGACGCCATTGCTAGGCTCGATGTTTGGTGCGGATCCGATTGTCGGCATTGCATCGGTGACCGACGGCGACACGATCGAAATTCACGGTCAGCGGATCCGCTTCAACGGCATCGATGCGCCCGAGTCTGCTCAACAATGCGAAGATGCGAAGGGCTTGCGATATCAGTGCGGCGCGAAGGCCGCCGCCGCCCTTGAAGTGTTTCTCTCGGAATCACGCCCGGTCCACTGCGAATTCGTCAGTTGGGATCGATATGGCCGATACGTCGGCAACTGCGCTCGATCAGACGGTGTCAACATCGCCGGCTGGTTGGTCGAGAACGGAAACGCCCTTGACTGGCCGAAATACAGCAGCGGCGCCTATGCAGGTCAGCAAGCGACGGCCAAGGCTGCCAGGCGCGGAATCTGGTCAGGATCTTTCCAGGTGCCATGGGAGTGGCGGGCTGAGCACCGCGACAACCTGCAGTCGACGAGCGCGCCACTGTTCGCAATGGGCAACACCGCCTGCAAGATCAAAGGCAATATTTCAGCCGAAGGCGAGCGCATCTATCACCTGCCAGGGCAGAAATTCTACGACGCAACCCGGATTTCCGAATCAAAAGGCGAAAGGTGGTTTTGCACGGAAGCGGAGGCTCGCTCTGCCGGTTGGCGCCGTTCGAGGCGATGACGATTTTCGGGGAGGGGCAACTGCTACGAATAAGGCCATAGTCGTGGGGCGATATGCGCAAGGCCTGGGCGTGGGGAACTATGAAGCGATCAGTGACTAGCCTGGTTACGGCTCTGACAATTTTGTCTGGGAGCACCTCTCGTTACGCGGGGAACCCATGATTGAACAGCATGGCGGTTTTTCGCTCCCCGGAAGTCCGTTGTCGCAAATGACGATCTGGCCGACAGTGCTCGCGCAAAGTTGGTCCTGTCAGCCGCGGCTGAAGTGTTCGCAAATTGCCTCTTGCAACGAGGCACGGTGGTATCTTGAGAATTGCCCTTGGGGCGGCAAGCTCGATCGGGACAGCGACGGAATACCATGCGAGTCGTTGTGCTGACCTCGGCCGTCCCATCGTCTGCAACCGATACCCTACGATACCCTATCCGCCGCTAGGCCATCATTTTAATCTACAGAGCAAGAGCGCTGTTTCTGGGGTAGTCGGCAAGTCCCAACTCGTGGCAGGGAATCCCGTGCCAGAAGTATAGCAGTTTCGATTGCTCAGGACTGAGCTCACTGTTAACTAGATGGAAACTGATGCGCTGGGGGAGGCGGTTCGTGGTGCTTATGAAATACGCAGCGACTATCCTTGTGGTCTTGTCCTCATGTTATGGAACGCGCGGGGCTGAGTGCCCCCTCGATGGTTATGATTCCACGCCGCCGACCGCACAAACAGGAAAAATCGTGCTAAATGGCGAAGACTTGGTTTATGCATCGGATGTTGAGCGCACAAAAGACCAAACTTTTATATGGAATTATGTAAAGAACAACAACCAAGAGAGGGGTGTTAGCGTTTCTTGGCCAAAAGGATCGATATCGTTCAATATAATTAATCCTTTGGCAGCTGGAGCAATTGCATGCGCGATATATAACGTGGACGGTGCGATCGACGATCATATCGACTATGAGGCGATTATTAAGTATGGAAATGCCAATTATGAGCAAAGAGCATCCGCATATACACCGGTTGATCACGTTTCCGCAAAGAATGAATCCGCGGCGAGCAAGGTAAGTCTCACCTACGATTCTGAAGAAGGTAAGAAAAATGTCAGCTTAGAATTTTCATTTAAGATGGAGGATAATCGTATAGTAGATATGGGCCTTTCAGCTTCCGATGGCTATTATGTCGGGATCATGAACGCGAATGAATACTGGTCGGACGCAACAACTAAAAGTTTTTATGACATTGCAAATAAAAATAAACTACAAACCGCTTACTCGAGTTGGGGTAATTTTGCCCAAGACCCGGTGGTGATGAAGGCCTTTCTAGATCGCGCGGATCTGAACGATAATGCGGCACTTTTTGCAAATGGCACGATTAATGGATTCGGGTTCGGCGAATTGGTGTCAAGCATAAGGCAGTCCGACGTCGTAATATTTGATTCCAAAAAGCAGCCGGTATTCAGCACGCGAATTGCTCTGCCGGTCACGAGGGGCCCGTGATGAATGTTGCAATTACAGCAGCACTCTCCGCCGGAGCATTGATTTGGTCATACACAAGTTTTCCGGTCCCTCCAGGCTTGGAGTTTTTGCATCTTGTCAACGCGGCGGCTGTCGGTTCCGGCTATCTATGTGGATTTGAAAGCAAGGAATTGAAATTCTCCGCAAAGGCGAACATATTAATGTTTATTCTTACAGGAACCTGTTGTTTGTTTGGCTCTCTATTGTATGCTTATCTCGTTTGGAGAAGTGGACCAGGCATCTCGGTTGCCATAGGGATAATCTTGTCATCATTCATACTCTGTTTCTGCTTTTCTGCCATAGTTGGGGGTTTGGCGGCAAAAGACCTTATCGCCACCAAAGAGTAGTGTTCGCGCGCGGACTGCTCGACGCAGTTGGGCATTTTATCGACCGTTTTGCTGTCCGTCACAATGCTACAAAAATCATTGAAAAAAATAGCGATATTCAGAGTTCAATCCTTCCTCGCAGGACCAGTCTATCCGCACCATGCAGAGCTATAGCCATCGCCGCGCATGACCGACTGAGCAAATAAAGGCTATCAGGACAGATCGCGACGCATACTGGCTGAATGATACGGAGCCGAGCTGCCCTTGTGTCCGGCTCCGGCTTTGACGGGAGCCTACGCAGCGTCGCCTGTTAGTTGCCGACGTCGTCGCTCCGGAGTCGCTTCACGCACAAAGCGCGAAGGACTAGAGCGGCATCGGCGTAAGTGATCGCCTTTTCGCCGCCGAAAACCAGTGCATTGCCGACAACCTCTAGGACATCGCCCTCGATGCGCCAAGGAAGAATATCGGTGCAGGTCCGCATGCGGCCGAAGACCGAACTGATCGGCACCATCTGGTCCTCAAATTCCACGTGCGGCTCGTCCGTTCCCGGAATCCAGGTCTGGTAAGCTTCCAAGGCATCGTCGAAGGCTCCGTGCAAATGAATCGGAGCATGGCCCTCATGCAGTGCGGGTAAAAGGCGTGTGGTCATCGGTCTCCTCCTGGATCGCGGCAGCCAGCCAATGCTGCCAGGTAAGCCCCGCATTTCGATGATTGGTCTATGGCCGGATGCGACGGGCGCCTACCCAATAGCCGCAAGTGCCGATGCCCCAATAGAAGGCTTCATCCCGTCCTGAGCGGCGAAATTTCGCCTCGGAGTCAGATGCGTCGTCCGCCTGCGCCTGGTCGGGCGCATAACGTGAAAGCTCCATGGGCGGGAAAAGGGCGCCGATCACGATCCTGATACAGCCCGGAACGGCTTCCAGAAATGTCTGCGTCATCGTCATCTCCTGATCCTGCGAACATGGACGGCGAAAAGTCAGGCACTTGAAGAGGGCAGTATGACCGGCTTCTTAGCAAATGTCTATCGAACTTGTAGACATTGGCTTGTAAGGAGCGAGCCTCAGACGAAATGCCATGCGACCTTGCCTGTGACTACGGTGGATGCTTGATCGCCAAGCTTTCTGCTATCCGCGCCTCGAACGGCCGCAGCTCCCGGTCTCTTCGCACTTTGCGATGGCGATCAGCTCCATCGCGCCTTTCTCGCGAGCGCGACGGATCTTCAGAATGATGATCCGTCCTTCATGAACCTTGGTCGAGCCGCCAACATGCGATCAGGTGCTCGTCGCCAGCTTGGCTGAGAGGCGGTTCCGCTTTCCGGCAATCGGCAACAGCGAGCGAGCAACGGCCGGCGAAGGCGCATCCCTGGTTCGGGCCCGCCGCGATGTCGCCCTGAGAGATGATCTTCGGCGCTGCATCGTCTGAAGACGCCGCCAGCAGCAGTTTCGTATAGGGATGATTGGGCCCGTGAAAAATCTGGTCGGATGAGCCGGTTTCGACCAGGCGGCCGCGATACAGCACGCCGATCGTGTCGGCCATGTAGCGGACGACCCTGAGATCGTGGCTGATGAACAGATAGGTCGTGTCCTTGTTGCGCTGCAGGTCGTTGAGCAGGTTGAGAACGGTTGCCTGGACGGAAACGTCGAGCGCCGAAGTGGGTTCGTCGAGCACGACGACCTTCGGCACGCCGGCGAAGGCCCGTGCGATGGCCGCCCGTTGCCGCTGGCCGCCGGATAGTGATCGCGACTTCTGCTCGGCTGTGGCGCCGGCAAGGCGAACCGATTGCAGCAAATCGCTGACGCGGGCATTTATTTCACTGCTGCGCAGGCCGGCGAGCCGGCGTAGCGGGCGGCCGAGGATCCTGCCGATCCGCTGACGCGGGTTGAGCGTGCGATCCGGCGACTGGAAAACCATCTGCACATCGCGGCGTTCGCCAAGACTTCTCTTCTCGACGCGCGGTGCGACCGTCCTGCCGAACAGTTCGACCGATCCGGCGTCTGGCATCTGTAGGCCGGTGACGATCCTTGCCAGAGTCGACTTGCCGGAACCTGACTCGCCGATCAGCCCGAAGGTCTCGCCGTGGCCGATGTCGAGATCGATATTGCTGAGCACCGGTTGGCTGCCGAAGGCATGGCTGATGCCTTTGCAGGCGATCGCGATTCGGCGTTCTTTGCGCTCGCCGGCGTCTTCATTCTGGACCGCCGAGTGCGATGGCAGGCCGTCCGCCTCCGCCAGTCTTCCATTCCGCTTCGTGTAGTTGAGCGCCGGGATCGAGGCGATCAGCGCCTTCGTATAGGCGTGAGAGGGGTTGTCGAAGACATCGCCGGCGGCGCCGCTTTCGACCACGGTTCCCGACTGCATCACCGCCACCCGGTCGCAGGAGCGGCGGATCATGTTGATGTCGTGGCTGATCAGCAGAATGCTGGTTTTGTGCTCTCGGCGAAGGGCGTGGAGGATGGCGATGATCTCCGACTGCACGCTCGCGTCCAGCGCCGTCGTTGGCTCGTCCAGCAGCAGCAGCGCCGGATCGAGCGCAATTGCGATGGCGATGTTGGCGCGCTGCTGCATGCCACCGGAAAGCTCGTGCGGATAAAGATCGAGCACCCGGTCCGGATTGCCGACCCAGACACGCTCTAGCAGATCGGCGGCGCGCCAGCGGGCCTCCTCGTGGCGAAACGGGCGATGCCGCAGGATCGTCTCGATGATCTGCCGGCCGATCGTCATCGCCGGATTGAGCGCCGCACCCGGATGCTGGTAGACGGCGGCGATATGGTCGCCCCTCAGCTTGCGAAGCTGTTCCGCTGAGAGTTCGCGGATTTCCCGTCCCTGGAATTCAAGCGCTGACGCCGCGACCCGGGCGTTTTTCGGCAAATAGCGCAGTATGGCGAGCGCCACCGAGCTTTTTCCCGATCCTGATTCGCCGACCAGGCCGAGTGCTTCGCCTTCCCCTATGTGCAGCGATACGCCGCTGACGGCGGGATGCGATCCTTTTCGCCCCTCATAGGTGATAGAAAGCTGCTCTACGTTCAGAACTGATGAGGACATTGGGGAGCTTGAAACCACTTTCTTTGCGCGCAGCCATCAAGGGCAATCGCTTCCGCTTTCACAACATATAATCTCTATAAAATTACTCGAATTAAGCTGGAGCGCAATCTACCTTTCACGGATCGGGAGATTGGTGGATAGCGGTCTGACCGGAACCGCGATGGTCTCCTGAGCAGATTTTGCAGGAGGCCGGCATGGCTCGAGACCATATGATCCTCAGCGCATTCTTCTTCAATCCGCAGGGCGATCATCGCATGTCGTGGCGCCATCCGCGGGCGCCGGGCCGGGAAGTGCTGGACTTCGACTTCTACCGCGATCTCGTGCAGGCGGCGGAGCGCGCCAGGATCGATACGATCTTCGTCGCCGATCACGTCGCGATCTGGGATTCGGTGCAAAGCGGCGTCGCCCATTACGCCAATGCTCGCCTGGAACCGTTGATGCTGCTGTCGGCCCTTGCCGGGGTGACCAGCCATATCGGCCTGATCACCACGGCATCGAGCTCCTATAGCGAGCCTTACAATCTCGCCCGCATGTTCGCTTCGCTCGACCATATCAGCAAGGGCAGGGCGTCCTGGAATGTGGTGACCTCGGCGATGGACGAGGAAGCCCGCAATTTCGGCCGCGATGGCAATATCGAGCATGCGTTCCGCTACGAGCGGGCCCGCGAATTCCTCGATATCGTCAAGGCGCTGTGGGACAGCTGGGAAGATGAGGCGCTGCTGCTCGACAAGGCGTCCGGCTATTTCGCCGATCCGCACAAGGTCCATGCGATCAATCACAAGGGGCCGCATTTCAAGGTGAGGGGACCGCTCAACGTCTCCCGACCGCCGCAGGGCCATCCGCTGATCGTCCAGGCCGGCTCCTCCGAGGACGGCAAGAATTTCGCCACCGCCCATGCCGATGTGCATTTCGCCATCTACAGCACCAGGGAAGACGGCATCAAATACCGGCAGGACATCAACGAGCGCCTCGCCCGCTATGGCAGGAAGCCGGAGAGCTTCAAGATACTGCCGGGGATCCTGCCGATCGTCGCCGCCTCCGAGGCGGAGGGCCGGGAACGGCAGGAATACCTGCAGACGCTGCTTCCCGATCAGGTCGGCATCGACCTTCTGTCAAGCTGGAGCGGGTTGGATCTCTCAGTCTATCCGCCGGATGGCCCGCTGCCGCCGCTGCCGGACGAGAGCACGTTCAATGGCGGACGGACATCGCTCAACCGGGTCAAGGAATGGTCGAAGCAGAATCTCAGCCTACGCGACATCGCCCGCAAGCTCGCCAACAGCGGTTCGGTCCCGACTGTCGTGGGCACGCCCAAACAGATCGCCGACCAGTTGCAGGACTGGTTCGTTTCAGGCGCCGCCGACGGCTTCAACCTGATGTTCCCGCTGCTGCCCGAGGACTGGGTGAATTTCGCCGAGCAGGTGGTGCCGGAGCTGCAGCGCCGCGGCGTGTTCCCGACCGAATACGCGCCGGGAACGCTGCGCGACCGCTTCGGTCTGGCGCGGCCGGCAAACCGCTTCGCCGAGCAGCGCGACAACGCACGCGCCGTGTCCTGACATCCGCTTCGGAGCAACGATCATGACAGCAGCACCCAGACTTCAGCCGCGCGAAGCCACGGCCCCGCATCTCGTCAATGTCCTGCACAGCCCCAAGCGCGTCCGCGTCAAATTTGACGGCCGCACGATCGCCGACAGCCGCAACGTGCTCGTGCTGCGCTCCAACCATTTCCTGCCGATCTATTTCTTCCCGGCGTCGTCGGTGGACCGGTCGCTGCTGAAGCCTTCCGAGCATCGGCAGCCGCATCCCGTCGGCGGCGAAACGACCTATTGGGACCTGGACACGGGATCGAGAGCATCCGCCAATGCTGCCTGGTCCTTTGTCGCGCCCCCGGATGAGAACCTGTCGCCCTTGGCCGGGCGGATCGCCTTCACCTGGAACGCGGTCGATCAGTGGTTCGAGGAGGACGAAGAGGTCTTCGTCCATGCCCGCGACCCCTATGCGCGCATCGATGTGCTGCAAAGCTCGAGCCATGTGCAGGTCTGGTTCGACGGCGATGTGATCGCCGACAGCCATCGCCCGGTATTGTTATTTGAGACCCATTTGCCGACCCGCTTCTATCTTCATCCCGAAGATATCAGGCTGGAGCGGCTGACGCCGTCGACCACGACGACGCGATGTCCCTACAAGGGCATCGCCTCCTACTGGTCCGGCCTGCTGAGCGATGGTTCGGTGCGCCCGGACATCGCCTGGAGCTACCGCGATCCGATCGCGGAGATGCCCAAGATCAAAGGCCTCATTGCCTTCTATCCGCAGGCGGTCGACCGCATCCATCTCGACGGCGAACCCGTCGAATAGCCCGTCTTTTCGGCCATCATTTCAGACAGAGGTTTCAACATGACCAAACGCAACGATATCGACCCACTGCGCAATCTGTCGGGGGACATCTGGAATGTGGCCGTCGACGAGTATCAGGGCGGTTTTCTCAAGCGCCGCGATCTCCTGAAATACGCAGCGCTGCTCGGCCTGACCGGCTTTGCTGCCTCGCAGGGGCTTGGAGGCGCGCGCGCCGCAGCCGCCGCCGGCGGCACGGTTCGTGTCGGCCTCGGCCAGCCGACCAAGGCGATCGATCCCGTCTCGGTCACGGATCCGGCCAGCATCGGGGTGATCAGCCAGGTGGGCGAATATTTGATCCTCGACGATCCGAAGGACGGGCTCCAGCCGAAGCTCGCCTTGTCCTGGGAGGCCAACGAGACAGCCAGCCGCTGGACCTTCAAATTGCGCCCAGGGGTGAAGTTTCACGATGGCCGCGCGGTCACGGCCAAGGATGTGGTGGCGAGCTTCGAGCGGCTGGTCGATCCCGCCAGCGGATCGTCGGCCTTGTCGGCCTACAAGGGCATCCTGTCCAAGGGTGGCGCCAAGCTGGTCGACGACGAAACGGTCGCCTTCGATCTGGACGGTCCGAACAGCAATTTCCCGTTCTATGTCTCTTCCGACGTCTATAACGCCGTCATCCTGCCGGCCGACTATGCCGGCGATTTCGAGAAAAATTTCAACGGCACCGGCCCGTTCAAGCTCGAATCCTTCCGTCCCAAGCAAGCCGCCAGCTTCGTGCGCAATCCGGATTACTGGGGCGAGAAGGCACTTCCCGATCGTGTCGAGATCAAGTTCTTCGACGACGAGCAGGCCCAGATGCTGGCGCTGCAGGCCGGCCAGCTCGATGTCATCCCGAGCACGACGCGCCTGGAACTGGCGATCGAGGGCAATCCTAACTTCAAGCTCCTAAGCGTGCAGGCAAGCTCGCATGATGAGGTGCATCTGCGGACCGACCAGGCGCCGTTCACAGACAAGCGCGTCCGCCGCGCGCTGGCGCTGACCCTCGATCGCGAGGCGGTGGTGAAGGGCCTGCTGAAGGGCCGCGCCGTCGTCGGTAACGACACCCCGTTCGCGCCGATCTTCCCCTCGGCTGATCCGTCGGTGCCGCAGCGCAAACAGGACATCGCCGAGGCCAAGCGCCTGCTTGGCGAGGCGGGCGTGCCGAACGGATTTGAGGTCACACTGACCACCGAACGCGCCTATGACATTCCCGACTACGCGGTGTTGATCCAGAACTTCGCCAAGAAGGCCGGCATCGATATCAAGCTCAACGTATTGCCGCAGGACGCCTATTACGGATCGGCCAAATTCGGCAGCTCGCCCTGGCTGGATTCCAATCTCGGCATCGCCGATTTCGGCCATCGCGGCACCCCCGACATCTTCCTCAACGCAACGCTCAAGAGTTCGGGGACCTGGAATGCCGCGCATTTCAACAACCCGGCCTATGACGCGCTGCTGCTCGACTACAGCAAGGCGCGTGACCTCCAGGCGCAGCGCCTTGCCGCCGGCAAGATCCAGACCTTGCTGCTCGACGAGACGCCGCTGATCATCGGCTACTTCTCGCAATATAGCCGGATCGTCAGCTCGAAGGTTGAGGGCGTCCGCTTCACGGCGATCTCGCATCTGCTGCTCGACCGCGTTTCCTTTGTCCAGGCATGATGCTCGAAAACGGAGATAGAGCCCCATCCCGATTCCATCGGGATGGGACAGGTTTTGGGCGAGGCGGCAACACTCGATGGTGAGCGGCCGCATCCTATCAACGCGCGTCGGCACACTGCTGCTCACGCTGTGGCTGGTCAGTATCCTGGTCTTTTTTGCCGGGCAGGTTCTGCCCGGCGATGTCGGCCGCGTTATGCTTGGGCCCTTTGCCGATGCGCAAGCGGTGGCGGAACTGAACAGGCGGCTGGGCGCCGACCAGCCGATCCTTGTCCAATACTGGCGCTGGTTCAGCAAGGCTGTCACTGGTGACTTCGGCACCTCGCTGTCGATGGGTGTGCCGGTCGCGCCGTTCGTGATGGAAAGCCTCAAACGTTCCGCGGCACTTGCCGGCATCATCCTTGTCTTCCTCGTTCCGCTCGGGGTTGGCGGCGGTGTCATCGCCGGTCTCAACGCCGGCCGCCTCATCGACCGGCTGATCGTGATGGCGGGCGTCTCCTTCGGCATCGTGCCAGATTTTGTGTCCGGCCTGATGCTGCTCATCGTTTTCGGCCTGTGGCTGAAGTGGTTCCCGATCTCGGGCGTTGCGCCGGATGGCGCGGGCTTCTGGACGCAAGGCTATTATCTGATCCTGCCGGCGCTGCCGCTGGTGCTCAATCTTGCCGGCTACATCGCCCGGATGACGCGGGCCGGCGTGATCGAGGCGATGGCCGCCGACTACACACGCACCGCCATCCTGAAAGGGCTTGAGCGGCGCGAGATCATCCTTCGGCACGTGCTGCGCAATGCGCTAACCCCGACCATCGCGGTGCTGGCGACGCAGACCGGATACATGCTTGGCGGGCTGGTTGTGATCGAAGCGCTGTTCGGCATCCAGGGACTTGGCAATCTGGTTCTGAACGCGGCCAAGGCGCGAGATTTCCCGATGCTTGAAGCGGGCGTGCTGGTGATGGCGGCAATCTTCGTTCTTTCGGCGGCGGCGGGCGACTTCGTGCTGGCCTTGCTCGATCCGCGGCAACGCCGTCGGATCTCGCCATGACGGATCTGACGGAGTTTCCCGCATCACGGCGCGCCGTGGCCGGTTTTCGGGCGGTGCGCAGGATCGGCAGTGCCTTCTCCGGGCTGCCCCCATCGGTCGTGATCGGAACGCTGCTGCTACTGTTCTGGGTCGTATGCGCGGTAGCAGGCAATCTCTTCGTTCCGTATAATCCCTATGCCGAGGATTTTCTGGCGATGCTGACGCCGCCCGATGCCTCGCATTGGTTCGGGACCGATCAGCTCGGCCGCGACGTGCTGTCCCGCATTATCGTCGGATCGCGCGATATCCTGCTGGTCGCGCCGCTGGCGACGCTGGTCGGCGTTGCCGCCGGCAGCATCATCGGCCTGGTGCTTGGCTATTTCGATGGCCTCACCGATGCCATCGGCGCGCGGCTGCTCGATACACTGATGGCGTTTCCATTCATCGTTCTCGTCACCATGACGCTGGTGGCGATCGGGCCGTCGAACCTGACCGTCGTCCTGGTGATCGGCATCGCCTATGCGCCGCTGGTGGCGCGCACCGTCCGCGCAGCCGTGCGCGAGCAGAAGGAGCGCGACTATGTCAGCGCCGCCCGGCTTGGCGGCGAAGGCGCGCTCGCCATCATGTTCCTGGAGATATTGCCCAACATCAGGGAGACGATCCTCATCGAGTTCGTCACTCGGCTGGGCTACGCGTTCTTTTCGATCGCGACGCTGAGTTTTCTGGGCCTCGGCATCCAGCCGCCGTCGGCCGATTGGGGACTGGCTGTCGCCGACGGCTACGGCTTCCTGACCGGCGGTAAATGGTGGGTCGTCGTTTTCAATTCCGGCGCGATCGTTTCACTGGTCATGGCAACGAACCTAATTGCCCAAGGCTTAGGCGCGTTTGAAAATGGTGATGGATGAATGCGAAGCCGTATTGATGGCCTGAGCTTCGGTCTGGTCGCTATACGGACATTGCTACGTCCATTAGCAGAACGGCATTTTTCTCCGCGAGGCCGAAAAATCGGAACGTAGTTCCTTATCTCTATAGATTTTGTCGAATATCGTCTGCCCCGGTTTGGAAATGACCCGATGCGCATGCAGGGTCCGGGAGATTGACGAGTTGGCACGGCTATCGGTTCTCGGAATATCCGGCAGCGTAAGCACACCATCGCGCACTACTGCGGTGGTCAACGCGCTGGTCAAGGCAGTCGCCTTGCGCGTCCCGGCAGACACCGGCCTGATCGAAATCACCGAGGCGGCGCCTTCGATTTTCGCCGGGCTGTCTCGTGGCGCGCTCGGCGCGTCTGGCGAAGCGATCATCCAGCGTGTCGAGAAGGCCGACCTGCTCGTGGTCGGAACGCCTGTCTATCGGGCTTCCTACTCCGGGGCCCTCAAGCACCTGTTTGATCTCGTCGACTACCGTGCGCTGGCTGGCAAGACCGTGCTTCTCGCGGCAACAGGCGGAAGTCCATTCCATGGCCTGGTTCTCGAACATCAGCTCCGGCCATTGTTCGGTTTTTTCGGGGCCGTCACCGTCCCGACCGGCGTCTACGGCGCGCCCGACGATTTCGTCGATGCCAAGATCGTCGGCGCAGCGATTATCGAGCGCATCTCACGGGCCGCTACCGAAGCGGTCTCCTTGCTTAATTCCAGTGATGCAAACACTGCCGTCGCCACGCGCGTCGGTTGAAGCCAATCAAAAGGGGAAACGAACGAAATGACCTCGAATTCCGACGACGTGAAATTCGCCTACTGGGTCCCGAACGTTTCGGGCGGCCTTGTCATCTCCAACATCGAGCAGCGGACAGGCTGGGACATCGACTATAACCGCAAGCTTGCTCAGATCGCCGAGGCCAACGGCTTCGACTACGCGCTGAGCCAAATACGCTTCACGGCCGGCTATGGCGCCGACAACCAGCACGAATCCGTATCGTTCAGCCATGCCTTGCTTGCGGCGACCACAACGCTGAAAGTCATCGCGGCGATCCTGCCCGGCCCATGGAATCCAGCGCTGGCGGCCAAGCAGATAGCCACCATCAACCACCTGACCAATGGCCGTGTCGCGGTCAATGTCGTGAGCGGCTGGTTCCGCGGTGAGTTCGCCGCCATCGGCGAGCTGTGGCTCGACCATGACGAGCGCTATCGCCGCTCGGAGGAATTCATCCGTGCGCTCCGCGGCATCTGGACCGAGGATAATTTCACGCTAAAGGGCGACTTCTATCGCTTCACAAACTACTCGATGAAGCCGAAGCCGATCGATCCGCAGCCGGAGATCTTCCAAGGCGGCTCATCGCGCGCGGCGCGCGACATGGCTGCGCGGGTTTCCGACTGGTATTTCACCAACGGCAACACGCCGGAAGAGATCAAGAAGCAGGTTGACGACATCAAGACCAAGGCGAAGGCCAATGGCCACAAGGTCAAGATCGGCGTCAACGCCTTTGCCATCGCTCGCGAAACCGAGGCAGAAGCGCGCACCGTGCTCGACGAGATCATCGCCAAGGCCAATCCGGAGGCGGTGCAGGGTTTCGCCGATCAGGTCAAGAATGCCGGCAAGGCCTCGCCGGAAGGCGAGGGTAACTGGGCAAAATCCTCCTTCGAGGATCTTGTCCAATACAATGACGGCTTCCGCAGCAATCTCATCGGCACGCCGGAACAGATTGCCGAACGCATCCTCAAGCTGAAGGATGCCGGCGCGGATCTGATCCTGCTCGGCTTCCTGCATTTCCAGGAAGAGGTGGAGTTCTTCGGCAAGCGCGTCATCCCTCTGGTGCGCGAACTGGAAGCGGCGCGCGACAGGGAGCTCGTCGCCGCGGAATAGGACAGGCGCGGCCTTCAGGCCGCCGCCCGCACGCCTTCAAAATCAGGAACGTTTCATGATTGGTGCTTCGCTGGGAGCCGCCGCATACGAGCGCGCGCCCGAAATTTCCGGCATTCTTGCTGGTGCTGGTCCCGTCGAGGACACGCGCCCGGCGCGCCTGTCGGCAAAGGCTGATGCGATCCTGGCGCTGGGCGGGATCAGCATTTCCTTTGGTGGCGTCACGGCACTGCGGGATGTCGACCTCGAGGTCAAAAGCCGCGAGATTCGCGCTGTGATCGGTCCCAATGGCGCCGGCAAATCCTCGCTTATCAACATCATCAGCGGCCTCTATCACGCCGATCAGGGCAAGATCGCGATCGATAGCCAGTCCTTCTCCCGGGTGTCGGCAAGCCGTCTGGCACGGCTCGGCGTCGCGCGCACCTTCCAGAACCTGGCACTGTTCGGTGGGCTTTCAGTGCGCGACAACATCGCGTCGGGCCGCGTCCACACCCGGCGCGCCAGCTTCGTCGAACATATCGCCGGTCTACCGCGCGCCCGGCGCGAAGATGCCGCGATCGCTGAAAAGGTCGACCAGATAATCGCCTTCCTGCATCTCGAGGCCGTCGCCGATCGCCTGGTCGCGACGCTGCCCTACGGCCTGCAGAAGCGGGTCGAACTGGCGCGCGCCCTCGTCGCCGAGCCGAAGATCCTGCTGCTCGACGAGCCGATGGCCGGCATGACGGCGACCGAGAAGGCCGAGATGGCCGGTTTGGTGCGCGCAGCGCGCGACCGGCACGACGTCACCATCATCCTGATCGAACACGATATCGGCGTGGTCATGGGGCTCTCCGACCGCGTCGCCGTGCTCGACTACGGCCGCAAGATCGCCGACGGGACACCGGCCGAGGTCAGGGCCAATCCGGCGGTGATCCGGGCCTATATCGGCACCGCCGAAGGCGAAGATGGCGAGGGCATCTGATGAGCTACTATGATTTCCTCTTCGTCATCGAGGTGCTGGTCGGTGGCTTGCTCTCAGGCGTCATGTATTCGCTCGTCGCCATCGGTTTCGTGCTGATCTACAAGACGTCGGGCGTGCTGAACTTCGCGCAAGGGTCGATGGTGCTGTTCGCCGCACTCACCTTTGTCAGCCTTGTCGAACGCGGCATCCCGTTTGCGCTTTCGCTGCTCATTACCCTCGCGGTCATGGTTGCGCTGGGCTTCACCATCGAGCGAACTGTGCTGAGGCCGCTGGTCAATCGCTCGCCGATGACGCTGTTCATGGCCACGCTTGGCCTGTCTTACATCATTGAAGGCGCTGCCCAGTTGGTGTGGGGCACGCAGGTGCACGGGCTCGATCTCGGCATCGACGACACGCCGTTCGAGGTCGGCGGTATCCTGATATCGTCGTTCGATCTTCTTGCTGCAGGCATTGCCGCGGCGATGGTCGCCGGCTTGAGCGCATTCTTCTATTGGACCCGCATCGGCCTAGCGTTTCGCGCCGTCGCAGACGACCAGTTCGCGGCGCTCGCCGTCGGGCTGCGGCTGCCCCGGATCTGGGGGACGGTGTGGACCGCCGCGGGGTTCGTGGCACTGGTCGCGGGACTTTTGTGGGGCGCGCGCCTCGGCGTCCAGTTCTCGCTGTCGCTGATCGTGCTGAAGGCGCTGCCGGTGCTGGTGCTTGGCGGCTTCGATTCCATCCTCGGCGCCATCGTCGGCGGCCTCATCATCGGCGCCAGCGAGAAGCTCGCCGAGGTCTACCTCGGACCCTTTGTCGGTGGCGGCATCGAAGGCTGGTTCGCTTATGCGCTGGCGCTGGTCGTCCTGCTGGTGCGCCCCTCCGGGCTGTTTGGCCAGAAGGCTGTCGAAAGGGTCTGACCGATGGCCGTGCAAGCGCTCGATGCCGCAAGGCTTCCAATCGACTGGCAGAAGTTAGCCCTGCCGGCCGCCCTGATTGCCGTGGCCTACGGCCTGATCCCCGCCTATGCGTCGAGCTATCTCGTCGAGGCGATCCTGCTGCCGTTCCTTGCGCTCAGCCTGGCGGCGGTCGGCCTCAACCTTTTGACCGGCTATTGCGGCCAGCTTTCGCTGGGCTCCTCCGCCTTCATGGCGGTCGGCGCTTTCGCCGCCTACAATTTCAACCTTCGGGTCGAAGGACTGCCGCTGGCTGCGACCATGATCCTGGCCGGGATTTCGGCCGCCGGCATCGGCGTCGTGTTCGGATTGCCGAGCCTGCGCCTGCGCGGCTTCTATCTCGCCGTCTCGACGCTCGCCGCCCAGTTCTTCGTGCAGTGGGCGCTGACCAAGTTCGGCTGGTTCTCCAACGACAACCCTTCCGGGGTGATCTCGGCGCCGCACCTTGCCGTTGCGGGCTTCTCGCTCGACAGGGCGACGGGCCGCTACCTGCTCTCGGTGACCACGGTCATCGTGCTCACGGCGCTCGTCTGGCGCCTGGTCAACAGCGCGACCGGCCGCAATTTCATCGCCGTGCGCGACAACGAAACCGCCGCGCGGGTGATCGGCGTCCCTGTGCTGAAGACCAAGCTGCTCGCGTTCGCCATCTCGTCCTTCATCATCGGCGTCGCCGGCGTGCTGTGGGCCTTCACCTATCTGCGCACCGTCGAGCCGGCCGGCTTCAATCTCGACCGCTCGTTCCAGATCCTGTTCATCATCATCATCGGCGGGCTGGCCTCGATACGCGGCGCCTTTCTGGGAGCGGCGTTCATCGTCATCTTTCCGCTCATCCTGTCGCGGCTTGGCGCCTTCCTGTTTGGCGGACTGTTCGATTCGGGTGTTCTCGACATGAGCCAGCGCATCGTCCTCGGCGCGCTCATCATCATCTTCCTCATCGCGGAACCGAACGGGCTGTCGGCCCTCTTCGACCGCCTGAAACGACGGATCGGCTCAAGGTCCAGCTGAGCGCCGCTCGACATCCTCTCACGGACCACAACCTCAGGAGACGCAATCCATGACCTTCTTCAGTCACCTACGAAAAGCGGCGATCGCCACGGCCTTCGTGCTCGGCGCGACGGCGGTCCACGCCGACGAACAGTATTTTCCTCTTCAGAGCTACCGCGTCGGCCCTTACGCCGCCGGCGGCACCGGCTTTTTCGGCGGCTTCATCGACTATCTCAACCTGATCAACATCCGCGACGGCGGCGTCAACGGCGTCAAGCTGACCTGGAGCGAGGGCGAGACGCAGTATGAGGTCGAGAAGGGCGTCGAGGTCTATGAACGATTGAAGAGCAATCCCGGCATCGCCGCCTGGAACCCGCTTTCGGTCGGCATCGCCTATGCCATGATCGACCGCATCACCGATGACAAGGTGCCGCTGATCACCATCAACCACGGCCGCACCGACACGACGGACGGGCGCGTGTTCCCTTACGTCTTCCCGCTGCTGCTCAATCCCTACAGCGAGACCTCCGGCATCGTGAACTACATCGCCTCCAAGGAAGGCGGCCTGGACAAGCTCAAAGGCAAGAAGATCGTGGTGCTCTATCACGGCTCGCCCTACGGCAAGGAGACGATCCCGATCTATGAATTGCTTTCGCAGAAATACGGCTTCGAGCTGTCGCAGATCGAGGTTCCGCATCCCGGCAACGAACAGCAGGCGCAGTGGCTGACGATCCGTCGCGAGCATCCCGACTATGTGGTGCTGCGTGGCTGGGGCGTGATGAACCCGGTCGCCCTGAAGACGGCGCAGAAGACCGGCTTCCCGGCCGATCACATCGTCGGCAATGTCTGGTCGAATTCGGAAGAGGATGTGATCCCCGCGGGCGATGCCGCCAAGGGCTATACGGCCATCACCACCCAGGCATCGGGCGAGCAGTATCCGGTGGTCCAGGAGATCGTCAAAACGGTCTACGACGCCGGCAAGGGTAACCTTGAGGACAAGAGCCGGATCGGTTCGGTCTACCATAATCTGGGCATCGTTAACGGCATCCTCAATGTAGAGGCGGTCCGCATCGCGCAGGCCAAGTTCGGCAACCGCACATTGACCGGCGACGAAGTGCGCTGGGGCTTCGAGCATCTCAAGCTCGATCCGGCGCGCGTCGAGGCGCTCGGCGCTAAGGATCTGTTCCATTCCATCAACGTCTCCTGGGACAATCACGAAGGTGACGGCTACGTGACCTTCCAGCAGTGGGACGGCAAGAAATGGAACGTCGTCTCCGACTGGATTGCGCCCGACTGGAAGCTGCTGCGTCCGATCATCGAGAAGTCGTCCGAAGCCTATGCCCAGGAAAAGGGCATCAAGATCCGCACGGCCGAAGACGCCGAAGCAGTGGTCAGCAACTGAAGTCCAACAACTCGCGGCCCGCCCACGGGCCGGCCGCGATTTCCTGCCTATCGCGGAGTCATCGATGTCCAGCCCGGAAAATCCGATCCTGTCGGTCAGTCGCGTGGAGGCCGTCTACAACAGCGCCATCGCCGCCCTGCACGGTGTCGACCTGTCGGTCGGCAAAGGCGAGATCGTCGCACTGCTCGGCTCCAACGGCGCCGGCAAGACGACGCTGCTACGCGCCGTATCCAATCTCCTCCCGGCCGAGCGCGGCACCGTTACCGCTGGTCGGATCACTTTCGACGGCGAGGATGTCTCCAGGGCAAGCCCCTCTCACCTCGTCCGCAAGGGTCTGGTCCAGGTCCTCGAGGGCCGACACTGCTTCCGCTCGCTGACGGTCGAGGAGAACCTTCTGACCGGCGCGCTCGGGCGTTCGTCCTCCCGCACCGGCGTCAAGGCCGACCTCGACCGCGTCTATGCGCTTTTCCCCAGGCTCGCCGAGAAGCGGCGAACCCGGTCCGGCCTCACCTCCGGCGGCGAGCAGCAGATGACGGCGATCGGCCGCGGTCTGATGTCGCGGCCGAAACTCTTCGTGCTGGACGAGCCTTCGATGGGGCTGGCGCCGCTGATCGTCGACGAGATTTTCAGCGCTTTGAAGCGGCTCAATCGGGACGAAGATCTTTCGATCCTTGTCGCCGAGCAGAATTCGGCAGTGGCGCTGAAATATGCCGACCGCGCCACCGTGCTCGAAAACGGAAAGAGCGTGCTGGAAGGGTCGGCCGCCGACCTGCGCCAGCGCGATGACATCAAGACCTACTATCTCGGCGGCACGCCACTTCCATCGCAACATTTTCCCCAGGAGACCGCAGCATGACCATCCAATCCAAGCAGCCGTCCGACGCGCGTGTCGCCGTGCCTCCGGTCGAGCGCCCGTCGGCCAGAGCGCATGTCATCAAGACCGATGCCGAGGCGATCGCCGTCGCCGAAAAACTGGCTGCCGAGTTCGCCAAGGATGCTTCAAAGCGGGACCGCGAGCGCATCTGGCCGAAGGAGGAACTCGACGCCTTCTCGCAGAGCGGCCTTTGGTCGATCAACGTGCCGAAGGCCCATGGCGGACCGGAGCTCTCCTATGTGACGCTGTCAAAGGTGATCAGCATCATCTCGGCGGCCGATCCGTCGCTCGGCCAGATTCCGCAGAACCATCTCGGCGTGGTCGCAGCCATCCGCACCGTCTCTGATGAGGCCCAGAAGAAGTTGCTCTTCGCCGAAGTTCTGTCCGGCACGCGGTTCGGCAACGCGTTCTCCGAATTCGGCTCCAAGCGGGCGGCCGATTTTGAGACCAAATTCGTCGACGCTGGCGACCACGTCGTGGTCAATGGCCAGAAATTCTATTCGAGCGGCGCGCTGCTCGCCCATCTGGTGCCGATCGTGGCCCTCGATGACGAAGGCCGCGCCTGGTATGCCATCGCCGATCGCGGTGAGCCCGGACTGACTGTCATCGACGACTGGTCGAGCTTCGGCCAGAAGACGACGCTGTCCGGCACAGTCCTGCTCGACAATGTGAAAGTGCCGAAGACGCATCTCGTCCCCGGCTACAAGGGCTACGACAGGCCGACGGCCGACGGCGCCATCTTCCAGATCATCCAGGCTGCTGTCGATCTCGGCATCGCCAACGCGGCAATCGACGAAACCGTCGGCTTCGTGCGCACCAAGTCGCGCGCGTGGATCGACAGCGGCGTCGATCATGCCTGGCAGGATCCCTACACTATCCAGGCCGTCGGTGACCTTCGCCTGCGGGCCAATGCGGCGCAGGCCGTTCTGGACAAGGCAGGGCTGGCGGTCGACCGCGCCGTGGCCGATCCGAACGATAAGACCGTCGCGGAAGCGCAGATCGCGGTTGCCGAATCCAAGATCCTCACCACCGAGATCGCCATCAACGCCACCAACAAACTGTTCGAACTCGCCGGCACGCGATCCACACTGGCCGAGCACAATCTCGACCGGCACTGGCGCAACGCCAGAACCCACACGCTGCACGATCCGGTGCGCTGGAAATACGCGATCCTCGGCAACTATTACCTGAACGACGTCAATCCGCCGCTCCACGCCTGGAGCTGAGCGAGAACGCCGTAAAGTCACAAAGGACTGTTCATGAGCACTGCCATGCCCGACAGAATCAAGGTCCTGTGGTTTCTTCCGACCCATGGCGACAGCCGCTATCTCGGCACCTCCGAGGGGGGCAGGGCGGTCGACCTGCCCTATCTGACCCAGGTCGCCAAGGCCGCCGACGCCATCGGCTATTACGGCGCGCTGCTGCCAACCGGCCGAAGTTGCGAGGACAGCTGGGTCGTGGCGTCGGCGCTGGCGCCGTTGACGCAGCGGCTCCGCTTCCTCGTTGCGGTGCGGCCGGGCCTGCAATCGCCGACGCTCGCCGCGCGGATGACCTCAACGCTCGACCGCATTTCCGGCGGGCGCCTGCTTATCAACGTGGTCACCGGCGGTGACCCGGTCGAAAACAAGGGCGACGGCATCTTCCTCAGCCATGACGAGCGCTATGAGGTGACGCGGGAGTTTCTCGATATCTACAAGGCCGTGCTCAGCGGCGAGACCATTGCCTTCGAAGGCAAGCACTTCCGCATCGAGGACGGAAGGCTGCTGTTCCCGCCTGTGCAGACGCCGCATCCGCCGCTCTATTTCGGTGGTTCGTCGGAGGCGGCCAATGCGGTCGCCGCCGAGCAGATCGACAAATATCTGACCTGGGGCGAGCCACCGGTCGATGTCGCCGCAAAGGTCGACCATGTGCGCGGCCTTGCCGAGAAGGCCGGACGCCAGGTGAGTTTCGGCATCAGGCTGCATGTCATCGTTCGCGAAACCAATGACGAAGCCTGGGCCGATGCCGACCGCCTGATCAGCCGCCTGGACGACAAGACGATCGCCGAAGCGCAGAAGGTGTTCGCGCGCATGGACTCGGTTGGCCAGTCGCGTATGAGCCGGTTGCATGGCGGCCGCCGCGACAAGCTGGAAATCAGCCCGAACCTGTGGGCTGGCGTCGGCCTGGTGCGCGGCGGTGCGGGCACCGCATTGGTCGGCGATGCGGCTACGGTGGCGGAACGGATCGATGAATACCGGCGCATAGGCATCGATACATTCATCCTGTCCGGTTACCCGCATCTGGAGGAAGCCTATCGCTTCGGCGAACTTGTGTTGCCGCAGTTGCCACTCGATCACGAGATCTCAACGCGGCCCACGGCCGTCAACATGGGCCCCTTCGGCGAAACCGTGGCCGGCGACCATCGCCCGTCGGCGCTGCGCGCGAGCCAGTCTTGAGCGCCAGCGGACCGATCATAGCGATTGTCGGCGGCGGCTTTTCAGGTGCGGCGACTGCGTTTCATCTGGCGCGACTGCTCTCGGCCGGTGCATCCGATATCGTGGTCGTCGAGCCCCGCGAGGGGCTCGGCTATGGTCTGGCTTATTCCACGGCCGATCCGGCACATCGTATCAATGTGCCGGCGTCGAGAATGACGCTGATCTCCGGCCAGGACAGCCACTTTGCCGACTGGCTGGAGCAGACCAGAGCCATTGTAGACGATGCCGAGGCTATTGCCGCCTACGGAGCACTCTACCCGCAGCGTCGCGTTTTCGGGCGCTATGTGGAATCTCATCTCCGGCCCTTCCTTCTCAGCAAAACGATCCGCCATGTCAGGTCCGCCGTCGCATCGGTCGAGCGCACCGGCGAGGGCTACCGTCTGATCCTCGCTGATGGCGGGGCGCTCGCTGCCGACGCCGTGGTGATTGCGACGACGCATCCGCCGCCGGCCTTGCCGATGCCCCTGAAGTCCGTGGCTGGCACAGCCGGGCTGGTGGCCAATCCCTATGATCTCGAGAGGCTGGAAGCGATCGGCCGCGACGACCGTGTCCTGGTCGTTGGCACCGGACTGACGTCGGCGGACGTGATTGCAACGCTCGGCCGCAAGGGACATCGTGGCCACATCGTCGCGCTGTCACGTCACGGCTATCGCTCGCGCAGCCAAGCCGCGATGCTGGCCGATCCAATTGGTGATTTCACGACCCTTCCTTCACGAAGCGCAACGGCACTATTCAGGCGCATCCGGGTAACGATCCTTGATGCCAAGCGTCGGGGCGAAGACTGGCATCCGGTGCTCGATGCCGTCCGACGTCAGGGACAAACCATCTGGCAGGCCTTGCCGCTGGCCGAGCAGCGATGTGTGGCGCGCAATCTTCGTGCGCTCTGGGACGTGCATCGCTTCCGCCTCGCTCCACAGATCGCGGCCGTGCTTGATCGCGGCGTTGCCGACGGCAGGCTTGCCTATCGCGCCGCAACGATTGTCGGCGCCGAACAGGTCGACGGACGCATTTGCGTCAGGCAGCGGCTGCGTGGCCAACGCAGCCTCGTTGTCGAGGCTTTCGACAGTGTGGTCGTGACGACCGGACCGGCGCACGCCGATATCTTGCGGACCAACACGGCGATTGCGGCGCTCGAGCGGATGGGATTGGTCCGGCTCGACCCGATTGGTCTTGGTTTGGAGACCGACAGCCAAGGCCGTGCGGTCGGCACATCCGGGCGCCCGACCGACAGCGTTTTCGTCAGCGGGCCATTGGCGCGAGGCAGCGTCGGCGAACTGATGGGAATTCCCGAAGTCACCGCACATGCCGAGCGCATCGCCGCCGAAATTCACCAATGGTTGGGATACCAAACGGCGTTGTGTCGCAAGGCGTCGTGAAGCTGCAAACACGATGAGGCTATCCAGATGACACTGACCGAACGCGTTCCCCTAGAGGAAACCTTAGTGGAAACCCGGGTTCCCCTGAAATTTGCGATGCGACACCTGGCCGGAGCTGTCTCCGTGGTCACCGCAGGTGTTGGCGAGGAACGGACGGGCGCAACCATTACCACCGCCCATTCCCTATCGGTGGAACCAGAGGTGATGGTTGTCAGCATCAATCTGAACTCGTCTACCTGGGTAGCCATCAGCCGGCATCGGCATTTCTGCGTGAATGTGCTGCGTGCCGACCAAATCGCGATTGCCGACCGCTTTGCCGGGCGCGGTGGCCTGAAGGGGTCGGCGCGCTACGAGGGCGCTCGCTGGTCCAGCCTTGCAAGCGGCGCACTGGCACTCGACGAGGCGCTTGCCGCGGTCGACTGCACGGTTGAGGATACTATTATTCGCCACAGCCACGCGCTGATCCTCGGCAGCGTCCGGCATGTGGTGAGCGGAGAGCCCGGCCCGGCGCTGATCTATCATCACGGCGCATACGGATCGTCGTAAACGTATTTCGGTTCCTCGTGCTTGGCGGCGCGGTGAAGGTCCAGGCATTCAAATTAGGGCTTGATCTAGAATGCCTTGGAGAGAAAACAGTAAAGGCGAGGCGGGTCTTTTGGCATCCCGCCAGAACCGCAGGCTAGAAGTGATTCCCAGCCATTTTGTCGCCCGTCACAACGTTACAAAACTCATCGTAAGTAATTGATTTTATTAGAGATACCTAGAGTTCAATCCTCTCTCGCAAGTCTACTCGTCGCTCGGCCTTCTTCGGTTCCAACTTTTTTTTCGAACTGCCGCTCCTGGCCGGCCATTAGCGCTATATCGGTTGGTAGAGGGAGAACTCTGCCATGACGATGATCAACTGTGCGCTGATACACGCCTTGCCGCCATCGGACCGCCGCGTCTTTGGCCGTGCAGAAGCCGCCAGCTTCGTGGGCGCTAGCGTCGGTTATTTCGACAAGCTGGTGCGTGCCGGCATCATGCCAGCGCCGTTGCCGCTTCCTGGCGTTAAGCGCTGGGACGTCCGCGCACTCGACAGAGCGCTTGACGGCCTGAGCGGTATTTCCGAGTCTCAAGATTTCGACAACGAGTGGGATCGGCTCGTCCAATGAAGCGTAAGTTGCCGAAGCACGTCAAAGCCTTCATTGATAGAATCGGCCGGCCGCGGCACTATTTCAGACACTCGAACGCCACCCTGCCAGGGCTTCCATACTCGACGGAGTTTATGGATGCCTACAGCGCGGCACTTAAAGCGTGGGAAGCGGGCAGGGCCGCGCCAACCACCATGATCGGTGCCGATCGCATACAGCCCGGCACATTTGAGGCACTGATCCTTTCCTATTACGGCAGCGCAGATTTCAGAAATCTAGCCAAGGCGAGCCAAAAGACATATCGGAACGCCCTCGAGCGCCTCCGCCTTAACTATGGCACTGCTTCGGTCGTCAAGCTCGAGCGCAAGCATGTTTTGAAGATGATGGACAAGAAGGCTGAACATCCTGGCGCGGCCAACGAACTGCTGAAGATGATGAAGCTCCTGATGGGGCGCGCCATCGACATGGGAATGCGAAAGGACGATCCGACGATCCGGATACGGCGAATGAAAATCAAGTCGGGCGGATTCATCACCTGGGAGGAGGAGGACATTGTCGCGTTCTACGCGGCGCACGCAGAGGGCACCCGTGCTCGGCTTGCCCTTGATCTCCTGCTGTTCACTGGCCAGCGGCGTTCGGATGTGATTGGCATGGGCCGGCAGCACATCAGGAATGATATCCTGTCCATTAGGCAGCAAAAGACAGGCACGGCCGTCTCGATCCCGCTTCATGCACACCTCAAAGGCACGCTCGATGCCCGGCCCCAGGACAACCTCACTTTTCTGCTGACGCAATATGACAAGCCGTTCCAGCCCGAATCGTTCACAAACTGGTTCCGGGTCTGTGTCCGCGAAGCTGGTTTGCGCGAGGATCTGGCAAGCGGCGCCATGGGGCTTTCACCGCACGGTTTGCGCAAGGCATGTAGCCGACGACTTGCGCAAGCCGGCTGCACGCCCCACCAGATCAGAGCGATCACGGGCCACAAAAAGCTTGATGAGATCGTTCGCTACACCGAAGCGGTCGATCAGGTGCGCCTGGCGCACCAGGCGATGAACGCTATTGTCGAGCACGGAGCAGGAACAAAGACTGTCAAACCAAACAGTTCGGTTTGACAGTTTTAGCGTAACCCATTGAAAGCGCTTGGGTGAGAAACGGCTATTCCACGCTGAGCCGATACCCAATACCGCGCACTGTCTGCAGCCAGACCGGATTGGACGGATCGCGTTCGATCTTGCGGCGGAGCCGATTGATCTGGACGTCGATCGTGCGCTCGCCGACCTCGGATTCATCGCCGACAAGCTCATGCCGCGGTATCGTTTCGCCGGCACGCGCAGCGAAGATCGCCAGGATTTCCTGCTCGCGGTCGGTCAGCTTGAGCGCCTCGCCGCCGCGCTTCAGCTCACGCCTGGCGATCTGGAACGTATAGGGGCCAAAGACCAGCTGTTCGACCTTAGGCGTTGTCGCGGGGCCGCCGCGGCGCAGGATATTGTTGATACGCAGGATCAGCTCGCGCGGGTCGAACGGTTTAGGCAGATAGTCGTCGGCGCCGGCCTCGAGCCCGGTGATCCGGCTGTCGGTTTCGGACAGTGCGGTGAGCATCAGGATCGGCACGTTTTTTTCCGCCCGCAGCGCCTTGGTGAGGTCGACGCCACTTTCACCCGGCATCATGACGTCGAGCACGATCAGATCGAAGTCGAGGCCGGCGAGCTTGCGGCGCGCCTCGCCGGAATTTCCGGCGACGGTGACGCGAAAGCCGTTTTCGGTCAGATACTGTTTCAGAAGATTGCGGATACGGGTGTCGTCGTCGACCACCAGCAGATGCGGCGCGTCGTCTTCCGGTGCTGTCGGATGATCAACCCTCTCAATGGTCTCCATGGTTTTTCCCTGACATCTTTGCGGGCACAATGTCGATCTGCGCCCTTAGTTCCGGATTGACCATCGCTTCAAGGAACCGTTCGATAACGGCGCGTTCGGTGGCTCCGGAATCTTCCAATGCAGCATGGATGCGGCGCGACTGTGGCCGCGCCAGCGCCAGCGCCAGGGCACGGCCCTTGGCCGTCGGGTAGAGTTCGCGCTGGCGGCGGTCGCGAGGGCCCTGCAATTGCACGATATGGTCGGTGTCGATCAGTTGCTTGAGCACGCGCGCCAGGCTCTGCTTGGTGATCTTGAGCACGTCGAGGAGCTCGGCGACCGTCAGCCCGGGCCGGCGATTGACGAAATGCAGAACCCGGTGATGGGCACGGCCAAAACCGTATTCGGCCAGGATCTGGTCCGGATCGGAGGTAAAGTCGCGATAGGCGAAGAAAAACAACTCGATGATGGCGAAATCGATGCCGTCCTCGTCGGTGATCGCCGTCCTGATCGGTTCTGCGGCTGCGTGGCTCGTCATCTTTTCTCCGTGTGAAGCAGGAAATTATGTCAGCACTATTGACGTATTTTCCGCGCGATGGTAATTTTTGGCAAGCTTTTCGGCGGATTGCGAACGAAAAGGCAAGCGAAGCCGTTTTTTCCGGAACTTCCTGAGTTTGCCAGACCTTAAATATCCGCCTACGCTTTGAGACAATGGCCGCCCACAGCGGCCGAAACGAAACACGCAACGACACAATGATGTGCGGGCCGCCGCCCGCGGGAGGTTACCCATGGCATCCGTTCCCTTCGACCAACTGGACGGCTTTATCTGGATGAACGGCGAATTCGTCAAATGGGCCGACGCCAAGATCCACGTCTTGACCCACGGGCTGCACTACGCCAGCGCGGTATTCGAGGGCGAGCGCGCTTATGGCGGCGAAATTTTCAAGCTGACCGACCACACCGAACGCCTGCATGAATCGGCGCGCCTGCTTGGCTTCAAGATACCCTACTCGGTCGCCGAGATCGACGACGCCTGCCGCACGCTGTTGAAGAAGCAAGGTTTCCAGGACGCCTATGTCCGGCCGATCGCGTGGCGCGGCAGTGAACAGATGGGCGTTTCCGCACAGAACAGCCGGATCAACTGCGCCATCGCCATCTGGCAGTGGCCAAGCTATTTCGACCCGGCGCAGAAGCTCAAGGGCATCCGGCTCGACATGGCCGAATGGCGCCGCCCCGACCCGCGCACCGCACCGTCGAAATCGAAGGCGGCCGGCCTCTACATGATCTGCACCATGTCCAAGCATGCCGCCGAGGCCAAGGGCTATGCCGACGCCATGATGCTCGACTGGCGTGGCCAGGTGGCGGAAGCGACAGGCGCCAACATCTTCTTCGTCAAGGACGGCAAGATCCATACGCCCAAGCCTGATTGCTTCCTCGACGGCATCACCCGCCGCACGGTCATCGACCTTGCCAAGGACCGCGGTGTGGAGGTGATCGAGCGCGCCATCATGCCGGAGGAGCTTGAAGGCTTCCACCAGTGCTTCCTCACCGGGACGGCGGCCGAGGTGACACCGGTTTCGGAGATCGGTCCGTACCGATTCGAGGTCGGCGATATCGCCAAGACATTGATGAACGACTATTCTGCGGCGGTTCAACCCAACCACGCGATTGCTGCAGAATAACGAAAGTCACAGGTTTTTTATCAAGTAGGGGCGGTTTTCGGGCCGCCCCTTTTATTTAAGCGTTTGCGCATTTGACTTTCATTCAATTCGGCGTCTCATGATGGCGTCGGCCTGGGAGGCTGGCAGCTATGGAGGGACTGGAAATATGGATATGAACACGCTTCTTCCGATCATTATTCAGGTGATTACGGGCATCATCGGTGGCCAGGCGGTGGGTGCGGCTATCAAGAGTGCGGCGATGGGGCAGCTTACCAAAATCCTGGGTGGCGCTGTCGGCGGCGTCGGCGGTGCGGCCATCCTCAACAGTCTGCTGGGTGGCGCGGTCGATCCGGCAGCAGCCGCCACGGCGGCAGGGGCCGGCAGCGCGTTGAACATTTCAAATATCGTTGGCGGTGCCGGCGGCGGCGCCATCTTGACCGGCATCATCGGTGCGGTCATGAACGCGATGAAGAAATAAGCTTCGACGCTTCAGGTTGTCAAATGGGCGGCTTCGGCCGCCCATTTCGTTTGCCGTTTGTGGGAGCGGTGGACGCCGTTCGCGTGTGTCTCTACATCAGGGCCTCAAGGTTGGAGCTCTCCTGACGCGTTCGAGGGGACGCGCAGCACTCCGACAGCGTGAAAGGACGAATATGGGTCAGCTCAACGCCGGCATCGTGCCGGTCACGCCGTTCCAGCAGAACTGCACCATCCTCTTCGACATGGACGACAGACAAGGCGTTGTCGTCGATCCGGGCGGTGACATCGACAAGGTGCTGGCGGCGCTCGAGGACAATGCGATCACTGCCGGCGCGATCTGGATTACGCATGGCCATATCGACCATGCCGGCGGGGCCATGGAACTGAAGGAGGCGCTCGGTATCGAGATCATCGGTCCGCATGCCGCCGACCGGCCGCTGCTCGCCAATCTCGAGAACCAGGCAAAGCGCTACGGCATCACCGATCCCGTGCGCAACTGTGTCCCCGACCGGTTCCTTGCCGAAGGCGAGACCGTTTCGTTCGGCTCACACGAGTTCGAGGTGCTCCATTGTCCGGGCCACGCACCCGGCCACGTCGTCTACTATAACCGGGCGGCGAAGTTCGCGCATGTCGGCGACGTGCTGTTCCGCGGTTCGGTCGGCCGCACCGATCTGCCGGGCGGCAACCACGCCGCGCTGATCGCCTCGATCAAGGAGAAGCTTTTGCCGTTGGGCGACGACATCAGCTTTATCTGCGGCCATGGTCCCGGCGGCCGTTTTGGTGAGGAGCGGCGGAGCAATCCTTTTCTGGTCTGAAACCGCTTGCCGGAAACAAAAAGCGCGGCCTGTGCGACCGCGCTTTTTTCCGACGGGAAACTGCCTCCGCTAATTGGCGGTGCAGAAATGCTGTTCGCCGTCATAGCCGGTGAACGTGCCGGTACGGGCGTTGAAGCTCCGGTAGCGGTCCGAGCAGTATTCGTACCAGCCGCGGGTCCACGGCTCCGCATAGCTTTCGGCATAGGCCACTCGCGGCTGCACGTAATAACGGCGCACCGGGGCAGGCCTGTAGTATTCATCATCATAGGCCGGGTCGTAATAGCGGGGCTGTGGGCTGGCGAGCGCACCGCCGATCAGGGCACCGGCCGCAAGGCCGAGCACGCCGGCCGCAACGGCGTCGCCGTGGCCGTGGTGGCGGCGGTGATGGCGCCATTCGTCGGCATTGGCCGCGGGCAAGGTCGCAAGCGTGGTCGCAACGACCGCGGCGGACAGGATGGCAGTCTTGAAAATTCGGTTCATGTCGGTCTCCTTCGTGCCGGCCCGGGTCGTTTTCGGGGGATGCGGTCCGGCTTTAACGAAGATTAATATGCGACCGTGGCTGAACGGGGGCTGAACGAAATTTGACCAGGCGGTTCATCTAACTGGGCGGTTCAAGCGTGCGGCAAACACCGCAGGCCAGACCGGCCCACGTCCATTCTGTCCGGGGGTGGTTCAGCCGATCGACAGGTTGACGGCTTTCGGACCCTTGCCGCGCTTGTCCGGCTCGGTGTCGAATGTCACTTTCTGCCCATCCTCAAGACCGGGAAGACCCGACGCCTGCACGGCCGAAATATGGACGAAGACATCCTTTGCCCCGTCGTCCGGCGTGATGAAGCCGAAGCCCTTGGCGTGATTGAAGAATTTGACGGTGCCGGTCTGCGGCATGGGAAGCTCCTTTGATCCCACAAGTCCAGTCTCGGGCCGGCAAATGCCCGGACGGAAATTTGTCCTTTATTTTAGTGCCATCGGCAAGAGAAAGTTTTGCGGGTGCGGGCAAGCATCCCGGAACACAAAAGGCGCGACGAAAACCGCCGCGCCTTTACAGAATTCAAGTTCACTCCAAAAGCCTTGCAGCATCCTCACACCCCGAAAGGACGCGCGGCACGCTGTGGTTTCAGGCAGCGCGGAGATTGACCGCTTTCGGACCCTTGCCCATACGGTCGGGCTCGACATCGAAGGTGACCTTCTGACCGTCGACGAGCGTGCGCAGCCCGGAAGCCTCGATCGCCGAGATGTGGACGAACACATCCTTGGCGCCGCCATCGGGCGTGATGAAGCCGAAGCCTTTGGTAGCGTTGAAGAATTTAACGGTGCCGGTCTGGGCCATTGGGGAAACTCCTTCACCCGTGTCAGTCTTGGTGGTTCCGCCCGCCGCCTGGCGCCGTGGGCAAGTCCCGGTGGTTGCTTCGGCAGTCATGCATTGGCGCATGGTAAAACCCCCCGCCGAAAACGGGGCTGTCAGAGATTCACAGTATCGGGGAAAGGTCGTCCAAAACGTTCCGCTCTCCGGGTCGCAAATGCCCGAACACAAAATTTATCGCACGGAAACGTGATGCTTGCAAGACACAGCCGCGGGCGGCCCCAACAGGCGCATCCCGACGCATCGCACCGATAGTCCCGGTTCTCTGCGCGGTCATCGGCCAGACTTCACCCAGGCATGGTCCAGCAAGCGGGGCAGGTGCTGTCTTGGCTTGCGCCGCCATACCGCCCTGGCTCGCCAGTTGCAAACAGGGGTTGCATCTGGCAGCGGAATGACGAGGATCGGCCTGACCCAGGCACCATTTGTGCAGGCAGGAGTTTCGAGGGAGGGAACATTCATGCGGTTTCTTGCGGCAATCTTTCCGCGGCAGGGTTTTTCCATCCTGTTCCTGTCGGTAATTCTCGCAGCCTGCACCGTCGTAGTGGATGATGAGGGGCCGGGGCCGCGCCCGCCACGGCCGGGGCCGCAATTCTGCACTAGGCAATATGACCCGGTCTGTGCCCGGCGCGGCGGCGACCGCCAGACCTTCGCCAATGCCTGCCTTGCCGAACGGGCCGGATACCGCATCATTCGCGAGGGCGAGTGCCGCGGCGGTGGTGGTGGCGGTGAGGAGCAGACATTCTGCACCCGCGAATACCACCCAGTCTGTGCCCGTCGCCATGGCGAACTGCGCACATTCCCCAACGAATGCGAAGCCCGCGCGGCGGATTATCGCGTCGTCGATGACGGGCCCTGCTAGCGCACCGACCTACAGCCTGGCCGGATAAGCACCATCTGGGGGCCGGCGTAGAGCT
This sequence comes from Mesorhizobium sp. M0808, assembly GCF_040320025.1. Classification (NCBI taxonomy): domain Bacteria; kingdom Pseudomonadati; phylum Pseudomonadota; class Alphaproteobacteria; order Hyphomicrobiales; family Phyllobacteriaceae; genus Mesorhizobium; species Mesorhizobium sp. M0808. The sequence goes on from NZ_JAMYOX010000006.1 coordinate 257,249, forward strand.
CAGCGCCGTTCCCGTTGGAGATGCGCAGGCGACGCGGATCTGCGGCATCATCAGCATGTGAAGCAGCGTTGTGGCGCGTCGGCTCAGTTGGCCGGGTTGTCGACCGGTTCGAGATTGTCTTCCGTGGTGACCCGCTCATAGGTCTCCTGATCGCTGCGGATGCGATATTGCGGCGAGCCGTCCTTGACCGGCAGCCGGCTCTTGATCTGGAACAGCTCCGCGGTCTTTTGGGCAAGGCCGGTGCGGCTCTTCATGCGGACGGTCTGGCCGACGGTGAAGATATGCGCCGGCGTGTCCGTGCGCCGCGCATTCTGCTGGAAGCGGATCATGTGACATTCTCCTGGTCGTGCCGAAGCGCTGCGTCGAGCTCGGCATGGTCAATGGCGACAAGCTGGCTGGTCGCGCTTTTCACTGTCCTTGCCGGCAGATGGATGAAAGTGGCGACGCGGCGCCAGGCAGGCCAGGACATGCCGTCGATCAGTTCTTCGTCGTGGTCGATGTCATAGTCGCCGGCCGGCTGCACGCCATCCAGCCCGCCAAGCACGAAAGGTGCCGCGAAATGCGCTATGGAATGGGTGGTGCGAGCAGACATTCTTGTGCCTCGAAGTTCTCGCTTGTGCCTTGAAGTTCTCGTGCCTTGAAGTTTCTTTCCGGCCTGCCCCGGAAGCGGAGCCTGCATTGCGGTACCAGGTGTCGGCGATTTGGATAAGTTTGGCGGGCCGAGAATCCCTGACACCGCGGGGCCAAGCATGGCCCAAAACGGTTTCATACCAATAGTCTGAAAATACGGCTTATTCAAGAAGTTTTCGGCCTCTTACCCCTACCAACGTCAAAATTACTTTTCTATAGTTATCCGCAGAACGATGATACGGTCCCGGTGCACCTCAAAAATTGTTTGAAGAACTTCCGAAAAAATTCCTCCGGCATTTGTATTTATCTAGCAATGGAAGGAAGAGAGTCATGAACTCCGCAAGAACACCGGATGTCCCGACAGTTGCAGTCAGTCCTGTCGCAAAGCCGATAAAGGTCTTGTCGCCGCGTCTCACGATAAGAAGCGACGAGGCGGCAAGGCGAAGGATTGCCGACACCGACGGCACGGCGCGGCGGGCGCGCCAGCTTGCCGAAAGCAACCGCCTGATTTGACGCGCAAGCCATGACGCTCAATTTTCCCAATCCCAGCCGCTCCTATGACGCGGCGGCCAAGCGCATTCGTTTCGTCGGCCATGACGGCATGCTCGAAGTCCCGTTCTTTGTCGAGGTCGCGGCACTTTCGGCGGCAAACCCGGCAGCAAGCGGAGCCGAGGCCGAATTTCTCAGCGCCTTCGACGCCAAGCGTTCGTCGATCCACGAGATTGCGCGCCAAGCCTACTCGCACGGCCGCAGGAACATGTATGTGCTGACGCCGGCCGACTTTCGGTAGGCTCCCCCGGGTTCGAAGTTTTGCTTCCTAGCGACCGCCGTCTGCTCTTGCACGCGCCGCAGCGATGGCCTAGATCGCGGCAGGCGGACAACACGGCAGGTTTCCCATCAACAGAGATCCGAGACAACCGGCAGGCGCACGTTACGGCTCAGGCGGACAGCCGCCGCTGGGGCTCGACCAGCACGTGCAGCAGGCGCTGCAGCTGCACCAGGCCGGGCGCCGGCAGGAAGCCGAGGCGCTTTACCGACAGGTGCTGGCGCAAAAGGCCAACCACCCGGCTGCTGCGCATTTCCTCGGGCTTCTGCTGCACCAGACCGGGCGCAGCGCCGAGGGGCTGGCGCTGATCGAACAATCGGTGCGTCTGCAACCGAACAATCCGGATTTCCTCAACAATCTCGGCACCGTGCTGCGCGACCTCGGCCGGGTCGCGGCCGCCGCCGATCTCTTCCGCAAGGTGGTGGCGATTCGGCCGGACCAGCTGGCGGCGCGTGACAATCTCGGCTCGTCGCTGAAGCAGCTCGGCCAATTCGAAGGCGCCGAGGATATTTATCGCGGCACGATCGGCCGTAACCCGTTCCATGTCCGCGCCCGCGTCGGGCTTGCCGAAACGCTGCAGGAAGCGGGCCGGCTGGATGAGGCACTGGCTGTCTTTCGCGAGGCGCTGACGATCCGGCCGAAGGATGCCGATCTTTTGCACGGCCTGGGTGTCGGGCTGATGGAAAAGGGAAATCTCGACGAGGCTGCGGATCTTTTCAGGCAGGCGCTGGCTGTGGACCCCGGCATGGCGAGGGCCTGGCTGATGCTTACCCAGGTCAAGCGCCAGAAGGAGCGCGACGCCGAGCTTGCCCGCATGGAGGCGGAGCACGCCAAGGCGCCGCAAGGCAGCCTGGCGCGCATGCAGCTTTCCTTCGGCCTCGGCAAGGCCAATGACGACCTCAGGGATTATGGCCGCGCTTTCGACTATTTCGCCGAAGGCAACGCGATCCGCCGCCAGGGCATCGACTACGACGCCGGCAAGACGCGCGGCGAGTTCGAGGCGATGAAGGCGGTGTTCGACAAGGCCTTGTTTGAAAGGCACAGGCCGAGCGGGATAGCCGACGACACGCCGATCTTCGTCGTCGGCATGCCGCGTTCCGGCACCACGCTGGTCGAGCAGATCATCGCCAGCCATCCGCAGGTCTATGGCGCCGGCGAGCTCAGCATATTGAAGACGGCGGTGGGCAAGCAGTTTCCGCTCAGCATGAAGGGCGGCTTTCCCTGGGGCATCGCCGACATGCCCGACAAGGCCTATGCCGAGGCCGGCCAGGCCTATCTCGACATGCTGCACGCCCGCTATCCGGGTTCTCGGCACGTCACCGACAAGATGCCCGGCAATTTCCTCTTGGTGGGCTTCATCCATTTGATGCTGCCGAAGGCCAAGATCATCCATTGCGCGCGCGATGCGGCGGCGACCTGCCTGTCGATCTACAAGGTGCACTTCCGAGGCGACAGCCATCGCTACGGCTACGATCTCGACGAGCTCGCCGATTTCCACAATCTGTACACCGACATCATGGCGCACTGGCACGCCGTGCTGCCTGATGTCGTGCACGACGTTCGCTACGAGGATTTCGTCGCCGACCAGGAAGGCCAGTCGCGGGCGCTGATCGCCCATCTCGGCCTGCCGTGGGACGACGCCGTGCTGTCGTTCCACCAGACCGACCGGCCGGTGCGAACGGCGTCGGCTGCGCAAGTGCGCCAGCCGATGTATCAGGGCTCGGTCGACCTGTGGAAGCGCTATGGCGACCGGCTGAAGCCGCTGCACGACAAACTTGATCGAGGGGCGCCTACAGCTCGATGAAGGGCTGAAAACCGCCAAAGATCATGCGCTTGCCGTCGAACGGCATGATCTCCCAGTCCGACTTGAGGCGCGGGTCGGCCATCACCTTGGCCATCACCGCGTCGCGGCTCTGGCGCGATTCGTAGACCACCCATGAGAAGATGACGACCTCGTCGTCCTTGGCCTGTACGGCGCGCGGGAACGAGGTGAGCTCGCCATAAGGGACGTCGTCGCCGACGCATTCGACGTAGGCAAGAGCACCGTGCTCCTTCCAGACGGCGCCGCCGGTTTCCGCCAGCTTCTTGTAAGCATCGAGCTTTGCCTTCGGTACGGCAAGTACGAAACCGTCGACATAGGACATCTGATTTCCTCCATGCGATCGTTTTCCTCTCCCTCTGGAGCGGGAGAGGTGATTTCAGACACAGCCTGTGTGGAATGCTAAGCTGCTTTCACCGGTGCGTTCATTGCCCATTCGACGCCGAACGGATCACGCATATTGCCCCAGCGATCGCCCCAGAACATCACCTGCAACGGCACGACTTCCTCGCAGCCCGCGTCGATGGCCCGCTTCCACCAGGCGTCGATGTCGTCGCTGCCGAGATGGAGCTGCATGGTGTAGCCCTGCGGCTTCACAGCGGCCATTCCATGCTCGGGATAGAAGTCGGAAAGCATCAGGGTCGAACCGTTGATGTGGAGATGGATATGCATGGTACGGCCCTGTTCGTCCGGCGGATAGGCAAAGACCTGCTCGGCACCGAAGGCCTTTTGGTAAAATTCTGCGGCTTTGAAAGCGCCGTCCAGCTGAAGGTAGGGCGTCAATCCGCCAAGCACTTTGGCGGCGGGCTGGGTCTGCGGCTGATCATTCATGTCATGCTCCTCTTTGCGTCTGGTTTGCCTTTGCGAACCACAGGACGAACGGAACGGCGACGATCCTACACACGGCCGATGGTTTTTTTGGATTCGAAATGGCGTCTGCCGCGACGGCCAACTGCCACCACCTCAACCTTCGATGCGAATCCGCGGGCTGTTTTGCGCGTCGACGACGATTTCCGGCCAGCCAATATCTTTGCGCAGCTCGATCGGCAATGAAAGGATAGCGCGTTCGCTGCGATAACGGGCGCGAGCCGCCGAGTAACGGGCTGCGACGCGGCCTATGGATGACAGAACAGACATGATGCTTTCTCCTCGATTGGCGCCGGCATCACCGTGTCGGCAACCCAAGGACGTGGCATGCGATCATCATCCGACAGAGCGCCGGAATTTTTTTCCGCAAGCCTTCAGCCGCCGGCTTCGGCAACCTCCCCGAAGAACTCCTCCGGGCTGTCGATCTCGGTCAATCGCCGTTTCTCGATCAGCCAGAAGCGGTTGCCAACCGCGCGGATGAAGGAGCGGTCGTGCGAGGCAAGCAGGCAGCTCGCCTGATGTTCCAGCAATTCCGCTTCCAGTGCTTCCTGACCATCGATATCGAGATGATTGGTGGGCTCGTCGAGTAAATAGAAATTGGGATTGGCGAGCCTCAGCGCCAGCATCATCAGCCGCGCCTTCTGTCCGCCCGACAGCACGCCGATCCTGCGCTCCTGCATGTCGATGCTGACGCCGGCGCCCGTCAGCAGCGAGCGGGCGCGCTGCTCGCCGACATCGAATCTGCGCGAGAGCATCGCCAGCGGTGTGTCGTCGCCGCTGATGCCGGACAGCGCCTGGTCGCTATAGCCGAGCACCGTCGACGGCGTCACCCTCAGGCTTTGCGCCGCCGTTTCCGGCTCGACGATGGCGTTCCGGATCAGGCCGATCAGCCGTGACTTGCCGATGCCGTTACGGCCTAGCAGGACGATGCGGTCGCCTTGGCAGATGTGGCGCTTACCGGTGCTGAACAACAGCGTTCCGTCAGGTGTTCCGACCACCAACTCGTCGAGCGTGATCAGCACCTTGGCATGGCTGCCGCGATTGGCGAGCTTGATCGCGCCCGCCGATCTTTCGCGGTGTGCCGGCGCTGCCGCTTCTTCCAGACGCTCTGCCCGCTGGTTGAGCTGCTTGGTCTTGACCGTCAAAAGGTCGCTGCCGGAATTGATGCCGATATTGTTGAGCTTGGCGGCCTGCCGGCGCAGCTGCTGCGCCACTTTCATGTCGCGCTGGAATTTGCGCTCGGTCGAGGCATCGACTTCGCTCAATGCGTCCCTGGCTCGTGAATAGGGCAGCGAGAATGCCGGCGACTGTTCGGGGCGCAGGAACAGCGTCCGGTTGGTCGTAGCATCGAGAAAAGCGCGGTCGTGGCTGGCAATCACCAGCGGCACCTCACGTGGCAGCGCGTTCAGCCAGGTCTCGAGCTGGCTGATCTTGCCGAGATCGAGGTGATTGGTCGGCTCGTCGAGAAGCAGGACGTCGGGGTCGGTGACCCAGACGCGGGCGATCAGCGCCAGCCTTTGCCAGCCGCCGCTCAAGGCCCGCATCGGCCGCGCTCGCATCGGCTGCGGCACGTCGAGCGAGTCGAGAACCACGTCAACGCGCCATTGCTCGCTTTCGGCCTGCTCGGCCGGCAAGGCGTCGGCCACCACTTCATGAAAGCTACGCCCGGCCAAGGCTGCGGGGACGACTTGCTCGACATAACCGACGCGCAGGCCGCGCGTGCGGGTGATGTCGCCTGTGGTGGCTTCGATCTCGCCGGTCAGGCACCTCAACAAAGTGGATTTGCCCCGACCATTGGCGGCGACGATGCCGAGCCGGTCGCCGGTGCCGATGGTGAGGTCGAGGTTGGAGAAGAGCGGCGCACTCATGGTGACGCCGAGAGACTTGAGGCTGATCAGGGCCACGTCGATTTCTCTCGTCTGTCCGGAGTGAATTCCGGTTCAATGCACTTTGACGGTGCGCAGGCTGGCCATCAGGCTCAGCGTTGCAGCACCACGAAGGGCGGACCAAAAAAATCGAAGCGGGAAGAAAAACCCGGACCGTCTCTGGTCAGCCCTGCAAGCAAGCTCGCAGGGCAGAGACAGGGCCGCGCTGACGGTGGTGAGAAAATAACACGCAGCCCTCCTTTCAAGACGTCCGAGTTGTAGAAACTGGCTACACCAAGGGTAGGGCCGATGGCAAGTGGCTAGGCTCCCCCTTCTCCACTTTGTTTGGACTGGGGACATCGCGAACAGATGTGCGAGGACATCGCGAACAGTTTTGCATGCTATCGCGCCAGGACATTGAGGTCGATGGTTTCTATTTTCTGATGTCTGAACCAGGCGTCGAAGACACCGTCTGTGGCGGTGGGCCTGAAGGCGACGGATTTTCCTGTGAAGGCCCTGCACAAACGCATGGTGCGGCCAAGAATGGAGACGAAGCCATGCTGCTGTACGCGGCGGATGAGATCGCCCTTGGCGTATTCGAACGGCTCGACCGTTTCGCGATAAGGGCGCAGCGATGCCCAGTAGCGATCGAGCGGCACGCCGCCGTCCAGCGCATCGTGGGGACGCTGGGCGTTGTAGACATGGCGCCACTGGTCGAATGCGTCCTGGGCCTTGGCGAGATCGGCGAAGGGCGGTCCCTGCAGCGCCTCGGCCTTGAGCGAGCGATGGAAGCGCTCGTCCTTGCCGAGGGTCTGGGGATGGCAAGGCCTGGAGTGGCTGACGGCGATGCCGGTTTCGATCAGCCAGACGGTGAGCAGCGTGAAGTCGTTGCGGCCGCCATCGCCCCAGGGCGGGCCATTATCGGTGGCGATGCGCCACGGCAAGCCATAGCGGCGGAAGGCGGTGACCAGCCGGGCTTTTACGGTTGCGGTGGTCTGGTCGGCGCAGGCCGACAGCGCGACCGAGAAGCGCGAAT
>NZ_JAMYOX010000007.1:0-233901 GCF_040320025.1 Mesorhizobium sp. M0808
GTAATCGGGCGCCCGGAGATTGAATGCCGCTTCATGCGAAGAGTTCGCCAGACGAGGATCTTTAAATATCTGTCTCGGGAAGGTCTCACGCGCGAACAATCGGAAGCCCTGGAAAAGGCCGCGTTCTTGATCATTAGCGCGCGGAAAGAAGCCGCGGCGCTACTGGCGCGGGCGGGAGTAACTTTACCTGATGATGGGTTTGGGTTCGGGAACCCTTGCAACGCGCACATAGAGGCGCACGGCAACTGCCCGTGCAACGATTACACGGGCGATGGTGGGCCATGTTTGACGCAGACTACCCTCGATACGGCCTTCCCCCCGTCCCGGAGTTGCGGCCATCCACCATCAAAACATCTCTCCACGTAAGGCGTATTGGAGACAGTTGATGCGCACCATTTCTTTGATCCTAGCCTTGGTTATGCAATCGGTCATCACTGTATGTCTTGCGCAGGACGCCAAAACACCTTTCAAAAGGCCGGTTCCAGAAGAGCACAAGGGCTTCGTGTCAGAAATTGAGAGTGTTTTCAGGAAATATCCAAAGGCGATCGCTCGCTACAAACTCGTGGATATCGGCCTCGTAAATATTGGCGAGATGCCGCGCGTGGAGTGCACAGTGGAATGTGAGTTTGATTCTACTTGGGGCGGATGGTGTAAGACCGTTGTGATACGGAACGAGAAGAATAGCACCCTGCCGGTTTCCATTGCCCGGTTGCTAGTCGACAGACACGCGCTTTATGATGGCTGCTGAAGCGCCGATCGGGCCCGTTGCCCGAGATCGTTGTGCGGGAGGGAAACTATGGCCAAACAGGAGCAGTGGCAGCTGGAAGGCAGCGCCGCGGACCTCTACGAGCGCTACCTAGTCCCGGCAATCACAGCCCTGTGGGCTGCGGACCTGATGGATCGTGCTGCGCCTCAATCTGGTGAGCGGATTCTGGACGTAGCTTGCGGCACCGGCGTGGTGGCACGCTCGGCTGCCGAGCGTATGGGAAGTGGGCAGGTCGTCGGGCTCGACATCAATACGGGCATGCTCGCCGTTGCTCGGTCGCTCCCGAGAGGCGCTGGAGCGCGTATCGACTGGCACGAGGGAAGCGCGCTCGAAATGCCGTTCCCTGACTCCGCCTTCGATCTGGTTCTTTGCCAGCTCGGACTGCAGTTTTTTCCGGATCGATCTAGTGCGCTCCGTGAGATGTTCCGGGTTCTGGTGCCTGACGGCCGACTGGCTTTAAACGTTTTCAGCGCTATTGAGCACACTCCTGCGGCGAAGGCGCTGGCGGATGCCTTGGATCGACACCTCGGTCCAGGCGCTTCGGCAACGAAAAGGTCTGAGCATTCACTCGCTGATGCGGACGAGCTTTACCGATTGGTGGCCGAGGCGGGATTTCGTCAGGTGACCATCCACACGACGACACAGAACATCCGATTTCCCTCGTCGAGGGAATATGTGCGACTACAATTGGCGGCGACTCCGCAGGCCGGGCTGGTCAGCGGAATGGATGCCGGACATCGGGAAGCAGTCATCGCAGCGATCACCGGTGATCTAAATTTTTCGCTGGCAATCTATTCAACTGAAGGGGAGCTGATGTTCCCCCAAGAGGCCCACGTCGTGCTCGCACGCAAGTAGCGTAGCTGACCGATGAGCCATGGCACCGACGCGCTGGGGGGTTGGGGCGCGACCACCTGTGGGTCGACGTAGCTCAGGACAGCAGCCACGACGCCGACGATCATCTGGAGACGCGCCAGGGCGATCGCCTCATTGTCCTTGAAGAATGCGAAACGCAAAAACCGCGCTCCATCGGAACGCGGCTTTGCCAGATACGCATGGCGCTTCGCCAACAATACACTTGCGAAACTAACGGCGAAACTTACGGGCTCCGGTACGCGAGACCTGATCCGGAGCGCCGGGCGGATGTCCGCCTCGCAATCCGTTCTAAACGCATATCGTTACTGCAGGGTTAGCAAGAGCTTAAGCAAACCTAAATTTGCCGACTTTCCGCTTTGGGCAGATCGAAAACCTGTGAACTTGGAAGGTTACGCCGGGTTACCACGGAGCAAATTAATGATGCCGGAAAAATCCGCGCCGGCATTCCCTTGTGCGTTGAACAGCGCATAGAGCTGGGCTGCCTCGGCGCCGAGCGGCGTTGCTGCACCGACGCTCTGTGCGGCCTCCTGCGACAGTTTCAGGTCCTTCAGCATCAGTGCCGCCGCGAACCCAGGCTTATAGCCATTGTTGGCGGGCGATGTCGGCACCGGGCCGGGCACCGGGCAATAGGTGGTCAGCGACCAGCACTGGCCGGACGAGGTCGAGGCGACGTCGAACAGCGCCTGGTGCGACAGGCCGAGCTTTTCCGCCAGCACGAAGGCCTCGGCAACGCCGATCATCGAAATGCCCAAAATCATATTGTTGCAGATCTTCGCCGCCTGTCCGGCGCCGTCGTCGCCGCAATGAACGATGCGGCCGGCCATCGGCTTGAGGATTGGTTCGGCCTTGGCGAAGGCATCCTTCGAACCGCCGGCCATGAAGGTCAGCGTGCCGGCCGCCGCACCGCCCGTGCCGCCGGAGACCGGCGCGTCGATCGACAGCAACCCGTGCTTGGCGGCGATGGCATGGGCCTTTCGAGCCGACTCGACATCGATGGTCGAGGAATCGATGAACAGCGCGCCTTTTTTTGCCTTGGACGCTATGTCTGCGTAAACCGACAGAACATGCTTCCCGGCCGGCAACATGGTGATGACCGCATCGGCGTCTTTCACCGCCGCAACGGCGTTGGCCATGACGACGACGCCGTGTTCCCTGGCGATGACGAGGTTCTCCGGCACCAGGTCGAAGCCGTGCACGGCATATCCGGCCTTGACCAGGTTGGAGGCCATCGGATTGCCCATATTGCCGAGGCCGATGAAGGCGATGGTGGTCATAATGGCGCTCCGTGAGTGGAATAGTGAATAGTGAATAGTGAATAGTGAATAGTCAGTAGTCAGTAGTCAGTAGTAAGTAGTCAGTATGGATCATGTATTACCTCATGGTCTATATGATAGCCTCACCATTCACCATTCACCATTCACTATTCACTATTCACTAAATTCTCTATCGTCCGATCAGCGCGCGAGCGATGATGACGCGCATGATCTCGTTGGTGCCTTCGAGGATCTGGTGGACACGCAGGTCCCGCACCAGCTTCTCGATGCCGTAGTCGTGCAGGTAACCATAGCCGCCATGCAGCTGCAGGGCGTCGTTGGCGACGTTGAAGCCGGTGTCGGTGACGAAGCGCTTGGCCATCGCCGACCATTTCGAGGCATCCGGCGCGTTGCGGTCGAGCTTCGAGGCGGCGGTGTAGAGGAAGACGCGCGCTGCCTGCAGTTCGGTCTCCATGTCGGCGAGCTTGAACTGCAGCGCCTGGAACTGGTTGATCTTCGAGCCGAAAGCCTTGCGTTCGGCGGTGTAGGCGAGTGCCTTGTCGAGCGCCGATTGCGCGCCGCCGAGCGAGCAGGCAGCGATGTTCAACCGGCCGCCGTCCAACCCGGCCATGGCGATGCCGAAACCGGCGCCCTCGACCGACAGCAGGTTTTCCGCCGGCACCTTGCAGTCCTCGAAGACGACCTGGCGGGTCGACTGCATGTGCCAGCCCATCTTGCGCTCGTTGGCGCCGAAGGAAAGGCCGGGCGCATCGTTCGGCACGACGAAGGTGGAAATGCCTTTCGGCCCGTCGGCGCCGGTGCGCGCCATGACGACATAGAGGTCGCTGTCGCCGGCACCGGAGATAAACTGCTTGGCGCCGTTCAGCACATAATCGCCGCCGCTTTTGACCGCACGCGTCTTCAGCGCCGCGGCATCGGATCCCGAACCCGGCTCGGTCAGGCAGTAGCTGGCCAGCCATTCCATCGAGGTCAGCTTCGGCAGGAAGCGCCGACGTTGCTCGTCGCTGCCGAAGCGGTCGATCATCGATGCCGCCATATTGTGGATCGAGATGAAGGCGGAAAACGCCGGATCGGCCCGCGAAAGCGCTTCGAAGATCAGCACGGCGTCGAGCCGGCCGAGCCCCGAGCCGCCGACATCCTCGCGGACATAGATGCCGCCAAGGCCGAGCGGACCTGTCTCGCGGATCACATCGGCGGGGAAATACTTGTTGCGATCCCAGTCGAGTGCGTTCGGCGCCACACGGTCGGCGGCGAAGGCTTGCGCCATCTCCTGGATGGCGCGCTGGTCTTCGTTGAGTTCGAACTGGCTGGTGCCCGCATCGACAGCGGCGTCCATGGCGTGCTCCCTGATGTTTCCGGCCTGCTGGCCTGTCGTTTTTGGCTTTGCGCGCAGTCCAATCTAGACCAATGATGCCGCCGCGCAACCCGATCGTCTCCATCCAACCATCTGGGCAGCGGCTGTGTGCGAATGCGCTTTGGAGCAAAGTGTGACGACAAATTTCGACGAACTGCTTGGACGCTTCCATGCCTATCTCCAGACGTTCGATGATGCGCTGGTGCGCGACGCCGTGGCCCGAATCGGCTGGGACATGCCAAGCCGGCCGCTCGAACCGCATGCACTGCCTTGTCTCCTTCAGCTCGACCGTATCGTCGAACTCGCTCCCGCTGCGGCCAAGCCGCTGGCGCGGCTGGTTGCGGAGCGTCGCGGCGATCTGCGCTGGGGGCAAACCTATGGCGAGGCGGATTTCGGCAAGGTTTTCATCGACAATTACGGCTGGCTGGAGGTGTTCGGTACACGCGGGCATTTCGTCAATGACGAGGTTGCGGCCGGCCTGCTGATCCTTGGACCCGACATCGTCTACCCCGATCATCACCATGTCGCGGAGGAGATCTACATCCCGCTGACCGGCGGCACCGAATGGCGCATGGGCGACGGCGGTTTTCGCCTTCGAGCGGCGGGCGAGGTGATCCACCATGCCTCTGACGTCAACCACGCCATGCGCACTGGCAAGGAGCCGCTGCTGGCGCTCTATCTCTGGCGCGGCGGCCCGCTGGCAGCCAAGTCGACGATCACCGCAACCGTTGCGCAGGGCAGGGGCTGATAATGGCCAAGGCAATCATGCTGCAGGGCACGGGTTCGGATGTCGGCAAGACAGTGCTCGTCGCCGGTCTGTGCCGCGCGGCGAAGAAGCGCGGCTTGAAAGTGCGGCCCTTCAAGCCGCAGAACATGTCGAACAACGCCGCTGTCGCCGATATTCCGGGCGATTCAGGCGGCGGTGAGATCGGCCGCGCGCAATGGCTTCAGGCGATCGCCTGCGGCGTGGCGCCGACCGTCCACATGAACCCGGTGCTGCTCAAGCCGCAGACCGATGTCGGCGCTCAAGTCGTCGTGCAGGGCAAGGTGTTCGGCGAGGCGCGGGCGCGCGACTACCAGGCGCTGAAGGGCCGGCTGATGGATGCGGTGCTGGACTCCTGGGCAAAGGTCGGCGAGGGCGCCGATCTGGTCATCGTCGAGGGCGCGGGATCGCCGGCCGAGATCAATCTCAGGAGCCGCGACATTGCCAATATGGGCTTTGCGACGCGCGCCGGCGTGCCGGTGATCCTGGTCGGCGATATCGATCGCGGCGGCGTTATCGCCTCGGTCGCCGGCACCCATCTGATCCTGCCGGAGGAGGACCGGCGCATGATCGTCGGCTATCTCATCAACAAGTTCCGTGGCGACGTCTCGCTGTTCGAAGACGGCATCAAGGCGATCGAAAAATTCACCGGTTGGCGCTGTTTTGGCGTCGTGCCGTGGCTGAAGGCGGCGGCGCGGCTGCCATCGGAAGATTCCGTCGTGCTCGAGCGACTGGCGTCCGGCGAGAAGCGCGCGCTGAAGATCGCCGTGCCGGTGCTCTCGCGCATCGCCAATTTCGACGATCTCGACCCGCTCAAGGCCGAACCGCAGGTCGAGGTGGTGTTCGTGCCGCCTGGTGAGCGCTTGCCCGAAGGTGCGGGTCTGGTGGTCATTCCCGGCTCGAAGTCGACGATCGGCGATCTCCTGAAATTTCGCGAGAACGGCTGGGACCGCGACCTTGCCGCGCATAGGAAACGCGGTGGTCATATCGTCGGCATTTGCGGCGGCTTCCAGATGCTTGGTCATATCGTGCGCGATCCCGACGGCATCGAGGGCAGCGTTACCGAAACGCAAGGCCTCGGCCTGCTCGACGTCGAAACGGTGATGGAGCCGGAAAAGACGGTGCGCAACGTCAGCGCGCGCTCGGTGCCGTTTGATCTGCCGCTCGACGGCTACGAGATCCATCTCGGCCGCACCACCGGTCCGGATACGCTGCGGCCGTCCGCCGTTATCAACGGCATCGATGACGGCGCTATCTCGGCCGATGGCAAGGTGCTGGGCACCTATATGCACGGGCTGTTTTCCGCCGATGCCTTCCGGGCGAAATTCCTCGAAAGCCTTGGCGTCAAGGGCGGCGGCATCGACTACCGCGCCGAGGTCGAACGGGCACTCGACGAGATCGCAGCCGAACTGGAAACCCACCTCGACTGCGACGCGATTTTTGGGCTGGCGCGTTAGATACTTTGCTTGAGCATGATCTTGTCCGAAAACCGGTCTCCACTTTTCGGGATCATGCTTTCTCGTCAGCCTTCGGCCAGTAGGTGCCGAACGACCAGACATTGCCTTCCGGATCGCGGCATATGAATTCGCGGCTGCCATAGTCGCGGTCGGTGAGCTCTTCCAGAATCTCGGCGCCGGCGGTTTTTGCGCGCGCGTATGCCGCGTCGGCATCAGCGACCGCAATGTAGATCGACTTGCCGCCGCCCGAGCCGGGCGCGCCGACCATCTTGCCATAGGCATCGTCGCGCGCCGTGCCGAGCATGATGATCGAAGAGCCGAATGCGAGTTCGGCGTGGTGCACCACGTCGCCTTCGCCATGGCGGGCGCGAACGCTGAAGCCGAAGGCCTCGCACAGCCAGTCGATCATGTTGCCGGCATTTCTGTAGCGCAGCGCCGGATAAAGCCGCGGTGGTTCGGTGGTGTTCGGCATGGCTGATCTCCTTCAACGGGTTGGTCGATCAACCCAGTCTGCGCGAAGGCCGGTTGCGCGTCTTGAAGAAATGTTACCTCGCGGCGACAGTGGTCGGCGTGACGCCTGCGAGGTCGCGGAACTCGCGCACCAGATGCGCCTGGTCGGCATAGCCGCAGCCGGCGGCGATGTCGGCCCAAGCGCTGTTCGCCTGTCTCGACAGGCCAAGCGCATGGTTGAAGCGGACGATGCGCGACAGCGTTTTTGGGCCGGTTCCGATCGCGTCCGAAAATTTTCCGGCAAGATGCTTGCGGCTCCAGCCAAGCTTTTCGGCCAGCGTCGAGATGCGGGTCCGGCCACGCGTCGAGACGATCGTCTCATAGGCCCAGACTATGTCGGCTTGAGTGCGGTCTGCGGTTGCCAACCGATCGGCGACGAAGGCTTCGACGATGGCGAAGCGTGTGCTCCAACCCGGCGCATTGCCGAGCCTTTCACGAAGGGCGATGCCTTCAACGCCGAGCACGTCATCCAGGCCGACCATGCGGTCGGTCAGTTCGCTCATCGGCCGGCCGAAGAAGCGACGAGCGCCGAGCGGGGTGAAATTGATCTGCACACAGCAGGTGCCGCCGCAGGATTCGATCACCACCGGCCCGGCATAAAGGCCGGCGGCAAAACTGGCGAAGCGGTCATTGTCGCTGGGGTCCCTGCCGAGCCCGATGGCAAAGGGTTCGGCAAAGCTGATGACCAGCGGCACGGTCAGCGAGGCATATTCGATGGCGCGGAAATGGCCTGGCATGGTTTCGCGAAAGCCGCACATGTCGGTGACGGCGCCCTGAAGCCGATGGCTCGGCGCGCGCCGCACCATCTCGAATCGATCGAGGCCTGGGCTGTCGTGATGGCTGCCGTCTTTGCTGTCGGCGGGCATGCGCTTTCCTTCCGCCAAGCGACTTTAACAGACCATCCGTCGGAATCAAAAGCGCCCGGCTTTTGGCCGGGCGCTCCGAGTTGCCTGAGATTCGGAGTTGTCTGGATGTGTTTAAGCCCCGCGCATCAGGCAGCCGGCGGCCAGCACGATGTAGGCGATGACGACAATCCACGCGGCATTCAAAGGTATAAACGCAAGAACGCCAAGCGCGGCGAGAACGCCGATGATGGCGATGACAAGGGATATAATGAAAATAAGCTGGGTAGGCGCACTGAGATTCATGTTCGGTCCCTCCTCAACATGATTCGTACAGCGGCATAGTATCAGGCGCGCGGTCACACACCAATGAGCGCACGCAGCGGGGCTTGCCGGATTGGCCAGCAGTTTTATGGGAGTGGCCAGAACGGTGCTGCGCGTTCGATCAGAAGGGCATCGCTTCAGACGAATGACAGTTTCCAAATTGTGGCGGAGACCACCAATTGTCGATGTCGCCGCCGCCCCTCATTGCCCTGCCGGGCATTTCTCCCCGTATAGTGACGGGGAGAAAGGGCTGGTCGCAACGTCGGCGCCTTTTCTTGCATCGCCTGCGATTGGCGAAATCGGTGACGAGAGCGCCCCTCTCCCCGTCACTAAACGGGGAGAGGACGCCGGCAGGCAGGTGAGGGGCAGCGCCAACGCCCTAAAAGGGTGAGGAGGCGAATTCAAACCTGAAGCGATTGTCCTTTTCACCATTCGCACCCCGTTTGCGCAAATCCGATTCCGCGCTACCTTCCGAACGAATCGGAAGGGGCTGATGGCGATGGGATTGCTGGACCAGATACGCTCGATCTTCGACGGCGATCCTGGCGTGCGCAAGGTCGCGGACGATCCGGTGCTGTCGGCGGAGCTGCTGATGCTGTTCCGTATGATATTGGCCGATGGATCGGTCAGCGAAAGCGAAATGACCGCCTTCAGGCGTATCTGCCGGGACGCCTTCGGCATTCCCGAAACCAGCATCGACAGCGTCATCGAATATCTCAACGAATTCGGCTACGAGACCAACGGCTCGCAGGCCGTCGCGCAGTTCCGCGACCTCGACGTCGAACGGCGCAAGCTGCTCGCCCGCCACATGGCCGAAATCGCCAAGGCCGATTCGCAACTCGCCGGGAGCGAAATGCAGCTGTTGCGCCGCACGCTCGACCTGCTCGACATCAGCCCGGCCGACGTGGTGAAGCCGCAAGGCTGAGGCATCGGCTGACTGTTGACGTTCTGAACGTCATTTTGTCTGTCATAGGCCATCCTCCAAGGATAGCCTGTCACAGAAATTACCGTGTCTCACTTACGGGGTGCAGTCCAGCACTGTCACCGTAGTTCCCGTTTTGTACATCTGGCGAAAAAAAATCTTGAGGCATCTAATTGCTCTATTTACCTTTGCGTATCCATCGCAAACTTTTTAAACTCTTCGATAATCTTCGACAAGTTCCTTGCCCCTCCAAATCACTTGAAAGTACCGTCCTTTACTGTTACAAAAAACCAATCTATTTCGTCGCCATACTGAAAGCTTACGTCTGTAAACTTTCTTCCATAGAGCTGCGTCCCGTGCAAATCTATTGAAACTTCCCATCCAGGGTTGTCGATCGTATCAATTTTTATGCCGTATTGGTGTTCCCAATCGCCGTTGCACTGCCCTTGGTACCACTCCTCTAACCACTCGAGCATTGATAGGTCGACCATTAGCCCCTCCTGTTAGTCGTTTGGAACAGAGGGAGGTTTATCGCCTCCTTTGTTGGGGGACTAGGCGAAGGCGACAAAGTGCACCCGTCACCCCATCCCCTAATTCGTCACCGCAATTTAGAAAAGTTCGCCGGCAAAGTCCCGTCGCGCAATCAGATGTCGTTCAGGCCGAAAGCTGGCGTCCTGTAGCCTTGGGAGAAGGACAATGCCCTCGAAGTAGTCACGTATGCCACGTCTCACAGTCGAAGCCGCTACAATCTCCATGATCTGACTTCATTTACTTATTGAATTATCCACTATTATTATGTTATCCTCGCCGTGATAGACAAAGCTTTCCGGAGAAATCCCGCGCTCAATTACTCGCGATATGCGAATCTCAGATCTGTCAGAGAATATAATGGAAACCCATCCGGAGTCGGTGACAACGTCAATAATATTGATAGACTGCATGTATGCCAGGATAGAGCATGAAATTTTGGTATTTACTGCGATAGAACCTCTCTCAAGTACGATCATGATACTGCCGTTTTCGTACTTAATTGATCGAAATTCTTTTCCAATGAGATTTTCCTTTAGGTAGTCCATATGACGTTTACCCTCTCGCGTTCAGTTTGGAATGTGTGCGAATTGACGTTCCCTTGAACTCGCCCCCCCCCGGAAGGTACCAAAAGTGGGCCCCGGTGTAAGGGTTCAGAGATTGTCTGGCAGGACTTGAACTGCCGCACTCGGGTTTGTCGCGTTCATCATTCTCAGATTCGTCGTTTCCTTGGTTCGGCAGCTTTGCTCCGCTCCGCGTCAAGCCCTTCACTTCGTGCGGCATTCATGCAAGCCCGAACGCCAGGACCAAGAAGCCCATCGCTCCGAACCCGGCGTGGATAACCATCCCGGCCCATGTGCTGCGACGCCGCTGGACGACATAGGGCAGCAGCAACGTGATCGGCACAAGGGTCAACAGGACTTGCCAGGGGAAGGCAGCGTGGAACAGCAACCACGGGATCCCATTGACCAGCCAAGCCCGCCTGCCGAAGGCGATCTCTTGCCGCGGCAGCGCGAAACCCCGCCAGACAAACTCTTCCCCAACGATGTTCAGCACAAAAAACGGAAGCCACGCGCCGAGAATCCAGTACCGGCCGGGACCGAGCGGCTCGAAAGCCATGAACGAGGGATTAAAATTCTTCCCGTCTTGCAGCATCCGGAGCGCGGCGCCGATGCCGCCGGTCAACACGCCGACGGCCGCCAGCCCTCCAACAGCCCAGAGCCAGTCGCCGCCATTCATCGGGCGAAGCCATAGCCGCGCGCCCAACCACCCCGGCCTTCCTGAACGCCGTTCCCGATACAACAGCAGGGCAGCCGTGAGAAGCAGGGGGCCAAAAAGGACGATGCTTGCGGCCAGGAACCACATCACCACAGGCTCTGCCCCGGTGGCGGAGACGAATGCCGGGACGGCTACCCGCGTTGTCAGGAACAGCAGCAGAGCACCCGCGCCGAACAGAGCAGCGGAGCCGCCCAGGCCCAGCGGAGGAACCCGATCAGGCTCCGGCCCGTCGCGCCTTTCATAACCGTTTGCTGTCAATGGCCATTCTCCCGCCCGTGCGCCGAACGAATAAGGTTAGCCGTGCCACGAAGCGACACAGCCGGGTCCCCGCTGCTCCGCAGCGTCCCGGCGTTCGCTGGCCTTTCATTGTGCCACCGGCACGATGAACTCGCTTTGCGAACCGGCTGCTCAGCCCTGTTCCTGCAGCCGTTTCGCGATCGCCCGGTGCAAATCGGGAGCAGCAGTGACCAGCGCCTTGGCCGCTTCGGATTGCGGGTGGTCGAGCACTTCGCTCGTCCTGCCGCGCTCGACGATCTTGCCATCATGCATGACCATCACCTCGTCGGTGATGGCGCGGGCGACGGTCAGATCATGGGTGATGAACAGATAGGCGATGCCGAGTTTTTGGTTGAGCTCGGCGAACAAATCGAGGATCTGCGCGCGGATCGAGACGTCGAGCGCCGAGACCGGCTCGTCGGCGACGACCAGCTTCGGCCGGGTGATGATGGCGCGGGCGATCGACAGGCGCTGGCGCTGGCCGCCCGAAAACTCGTGCGGGTATTTGTCCATGTCGCCTGGTGAGAGGCCGACCTCGTGCAGCGCATGCGCCACCATCTCGCGCCGCGCGGCGGGCGCCGGCTTCTTCTCCAGCACATGCAGCGGCTCGGCCACCAATCTCTCGACCTTCTGGCGTGGGTCGAACGAGCCGTACGGGTCCTGGAACACGACCTGCATGTCGCGCCGCGCCGGCTTCAGCTCCGCCTCGCTCTTGCCGGTGAGGGTGTCGCCGCGGAAGCGGATTGTCCCTGATGTCGGCCTGTCCAGCGCCAGGACCATGCGGGCAAGCGTCGACTTGCCGCAACCGGAGCGCCCGACCAACGCCACCGACTGGCCGGGCGCCATGGAGAAGGAAACATCGTCGACGGCGCGGATGGGAGCCCCTCGCTTGAGCAGCGATATGCGCCGTGCCGGATAGTCGCGCGTCACGCTGTCTACCTCAACCAGAGGTTTTCCTTGGCCGACGCTGTGCCTAGCCCGCGCGGGCACATGCATCGAGGCCTGCGCCAGCTGGCGCGTATAGGGATGAAGCTGTCCGGACAGAATGCGCGCCGTGTCGCCGGCCTCCATCACCTCGCCATGGCGCAGGATGGTGATGCGGTCCGCCATCTCGGTCACCACGGCGAGGTCGTGCGAGATCAGCAGCAGGCCCATGCGGTTTTCCGCTACGAGGTCGCGCAGCAGGTCGAGGATCTGCGCCTGCAGCACCACGTCGAGCGCGGTCGTCGGTTCGTCGGCGATCAACAGCTTGGGTTTCAGCGCACAGGCGATGGCGATGACGACGCGCTGGCGCTGGCCTCCGGACAACTCGTGCGGATAACGCGACAGCGGGAACTGCGCCGCCGGCAGGCCGACCCGGTCGAGCATTTTTCGCGCCCGTTGCTCGGCGTCGCCGCGGCTCGCCCTGGTGTGCCAGCGAATACCCTCGGCGACCTGCTCGCCGATGGTCTTGACCGGGTTGAGCGCCGTCATCGGCTCCTGGAACACCATGCCGATGTCGTCGCCGCGCAGCGCGCACATCTGGTCCTCGCTCGCCGCCAGGATGTCGATGCCGTCGAAGGTGACGCGTCCGCTGGCGTGCGCCGCCCAGGGCAGCAACTGCATCACCGTGAGCGCCGTCATCGACTTGCCGGAGCCGGATTCGCCGACCAGCCCCATCACTTCGCCGGGCGCGACGGAAAGTTCGATGTCCCTGAGGATGGGCGTGCCGCCGATGGTCAGCGACAGCTTGTCGATTTCGAGCAGGCTCATCGCTGCCGCCGCGATTTCGGATCGAGAATGTCGGCAATGCCGTCACCAAGCAGGTTCAAGCCAAGCACGGTGATGACGATCGCCATGCCGGGAAAGATCGCCATCCACGGCGCCACCACCATGCGGGTCTGGGCGTCGAACAGCATGCGGCCCCAGCTCGGCATTGGTGGCTGCGTGCCCAGCCCGACATAGGAAAGCCCGGCTTCGGCCAGTATGCCCAGCGCGAACTGGATGGTGCCTTGCACCAGGAGCAGCGTGGCGATGTTGGGCAGCACATGTTCGATACTGATCAGCGTCCTGCTCTTGCCGGCGGCGCGCGCGGCGAGGATGAATTCGCGCGGCCAGATCGCCAGGGCGCCGGCCCGGGCGACGCGCGCGAACACCGGGATGTTGAAGATGCCGATGGCAATGATGGCGTTGAACGCGCCCGGCCCGAAGATGGCGGTGATCATGATTGCCGAAAGCAGCGCCGGAAAGGCGAAGACCAGGTCGTTCAGCCGCATCAGCATGTCGTCGACGAAGCCGCCGCGCGCCGCGGCAAAGGCGCCGAGCGGCACGCCGATGCCCATGCCGATGCCGACCGCCACCAGCGCCACGGCAATCGAGTTGCGGGCGCCGACCATGATCATTGACAGGATGTCGCGACCGAAATGGTCGGTGCCGAACCAGTGCGCCAATGATGGCGCCTGGGTCTTGTCGGAAATGACAAGCCTGGTGACGTCGTAAGGCGTCCACAAGAAGGAGAGGATCGCGACCGCGGCCACCAGTGCGGTGACGACGAGGCCGGCGAGGAACGAACGGTTTCGAAACGCCTTGGCCAGGATGCCGGCAAGGTTCTCGTCGGGGATGTCGATGTGCAGCGTCATTGCCGGCCTTTCAGGCGCGGATCGACCACCGCATAGGAGAGATCGACAACGAAATTGACGATGATGACCGCGGCGACCAGCAGCATGACGACGCTCTCGACCACGATCAGGTCACGCTGGTTGATCGCCTGGAACACCAGCCGCCCGAGGCCGGGCAAATAGAAGACGTTTTCGATGATGATGGTGCCGGCAAGCAGGAAGGCGAATTGCAGGCCTAAAATGGTGACCACCGGGATCATGGCGTTGCGCAGTGCGTGCCGCCACAAGACAAGCCGGTAGGGCAGGCCCTTGGCGCGGGCGGTGCGGATGTAGTCCTCGTTCAGCACTTCGATCAGCGCCGAGCGGGTGACCCGGGCGAGGATCGCCGCCTGCGGCAGAGCGAGAGCGACTGCCGGCAGGAGCAGCGACTTCAGCGCCGGCCAGACACCGGCGCTCCAGCCGGGAAAACCGCCGCCCGGCACCAGCCGCAGCCAGACGGCGAACAGATAGATCAGCATCAGCGCGAACCAGAAGTTGGGCACGGCGACGCCAAGCTGGGCGGCGCCCATCGCGATCGTGTCGCCGGCCCGGCCGCGCCGGCTGGCGGAAAACAGCCCGACCGGGATGGCAATGACGGTGGACAGCGCCAGCGCCATCAGTGCCAGCGGCAGCGAGACGACGAGGCGCTCACGGACCAGATCGACGACCGGCACCGAATAGGTGTAGGAACGGCCGAAATCGAGGCTCAGCAAGCCGCCGGCCCAATGCAGATAGCGCAGCACGACGGGAGCGTTGAGGCCCATCTGGTTGCGCAGCAATTCGATCTGGTCGGCGCTGGCGTTCAGGCCAAGCATCAGCCGCGCCGGGTCGCCGGGAATGATCTCCAGCACGGCAAAAACGACCATCGAGGCCAGAACCAGCGTGACGACGGCGATGACCAGGCGCTTGAGGAGGTAGGCGGTCATGAGCTGCCTGATGCAAGCACTGGGCGAAGGTAGCGTTCCCGCCCACCCCCCTCTGTCCTGCCGGACATCTCCCCCTCAAGGGGGGAGATTGAGCCCTCATCGCCGCTTTCGCTAACCACTAGCGTTGCAAGGACAGGGCCAGCGTGGAAACTGCCAATCTCCCCCCTCGAGGGGGAGATGTCCGGCAGGACAGAGGGGGGTGTGACGGAGTGCAACTTTCGCCTTTCTGTCAGCGATCAATCCGTCCACTTCACCTTGGTCAGGTCGTTGGCCTGGATCGGGGCGTTTTCCCACAGGCCCTGCAGTTTGGCGTCCCAGACGCCGACCTTCGGCAGCTCGTAGAGGAAGCCGACCACGGCGTCATCGGCCAGGACCTTCTGCGCCTCGCCGAGCAGCGTCATGCGCTTGGCCTCGTCGGAGGTAAGGTTCAGCTCGTCGATGATCTTGTCGAAGGCCGGGTTGTCGTAGTTGAAGTAATAGTCCTTGCGCGAATAGATATCGATGTCGTTAGGCTCGGTGTGGGAAACGATGGTCAGGTCGTAATCCTTCTTGGTGAAGACCTGGTCCAGCCACTGCGCCCATTCGACCGGTATGATCTCGAGATCGATGCCGATTTCGCGAAGCTCGGAGGCGATGATCTCGCCACCAAGCCGCGCATAGGAGGGCGGCGGCAGCTTCAGCGTCGCCTTGAAGCCATTCTCCAGGCCGGCTTCCTTCAGCAACTCCTTGGCTTTCTCCACATTGTGCGGGTAGAGGCCGGTGAGGTCGACATAGGCCTTGCTGGCGGGCGACATGTGCGAGCCGATCGGCACGCCGAGGCCGGCCGAGGCGCCGTCGATGATCGCCTTGCGATCGAGTGCAAAGGAAATAGCCTGCCTGACCTGCAGCTTGTCGAAGGGCGGCTTCTTGTTGTTGATCGACAGGATGGTTTCACCCTCGGTCGAGCCGATTACCACCTTGAAGCGCGGGTCGTCCTTGACCTGGGCGACACTGTCAGGATCGAAGAACGGAAAGGCCTGGACGTCGCCGGAAAGCAGCGCCGGAACGGCGGCGGCGGCATCTGGAATGATGCGGAATTCGGCCTTGTCGAGGAACACCGGGGCGCCCCAGTAATTGTCCGACTTGACCAGCGTGATCGACGAGCCCTTGGCCCAGTTCTGGAACTTGAACGGGCCGGTGCCGATCGGTTTTTCCTTGTTGGTGTCGGCTGTCTCAGGCGCGACGATAACCGCGTCGCCCCAGCCCATATTGTAGAGGAACGAGCCTTGCGGGTTCTTCAGCGTGACATTCACCGTCGTGGGATCGACGACCTCGACCTTGTCGATGGCGGCGAACAGGCTCTTTTGCGCGTTGACGGAATTGTCGGCGCGGGCACGATCGAGCGAGAATTTCACGTCGTCGGCATTGAAGTCGCTGCCGTCATGGAATTTCACGCCTGTATGCAGCTTGAAAGTGTAGACCTTGCCGTCGTCGGAAATGCTCCAGCTTTCGGCGAGATCGGGCAGCACCTCGCCGTTCGGGCCGATGCGGGTCAGGCCCTCGAAGACATTGGCATAGAGCACCTCGTCGATCGCCGCCGCGGCGCCCGCCGTCGGATCGAGATGCGGGGGTTCGAGCGTAATGCCGATGACCAGGTCGGTGCGCGCGGCCATCGCCGAGGTTCCGGCGGCCAACGCCAGCGCCGCGGCGGCCAGAATGGTTTTCCACAATTTCATCGTGCAACTCCCCATATCTAAAACACGTGCTCAAACCCGGGCGGATAGAAGCGTGAATTCGCCGCCGAGTAAATTGCGTTTCGTACCGTCCGCCGTCGCCGGGAGGAATGTTTTTTCGCCCATGGCCGGATCATCGCGGGCCGGCGTCCCTCAGCAGAACGTCGAGGCCGATGGCCATCACCTTTGCCGAGTCCAGCATGTCGGCAATGCCGACCCATTCATCGGGCCGGTGGGCGAGATCGAGGATGCCCGGGCCATAGGCGATGCAGTCATAGATATGGCCGATGCGGGCGATGTGCTTCTGGTCGTAGGTGCCGGGCGAAATCACATAATCCGGCTCGCGGTCGAATATCTCCATGATGCCTTGCGCGACCGCCTTCACCACCGGTGCGTCGCGCTCGGTCATCAGCGGCAGCACCTCCATCAGATCGCGGATCTCGTAATCGAACTTTTTGCGCTCGCGCTTCAGCCGTTCCAGGATATCGGTCACCTCGCTCTTGACCGTAGCGAGATCCTCTTCGAGCAGGAAGCGGCGGTCGATTGTCAGCCGGCAGGAATCAGGCACGTTGGGCGAGGGCAGGCCGGGCAGGAAATCCTCCGTCTGGCCGCCATGGATCGAGTTGATGTTCATGGTCGAGCGCTTTGCGCCTTCGGGCACGACCGGCATGCGCGTCATCTTGCGGTCGAGCGCCGGAAACAATTCGTCTTCGAAGGCCCGCAGCACGGCGCCCATATGGCGCACCGCATTGTCGCCGAGGAACGGCATCGAGCCATGCGCGATCTCGCCCTTGGTCTCGATCTCCGCCCACCAGACGCCGCGATGGCCAAGGCAGATGCGATCCTTGTTGAGCGGCTCGGGAATGATGACGTGGTCGACCTTCGGCCTGGAGAAATAGCCGAGCGTCGCCAGATGCGCGACGCCGCCAAAGCCGCCGGACTCCTCGTCGACCGTCCCCGAAATCTCGATGGCGCCGGGAAAATCGGGAAACACCTCCATGAAGGCTTCAGCGGCGATGATCGAGGCGGCAAGCCCGCCTTTCATGTCGCAAGCACCGCGGCCATAGACCTTGCCATCCCTGACGATGCCGGCGAACGGATCGAGGCTCCAGCCGTCGCCGGGCTCGACCACGTCGATGTGCGAATTGAAGTGCACGCAAGCACCCGGCGCCCGGCCATCGAAACGGGCGACGACGTTGACGCGCGGATAACGGTCAGTGTCGCCGGGCGTGCCCTCGGCACGGATGAATTCGATCTCAAAACCACGCTTCTTCAGCCGCGCGCCGATATATTCGGCACATGGCCGATAGGCCTCGCCGGGCGGATTGATGGTCGGAAAGCGGATCAGATCCGCAGTCAGTGCAACCAGATCATCGGCTCGGTCATCGATAGCCTTGAGGAGCCGTTCGTTCGGTTCGTTCATTCGGCGAATTGAGCAGCGGATGAGGCGGTTTTGCAAGCCCGATGGCGAATTGCGAGGCGATTGCGTGTCGTTGCGGCAACTATTGCGGGAAATCGTTCAAATTCACTGCTTTGGATTGGTGAAATCGTCAGGGAGTAGGTGTTAGCTCGCTGGCTTGCCATCAAAACGCTGGAGAACAGCGTGACGGCAGGCAGGCAAGGGGCATCAAAGGGGTTTGATTGCATGAAAAACACTGTTCTCATGGCAGCGGCATTGGTGGCGATGCTGTTCGGTTCGTCGTTCGAGAGCCGGGCGGCCAGCCTGGTCGCGAACATCGACATATCCTCACAGACGATGACGGTAAGATACGGGCTTTCGTATTACCGGTGGAGCGTTTCCACCGCCCGCAAAGGCTACATCACGCCGCGCGGCAGCTATCGCCCACAGCGGACGGCCCGGATGTGGTATTCGCGCAAATACGACATGTCGCCGATGCCCTATTCGGTGTTCTTCCGCGGCGGCTATGCTATCCACGGCACCGGCGCGATCCGGCAATTGGGGCGCCCGGCATCGCATGGCTGTGTGCGCCTCCACCCCAGCAACGCCGCCGCGTTCTATTCGATGGTGCGCAAAGCCGGCTTCGGTAATACGCGGATCCTCGTGACGAATTAGGGCCTGCTCCTCGGCCCGCAATAAAAAACCCGCCGGAGCGGCGGGTTCGTCGGGGCCAAATAGCACCATACCGAAATTAGTAGCATAGCTGCCGGCACAAAGCAAGAACAAAATAGGGCCTGTGCCCAAAAGATCGTTCCGCTCAGGCGGCTTTGTCGCGCATTGTCGCCGGCCGACGCTTTTTGCGGCCGCTGATCTCCCAGCGCTTGTGGAACCACATCCACTGGCCGGGGTCTTCTCGCACCCAGCGCTCGACCACGTCGTTGAGAAGCTGGGTGGTGGCGCGGACGTCGACACTGCCGCCGGCGGTGCGCGGCAAGGTGAGCTTGTCCTCGATCTCGAGCCGGAAACGGTTGTTCGGCAGGCGCACGCAGCGCGCCGGGTAGACATCGCAATCGTAGTGCCGCGCCAGGGTGCCGAGAACCCGGTTGCTCTCGCAGGGGCGGCCGAAGAATGTCGTCTCGAGCCCGCCCGTGAATTTCTGGTCGACCAGCACGCCGATATTGCCGCCTTTCTCGAGGATGGCCGCAAGTGCGAACGAGGCACCGGTCGAAGACGGCAGCAGCGATCCCATGCTCGAGCGGCGGGTCGAGAGGATGTAGTCGGCGAGGTAAGGGTTGTTGGGCGGGCGAAAGAGCGCCGTGATGTTCATGCCGAAGGTCGCCGCCGCCACCGGCAGCAGCTCGAAATTGCCGAGATGCCCGGTGAAGACGATATGCGGCTTGTCCTCGCCGGCAATGCGCACGAAATGCTCCACGCCCTTGACCTCGACACGGCCCGGCTTCGTCGCAGCGGGATCGTAGTCGAACAAAGCATCGAGAAAGATGTATTCGGCGGCCAGGCGGGCCATGTTGCCCCACATGTCGGAAGCGATCGCCTCGATCTCGGCATCGCTCTTTTCCGGATAGGCCTTGCGCAGATTGTCGACAGCAACCTGATGGCGCACTACCCAAGGGCCGATGCGGCGGGCAGCGCGGTCGGCGAAATTGAGCGCCCTGTCGGGCGGCAGCAGGCGCAGCGCGGAGATGATGATCATCGCGACGCGCGCGACCAGCCAGTAGTTGAACTGGCGAAGCCGCCTGCCATAGCGGAATCCCACGTCCCTGCGGATCTTCCTGAAGGCGTTGCCGATCATTTCAGCCGACGCGCAGGATGATCTTGCCGAAGACGTCGCGGCCTTCCATGCGCTTCAGCGCCGCATCGATTCCGTCGAAGCCAACCTCGGTGTCGATCACCGGCGCCACCAGACCCGCCGCCATCTTCTGCATGGCGTCCGCCATGTTTTCCATGCGGCAGCCGAACGAGCCTAGCAGCTTCAGCTGCTGCTGGAACAACTGCATCAAATTGATCTGCGCCGACACGCCGGAGGTCGAGCCGCAGGTGACCAGCCGACCGCCGCGTTTGAGGCACAGCATCGAGGCGGCAAATGTGTCGGCGCCGACATGCTCGAACACCACGTCGACGCCCTTCTTCTTGGTCAGCTTGCGAACGACGCCTTCGAAGCGGTCGTCGCGGTAATTGATGACGTGGTCGGCGCCGAGCGCATTGGCCTTGTCGATCTTGTCGTTCGAGCCGACGGTGGTGATGACCGTGCAGCCCATCTTCTTGGCCAGCTGAATCGCGGCGGAGCCGATGCCGGAGCCGCCGGCATGGACCAGTATCGTCTCGCCGGGCTGCAGCCGGGCATTGTCGAACAGCATGTGCTCGACCGTGCCGAAGGTGACAGGCGCCACCGCCGCGCCGATTTCGCTCACGCCGGGCGGAGCTGGGACCAGAAGGCGCGCCGGCAGGTTGATCTTTTCCTGCGCAAAGCCGTCGAGATGGAAGCCGTGCACGCCCGAAACATGCTCGCAGAGATTGTCGCGGCCTTCGCGGCAGGCGCGGCAAAGACCGCAGGTGCGGGCGCCATAGATCGACACCAATTGCCCGGTCACAAGGCTGGAAACGCCTGGGCCGACCGCCTCGACCTCGCCCGAGGCCTCGGCGCCGACGACCAGCGGCAGCTTGCGCTTGGCGAAGGCCATGCCGCGCCAGCCCCAGACGTCGATATGGTTCAGCGCCACGGCCTTGATGCGCAGCGTCACCTCGCCGAGCAAAGGCGGCGGCGGCGGCGGCAGGTCCACCGTTTCAAGCCGGCGATCCTCGATAAGTTGCAATGCGCGCATGCCAGATCCCAGGTTGCGCATGACCGAGAACCGTTTCGGAAGGGATCATGCGCACGACAACAGTGCTAGAGCGGAACGGTCGCTTAGACCGGTTCCCGCGCCATGACAAGGCAGGTGTTCTGGCCGCCGAAGCCGAAGGAGTTCGACAGGACCGTGCCGACCTCGGCGTTGCGCTTGGTGTTCGGCACCACGTCGAGGACGATCGCCGGGTCGGGATTGTCGTAGTTGATGGTCGGCGGAATGACGCTTTCGCGCATCGTCATCAGCGAAAATGCTGCCTCGACAGCACCGGCAGCCGATAGGGTATGGCCGATCATCGACTTGTTCGACGAGACCGGCATTGACGAGATCCGCTCGCCGAACACCGTCGACAGCGACAAATGCTCCATCTTGTCGTTTTCGGGCGTCGAGGTGCCATGGGCGTTGACATAATCGATCCCGTCCTCGCTCAAGCCGGCATCGGCAAGGGCGGCGCGCACCGCCGCGATCGCCGGCGAACCGTCCGGCTTGGAGCGGGTGCGATGGAAGTCGTCGGCCTTTTCGCCGCAGCCGCGCAATATGCCGAGAATGGTGGCGCCGCGGGCAAGTGCTGCCTCCAGCGATTCCAGCACAAGGGCGCCCGAGCCTTCGGCCAGCACGAAGCCGTCGCGGTCCTTGGAGAAGGGTTTTGAGGCCTTTTCAGGGATGTCGTTATGGGTGGAGAGCGCCGACAGAAGCGAGAAGCGGATCAGCGCCTCGGCGGTCGCCGAGCCATCGGCGCCGATCGACAGCGCCCTGTCGCATTCGCCGCGGCGGATCGCCTCGACGCCGAGCTGGATCGCCGTGGCGCCCGAAGCGCAGGCTGTCGACAGCGTGATCGGCAGGCCGCGCGTGCCGAAACGGTCGGCAAGCCGGTCGGCAATCGAGCCGAACTGTGTGGTCTCGAAGATGTCGAGTTCCCTGAGGCCGCGCGCCACCCGCAGTAGCCTTTCGGCGCCGGAATCGTGCCTGTCTGAATTATTGGGCTTGTCGGAATTATAGAGCGAAAAGCGCTCGCTCCAGTCGAGCTCGACCGGCGGCGAAGCGAGGAAAAGCGGTCCGCCGAAATCGCCGGCATCGAGGCCCGCCTCCGACATCGCTTCCTGGGCGGCGGTTTCGGCAAGCTCATAGGTGAGGAGACTGGCGCCCTTGGAGCTCGACGGCAGGAAATCGACCATGCCGGAGATGCGGGTGTTGAGATGATCGACCGGGAAGCGGGTGATCGGATGAATGCCGGATTTGCCTGACGTAAGCGCCGCCCAATTGTCGGCTTTGCCGACACCGAGCGACGTCACCACGCCGATGCCGGTGACGGCGACGATGGGCCTGCCCATGTGGTCGTTCAGATTGGCCATTTGTTGTCCAAAAACCTGTTTCTCTTGGAGCGTCGGATCGCCCGAAAACCGCGTCACACTTTTCGGTCCGATGCTCTAGGCGGCTTTGATCAGCGCCATGCCCTCGAATTGGTGATAGCCGATCGCAGTTGCAAGGACGGTCTTCGGGACACCGGCAAACGGTTTTTCGACTGTGGCGTCGAAGACAGGGTAGGCGGCCTTGCGGTCGACAGCCAGTGCCGCCAGCGCAACGGCAAAGGGGAACTGCGCTTCCTTCATGTGGCCGGTCAACGTCGAAAAGCCGCGTGCGGCGATCGCCGGATTGGCGTCGAGCGCCGATTTCTCGGCGGCGGTCGCGGCATGGGCGCCCGAAGCGCCGGAGATCGCCAGCAGTTCGCCGTCCGGCAATACCGCTTGCTTCAGCAGCGCGGCGATCTCACCGTCGAGTTCGCCCCGCCGGCGCTTGGCGCGGCCGGACAGGATCGGGCCGAGTTCCGCATAGATCTTCCGGCCACGGCTTTCCGCATGCTCTCGCTGCTCCAGGACGAGAAACGCGCCGCCGGATCCGGTCACCACACCGCCGCCCTCGGCACCTTGTCTTTGCCAGACCGGCGTCCACGGACCGCGATGCAGGTAGCCGGCCAGTTCATAGCCGAGCAGCATGTCGGAGTGTTCGGTCTGGAAAGCGCCGCCGACCAGTATATGCGTCGACTGGCCGGAGCGGATGCGCGCGGCCGCCGTCTCGACAGCGGCAACGCCGGCACCTTCCTCGCCCATGAAGGTGCGCGACGATCCCGTCACCTTGTGGACGATCGAGATGTTGCCGGCGAGCAGGTTGGAGAGCTGTGCCAGAAACAGCGTCGGGCGCAATTCCGTGGTCAGCTTCTCGTTGAGCAGCACGTCGCGGTCATTGCGGCTTTCCGATGCCGCGAGAATGGCCGCGTCGACTGCCTCGTCGCGCTCGCCGCCGCCGGCGGCCACCACCATGTCCATGGTCGCGCAGAGTTCGTCATTGCCCTTGATGCCGGCATCGTCGAGCGCAAGGCCGGCCGCATAGGTGCCGAGCCTCTGCCAGGTCTCCATCTGCCGCTGGTCGCCACGCTTGGCGATCTGCAGGTTCCAGTCGATCTCCGGCAGCGGGTGGACTGTATAGGGCGAGAAGCGCGAGGCCTCCAGAACCGGTTCAAGGCGCGCCTGGACGAGCTTTTGCCAATGCGCATCCGGACCCTCGCCCAACGACGAGACAAGGCCGATGCCTGATATGACGACGTCGCGGGGGTTCATGGGCGGCTGTTGTGGGTGAGGGCGCGTCAAGCGCTGTGCTTAGATGGCGTTCTTGGCGGCGACGAGCGCGTCGATCTTGGCGCACAGGTTCTTCATGACGAAATAGTCGTCGGTCGAGGCCTTGCCGTCGTTGACCTCCTGCGTCCACTTTTCCAACGGCACCTTGATGCCGAATTCCTTGTCGATGGCAAAGACGATGTCGAGGAAGTCGAGGCTGTCGATGCCGAGATCGTCGATGGTGTGGCTTTCGGGCGTGATCGTCTCGATGTCGATCTCGCTGGTGTCGGCGATGATCTTGGCGACTTTGTCGAACGTGGTGGACAAGGGCTTTTCCTTCGATTGCGGGCGGAATCTGTCCGCATGTGTTTTGGGCTGTCTAATCGGTTTTTCCGGGCAGGAAAAGGCCTCATACGCCGGGCGCAGATGGGATTGCTGCCCAGGCGGAGCAAGATGAGATCGGAATCCAACCACGGCTTCTCGTGGCAGTGGCATTTCGGCAACACCTATCTCGCTCGACGCGAGGAGCGACCGGCCCGGTCAGAAGGTAACGCGGCCGAGCACGCGCAGGCCGTCGCCTTGCGGCTCGACGACCACGGCTTCGCCTTCGCGCGGCGAGATGCCGGTCAATTCCTTGATGTCTTCGAGATGCGTGACCATGACCAGATTGTCGGATCCGGAATAGCCGCGGATCTCTGCCAGGATCGCCGCGATCTGAGCGGCCTTCTCCTTTTCGTCGGTCTTCAGCAGGTCAAGCGGTGCGAACGGCTCCGGTTCGCTTTCGAAAGCGATGCGCGCGGTTTCGAGGCAGCGGCAATAGCGGCTGGACAGCACGCGCTCGACCGGTGCCGCGCGGGCGCCAAACAGCGCGCCGATCTTGCGCGCCTGTTGCTTGCCGCGCTCCGAGAGATTGACCTGGGTGGCGCATTTGCCGAGGTCGAAATTGGCCGCATCGGTGGTGCCTGTGACCATGGCATGGCGAAGCAGCACGACATGCCCGCCGTCGCGCAGCAGCGCCCAGCCGGCTTCCGTCGCATGGGCTGTGGCGGAAACGGCAAGCAACAGCAGCGCCAGCACAAATCGAAGCATCAGACATCCTTTTCGGGTGACCGGCAGGCAGGTCCCCGGTGACCGGCATATAGGGACGGCAAAGCCGGCTGAAAGACAAGCCGAGTGCAACCTGCGGCCGAGACGCCTATTTCTTCGCTATCTGCTTCTTCACCAGATCGATCTTGCGGTCGGTCAGCGGGATCGGGAGTGTGTAGCCGGCTTCGGTAAAGCCCTGCTTGGCGTTCTCGAAGAATTCGATCGCCTTTTCGAATTCGGCATTGCCACCGCCATAGCTGCCGCGGTTCCAGTGGACGTCGCCGAGATTGTTCTGCTCGAAGGCCCATTGCATCGGCTGGCTTTCGCGGGTGAAGACCTTGAGCGTTGCCTCGAAGGCGGCTTCGGCTTCGTCCAGATATTTGCCGGTGCGTTCGAGATTGCCGAGATTGATCAGGCTCATGCCGATGCCGTTCTGCGCGTTTGCCCAGTCGACGGGCGAGGTCTCGAAGGTCAGCACCTCCAGCGCTGCCCGGCGCGCGGCGATCGAAGCGGCCAGTTTGCGGGGATCGGCCTCGCTCATGCTTAGCCATTGCAGCGCCGAGCCGAGGCCGGCCTGCGCCAGTGCCCATTGCCGCGGCGTGGTCTCGCGCTTGTATTCGCGAAGTGCATCGCGATAGGCCTCGATCGCGTCCTCGTAATGCACCGGCTTGTCGGTCACGCCGCCGAGCAGTTGCAGCGTGTTGCCGAGATTGTAGTGGGTCATCGCCCAGTCGAGCGGAAACTCCTTTTTGGTATAGACGCGCCGTGCCGCCCGGTATGCAGCGGCCGATTGCTCAAGCCTGGCAGGATCGCGCGTGCGCTGGCCAAGCGTCTGGTAGATCGAGCCGAGATTGTTCTCCGCCGAAGCCCAATACGTCGGAAAACGCTGGCGGGTGAAGATGGTCAGCGCATCGCCATAGGCGGCAGCCGCCTCTTCGAGCAGGCCGGTGCCGAGATCGAAACGTGCAGCACTGTTCAGCGCGTTACCCAGATTGAGACGGCTGCTCGCCCAGGAGAGCGGGAAGGTGTCGCGGGTGCGGATTTCGAGCGCGGCGCGGAATGCCGCGGCTGCCTCGTCGATTTTTGCCTTGTCGTTGCGTTGCGTGCCGAGAGACACCAGGGTATTGCCGAGATTGTTCTGGACCATCGCCCACTGAACGGGGGCTTTTTCGCGCGTGTATTCTTCAAGCGCCAGCCGATAGGCGGCCTCGGCCTCAGTCAGGCGCTCGCCGTCCGGTTCGCGCTCCGAAAGCGCGTAAAGCGCAAGGCCAAGGTTGCTTTGCGAGGCGGCCCAGTCCAGCGGGACTTTGTCGCGCGGCCGCTTCTCCAGCGTGGCGCGCATCGCCACCACCGCCTCGTTCAGGCGTTTCGGGTCGCTCTCGCGTTCGCCGATCTTCAACAGCACATTGGCCAGGTTGTTCTGGGCCGCGGCCCAGTTGATGTCGTCCTTCTCGCGCTCGAACACGGCAAGCGAATCGCGAAAGATTTTCGCTGCCTCTTCCAGCCGGTCGGTTTCGCGCTCGCGCTCGCCGATGGTCTGCAGCACCACCGCCATGTTGTTGCGGGTGATCGCCCAGTCGCGGTTCTGCTCGCCATTGGGGATGAAGTTCAGGATGACGCGGTAGGCGTCGATGGCGCGCTGCAGCACTTGCCTGTCGCCGGTGGCGCTGCCATGCGCGTTGAGCGCTTCCGCCTCCTGGTTCTTGTAGTTCCAGCGCAGCCTGTCGTCCCATCTCTCGACCAGCGAGAAGGCCTTGCCGTAATCGTTGGCGGCCGACAGATAGTCGAAGACCAGCGCCGAGGCGTCGGCACGCCTGGCATAGATCGCCGCGTCGGCAAGACGCTTCTGCCTGACCAGATCCTCTGCCCGATCGACCACGCCGCTGGCCTGCTCGACCCGGCCCACCGCCTGGTCGAGGAAGTTGCGCGCGGTGACGATGGCGCCCTGGCCGATCGCCTTGTCGGCCGAGGCGACGAGGCGGCTGATCTCGGGGTCGTCGGTGCGCAGCGCGTCGCGCTCGGAGATCATCTTCTTCAGGCGCTCGGCCTGGGCGTCGAGCAGCTTTTGCAGGTCGGTGGGGTCCTCCGGCATCTTTTCGGTGCCGAGCGCCTTCAACACGCCATAAAGCGCGTCGAGCGGCACGCCGTCCTGCAGCGAGGCCAGTTCCACCTGTGCCCGCTTGGGGTCAGGCAACTCGGCGATCGTCAGCAGCAATTGCCGCCGCTCGCCGGTGATCAGGCCGTCGTCGCCGGTCGGTTCCTGCGGTGCTACGCCGAAGTAGAGCAGCCGGCGCAGGCTTTCATTGACCCATGGCCGCTGCTTGGCCTTGGTGTCGAGATAGACCTCCTCGGTCACCATGCGCATGACCGAGCCGAACTCGGTGCCCTTCATCGCCGCGAGGTGGCGCAGAAGTGCCGCTGCGTAGGGGCTGTTTTCGCCGACGATGCCATCGAGTGCCGGCCGCCCCGGCTCGGCGGCAAAGCCGATCACCGTTCCCAGATTTTCCGTCGCGGTCGCGTTTGCCAGTGCCCTGGCACCGCGCACCGGCTCCAATCCGCCGGCGCGCTGATCGGCGAGGCCGAGGCCGTCGGCGCCCGGCGCAGCACCGCATCCGCCGGAAACGGGTTGGTGCGGCAGGCATCGAGCAGCATGATCGTTACCGGCACGGTCGTCTTCAATTCGTCCATGACGGCGGAGATCGGCACCAGGGCCTGATCGGCGTCCTTCAATGAAGAAACGTCGGCGTCGACCGGCACCAGATAGTTTTCGCCGCCGGCCTCGATGCCGTGGCCGGAATAGTAGATCAAGGCGACGTCGGCGTCCTCTGCATCCTCGGCGAAACGCTCGAGGTCGCGCTTCAGCTTTGCCGTGTCGCGGTCGGTGACGCTGCGCGCGTCGAAGCCGAGATCGGTCAGCATCTTGGCGATGTCGCGGGCGTCGTTGGCGGGGTTGGGAAGAGCCGCTATGTGCTGGTATTTCGACTGGCCGACAATCAGCGCCACGCCCTTGAGGCTCGCCGGCTCCGCGGCATGAGCCGAGGTCACCACGAGGCAAAGCATGGCGCCGACGAAAGCCGTCAGCCACGCCTGCTTGAAGAAGTGCTGATTTCCGACAAGGCCCATTCGCCGCGTGTCCCCCGACAACCCTGTATAGCGCTGGCATCCAACCATGAGCAAATTCGGGCAAGATCCGAGCGGCCGGATTGTTGGCCGGTACATTCGCGAGGGAAGGGCGATTGCGCCGCCGCCGGGGCTCGCCTATCACGGGAAAAATGTCTCCGCTTACCGAAACCGTCCTCTTCGTCTTCAGTCTCGTCGGGCTCGGCTATCTTGCCGGGTTGACCGGCTATTTGAAGCCGGCGAGCGGCGAGGGCGTATCCGAATTCGCCATCAACGTGGCAATGCCGCTTTTGCTGTTCCAGACCATGGTAAAGGCCGATTTCCACGGCGTGGCGCCGTGGTCGCTATGGGGCGCTTATTTCGCGGCGGTGGCGCTTACCTGGGCTGCCGGCCATCTGGTCATTACGCGCATCTTCGGGCGGGACGCCCGCGCCGGCGTCGTCGGCGGCGTGTCGTCGTCCTACTCCAACGTCGTCCTGCTCGGCGCGCCCTTCATCATCGGCGTGTTCGGGCCGGCGGGGTTCGAAGTGCTGTCACTGCTCGTTTCCATTCACCTGCCGGTGATGATGATGGCCTCGATCATCCTTTTCGAGATGTTCGGCCGCGGCGGCAGCGAGCCTGTGCATCCGCTCCGCGTCGTCAGGAGCTTTCTCAGGAGGGTATTCATCAATCCGCTGATCATCGGCATACTGGCCGGGCTGGCGTGGCGCTTCACCGGTGCGCCGCTGCCGGTGCTTGCGACGCGGCTGAGCGACGCGCTGGCCGGCACGGCCGCCCCGGTGGCGCTGTTCGCCATGGGGCTCAGCCTGCGCCGTTTCGGCATTTCCGGCAATGTAAGGCCGGCGCTGGCGCTGTCGGCGCTGAAACTGTTCCTAATGCCGGCGCTGGTTCTCGGCCTGGTCTGGCTGATCGGCCTGCCGCCATTGACGGCCAAGGTGGCGGTCATGGTTGCGGCGTTGCCGTCCGGCATCAATTCCTATCTCATCGCGGTGCAGTTCAACACCGGCCAGGCGCTGGCGTCGAACCAGATGACCATCGCCACCGCCTGTGCGGTCGTGACCACTGCGTTTTGGCTGACAGTGGTCGTCCATGTTTTTGGATAAGAGCCCGGGTTTTTGGATAAGAACCCGGCTGCATCGCCTCTCGCTTTGGCTGGCCCAAACCCTATATGCCATCTTGTGATTGCTTGCG
Source organism: Mesorhizobium sp. M0808 (assembly GCF_040320025.1). Taxonomy (NCBI): domain Bacteria; kingdom Pseudomonadati; phylum Pseudomonadota; class Alphaproteobacteria; order Hyphomicrobiales; family Phyllobacteriaceae; genus Mesorhizobium; species Mesorhizobium sp. M0808. The sequence continues at coordinate 28,711 of NZ_JAMYOX010000007.1, forward strand.
GGGCTTGCCCTGGGCTAAGAGCAGTGGCTCTAGCGATGCTATCGCGCACGTCCATTCACGAAATCAGCGACCGGCCCGCCAGGTGCCGAACGGAGGCGAGATCATGCTTCAGAAAACCAGCCATTTCATGCGGCAGGCCAATCTCATCAATGGCGAATGGGTGCAGGCCGATTCAGGCCAGACGGTCGACGTCAACAATCCTGCCACCGGCCTCAAGATCGGCACCGTGCCGAAGTCGGGCAAGGCCGAGACCCGCCGCGCCATCGAGGCCGCCGACGCTGCCTTCAAGACATGGCGCAAGACCACCGCGCTCGAACGCTCGAAGCTGTTGCGCAAGCTGCACGACGCGATGATGGACAATCAGGACGTGCTGGCCGAACTACTAACCATCGAGCAGGGCAAGTCGCTGTTCGAATCGAAGGGCGAGATCGGCTCGGCCGCGTCCTACATATTGTGGTTCGCCGAGGAAGGTCGCCGCACCTATGGCGACGTCGTGCCGTCGCCCTGGGCTGACCGCCGTATCCTGGTGACCAAGGAACCGGTCGGCGTCGTCGCCGCCATCACGCCGTGGAATTTCCCATCCTCGATGCTGGCCCGCAAGCTTGGCCCGGCGCTTGCCGCCGGCTGTACCGCCGTGGTCAAGCCGGCGTCGCAGACGCCTTATTCCGGCCTTGCCTGGGGCGCGCTTGCCGAGGAAGTCGGCTTCCCCAAAGGCGTAATCAATATCCTGACCGGCGCTGCCGGTGAGATCGGCGACGAGATCTGTGCCAACCCGCTGGTCAAGAAGATCACCTTCACCGGCTCGACCGAGGTCGGCAAGATCCTGATCCAGAAGTCGTCGGTGACCGTCAAGAAAGTGTCGATGGAGCTCGGTGGCAATGCGCCGTTCATCGTCTTCGACGACGCCGACATCGAGCGGGCCGTCGCCGGCGCCATCACCGCCAAGTACCGCAATTCCGGCCAGACCTGCGTCTGCACCAACCGCTTCCTGGTGCAGGCCGGCATCTACGACCGGTTCGTCGAAAAATTGGCTGCTGCGAGCAACGGACTGAAGGTCGGTTCCGGCCTCGAAGACGGCGTCCAGCAGGGGCCGCTGATCGACGAAAAGGCGGTGGAGAAGGTCGAGGAGCTGATTGCCGACGCTACCGCCAAGGGCGGCAAGGTCGTCGCCGGCGGCAAGCGCCACGCGCTCGGCGGCTCGTTCTTCCAGCCGACGGTGATCGCCAATGCGACGCCGAAGATGCGCTTCATGAAGGAAGAAATCTTCGGCCCGGTGGCGCCGGTGTTCAAGTTCGAGACCGAGGAAGAGGCGGTAGCACTCGCCAACGACACCGAGTTCGGCCTGGCCTGCTACTTCTACACCGGCGATCTCGGCCGCGCCTTTCGGGTCATGGAAGGGCTCAAATACGGCATGGTCGGCGTCAATGAAGGGCTCATCACCACCCCTGAGGCGCCGTTCGGCGGCGTCAAGGAATCGGGCCTCGGCAAGGAAGGCGGCCATCAGGGCATCGAGGACTATCTCGACACCAAATATGTCTGCATCGGCGGACTTGGTCTCTAGAAGCCTCATGCGGTAATACCGAAAAAGACCCTGAGCCGCTTCGGAAAAGGCCAGGCTGGCGTCGAGCAACGAACTTGCGAGCATGGCGATGAAGGACGGCGAGGTTTTCGGCACGACGCAGGCGGGCGAGGAAGTCCGCCGTTTCACCATTCGTGGCGGCGGCCTTACCGCCAACATTATCGGCCTGGGTGCGATCATCCAGGATCTGCACCTGGCCGGGCACGAGGCGCCATTGGTGCTCGGCTATGATCGTTTCGAGCACTATGAGACGGATACCGCCTTCTTCGGCACTGTCGTCGGGCGCTATGCCAACCGTATCCGCGACGGCCGCTTCACGCTTGCCGGCAAACGCTACCAGACCGAGCGCAATTTCCTCGAAAAGCACACGCTGCATGGCGGTTCGCAAGGTTTTTCGCGCCGTGCCTGGGCGGTTTCGCTGCATGGCAGGGATTTTGTCACGCTGACATTGCACGACCCGGACGGCATGATGGGCTTTCCCGGCGCGCTCGACGTGACCTGCACCTACCGGCTCAAGATCCCCGGCACGCTCAGCGTCGAACTGACCGCCACCTGCGAGGAGCCGACGCTCTGCAATCTCACCCAGCATTCCTATTTCAACCTGGACGACGGCGGCGCCGGCGACATTCTCGATCACCGGTTGATGCTGAATGCCGGCGCCTATCTGCCGGTCGACGCGGATCTCATTCCGACAGGCACGGTAAAGCCGGTCGACGGCACACCTTTCGACTTTCGCCAGGCGCGGCCGCTGCGCATGGAGACCGAGGGCGAGCAACTCCCCTACGACCAGAATTTCTGCCTCGCTTCGACGCGCGGGCCGCTGAAGCAGGCGTCGTGGGCGCAAGGCGCGAATTCCGGCGTCGAGATGGAGCTCTGGACGACCGAGCCGGGCGTCCAGCTCTATACCGGCCAGTATCTGGCGCCGTCCTCGCCTGGACTGGGCGGACGCCAGTACAAGGCGTTTTCAGGCTTCTGCCTGGAACCGCAAATCTGGCCGGATGCGCCGAACCGGCCGTATTTCCCGCAAGCCACGCTGTGGCCGGGCCAGATCTATCATCACGTGACGGAATACCGGTTCAGGCTGCCTTAGGGCATGACCCCCGGAAACCGGCATGGTTTTGCTGCGCTGACCTCCGGTTCGGAAAGGATCATGCAAAATTCAAAGTGTTATAGCGTCCTTTGCGCGTCCAATGACGCGCGGCGCTCTGGAGTCAAAACGCAATCACTCTGAACGACCGACTTCGAACCCTCTCGGACCTTTGACGCCGAGAGCCCTGACGACGCAAGTTGACCCTGAGCTGCCCTTCGTCAGCCCATTTCACTGCCCGATAGCCGACATTCGCGGCAATCGGCACTGATCCCTTGCTGACCTTCTCCAAGACGATCCCCAAGGGCAAGTCGTGGCCCCAATGGGGACAATCGACAGGCGCGATCACCCTATGTAGCTGCTTGACGATCGAGCCTCGAAGTCAGCCTGATAGACTTTTGAAATGGGCGGCATAAAATTCGCTTTTCTGCTTTCAATGAAAGCAACGCGAAATGGCCGAAGAACGCGCCCAACGCCGCCTTGCCGCCATATTGGCTGCCGACGTGGTGGGCTACAGTCGACTTCTGGACCTGGACGAGCAAGGAACGTTGGCCGCTTTAAGGAGGAGGAGGAAGGAAATCCTCGAACCACTCGTCCGCGACCGTCATGGCCGTATTGTGAAAGTGATGGGTGATGGCGTTCTGGTCGAGTTCGGAAGCGCGGTGAACGCCGTGTCATGCGCCGTGGACCTTCAGAAGCGGATGGCGGCCGCAAACGAGGGTGTGACCGCCGACCGGAGAATCTACCTGCATATCGGCATCAATCTGGGCGATGTCGTTGTCGAGGACGGCGATCTGTTCGGCGACGGCGTCATTGTCGCAGTGCGGCTCCAGGCAATGGCCGGGGCAGGAGATGTCTGTGTGTCCAGCAGCGTCTACGACCAAGTCAAGCGGAAGCTCGATTGCGGCTTCGACGAACTTGGTCCGCAAGCGATCAAGAACGTCACCGAACCAGTGTCTGTCTACCGGATCCGGCTGTCGACCGCATCGGACGATGGCGGGCTCGCGGAGAAAGCGCCTCTGCAGCTCCCCGCCAAGCCCTCCATTGCCGTCCTCCCCTTTATGAACATGAGCAATGATCCGGAGCAGGAGGCATTTGTCGATGGCCTCACCGAAGACTTGATCACGGATCTGTCGAGGACAAGCGAGTTGTTCGTCATCGCCAGCAACTCGGCATTTGCATACAAAGGCAGGCACGTGGATGTGCGTCGCATCGCGCGAGAACTGGGAGTTCGCCATCTTCTTGAAGGTAGTGCACGGCGGGCCGCTGGACGGGTGCGTATCAACGCCCAACTGATCGACGCGATCGCGGGTGACCACCTTTGGGCCGAAAGATTCGACCGGAGTCTAGAAGATATCTTCGCCGTTCAGGACGAGGTGACCGGCAAGATTGTCGAGGCTCTGGTTGGCCGCCTGACCACCGCGCCGGCGCGCAACAGACCGAGCAACCTGGAGGCCTATGATCTCTGTGTGCGTGCCCGGGCCCTTGGCCTGCAAACGGCGCTCACCGCGAAAGAGGCCATTTTGCTGCTAGACCGGGCAATCGCGCTCGACCCGGAATACGCGGAGGCGCACCGTTGGCTGGCACTCAACCTCTGGCTGGGCTGGGAGTTCTGGGACGAACCGATGGACCCCAACCGCGCAAGAGCGCTCGCCGAAGCACAGCTGGCGGTCGAACTCGACCCGAACGACGCCGGGAACAGATGGGTATTGGGCGTCATACTGGGACATGAGAGTCGCTGGGTGGAATCGGATGCCGAATTCGATGCTGCCCACGAGCTGGACCCCAACCACGCCGACGCTTGGGCAATGCAGGCCGAGTTGACGACGGAAAAGGGGCGACCTGCCGAAGCCATAGAGCAGGTCCGCAGGGCACTGCGACTCAACCCTCACCCGCCCGGTTGGTATTACTGGATGTTGGGCCAGGCCCAATATGCCATGGGCGACTACGAATCCGCGATCCAAACGCTGAGCAGGCCCGAAACCTATCGCACGACTTCACGACGCCTGCTTGCAGCAAGCCTTGCGCAACTTGGCCGTTTGGAGGAAGCGCGCTGGGAGGCGAAAATGTTCATGATAAGCAATCCGCACTTCACCATCCGGCACTGGTCGGATTCGCAGCCATTCCCAGCCGAAGACGTGCGACGGCATATCGTGGAGGGCTATCGCATGGCGGGGCTGCCAGAATGACTGTCATTGGCTATACCTTCGGCCTGCTGTCGACAGGCGTCCCAAGGGCTGCCGCAGCAGCGAACATTTGGTCTTCTGACGGAACGAAATTCGCCATATCGTGCGTTTGTTTCGCCTCACGGTGTGCTTGAACATGGCCAGTGAAGACTTTCGGCACCGGATAGCGCGACGCGAGGACCTCGCTTCCATGATTGCGCTCATGGATGCAGCGATCTCCGAACTCCAGAAACCGTTTCTCGACGATGACCAGATCCGATCCAGCCGCGCAATCATGGGGCTGGACACGCAGCTTGTCGATGATGGCACCTATTTCGTCGTGGAGCACGACGGCGTCCTGGCAGGGTGCGGTGGCTGGAGCCGGCGCCCGACCATGTATGGTGGTGATCAGTCACCGGGACGCAACGCGGCACTGCTTGATCCAGCCACGGACGCGGCGCGTATCAGAGCCATGTATACGCATCCGGACTTTGTCCGGCGAGGCGTCGGCCGCCTTATCCTTTCGCTGTGTGAACGTGCCGCTAAGGCTGAGGGCTTCCGCCGTGCCGATCTGGCAGCCACGATGGCAGGAGAGCCGCTCTATCGAGCCTGCGGCTACCAACCCGCCGAGAAATTCGTCGATGACCATGGCGGCGCTCCGGTTCCGATCCTGATGATGAGCAAGACGCTCTGAGCTACGCTCAAAGGCCACTCGCTCGCGGCCGGCACTCGCTCCGGCCAGTATGGCAGGAGGAGGATGCTGGAGATTGAACCAGGCCATCTCGAACGAAACAGTACTTCGCCTGTACTTCCGCTCCATGGTCGAGTCGCGACCGACGTGGAGGTTTTCGCGAACGTCTCGAGATGGCGCGCGTGGTAGGGTGGCGCGTTGAGTTTAACCGGATCAAACGACCATCCGCTTCGGGTCCGCATCAGGTCGTAGCGAGAACGACCGCAATGGTGAAGCGCCATGATTGTCAGCAAATGGCGCTCTGTGCTCATTCCCGCCGACTAATTCAAACGGCAAGTTCCGCCCATCTGGGCCATTGGCGGCAGCCAGTCTGATTGAGTTTTGACCCTAATCCTCAAACGCGGCCCTCAGCGTTTCGAACGTCGCAAACACGCCCAATGCAGCGCCCTCGGGATTCTTGGTCGGTGGCAGAGCTTCAGCTATCCGGCGCACCAAGGTCGTCTCAGAACCGGCTGGAGCGTTCTTTCGGCTGAGGCGACTTCAAGCCGTGACAGGAGCATTCCGGATCAGCGGGAAGTCGCGCGGCGGTCTCCAGCGCGACCCGCGAGGCTGTCATGGAGAGACTGGGCAGCACGTCCTCCTGCAGCAATTTCTGGCGATTGCGATCCATATAGTCGTTGAAGCCCGCCGTCACGAACGCGCAAGGCACGAAACACGCGCCGATCTCGCGCGACAAGGTCGCCTCAGGGGCGATGGAATGGTTGAGTACATCCGCCCCCATGCCCCGATATGCCAAGGCTTCGGCAGGCGTTGTCAGCCGGGGCCCATAACAATGGGCAGCCACCAACTGCTGTTCGATGCCATAAACGCGGCATTCGGCTGGCCAATGACGGCGGGCCGTTTCGACCAGAACCGCCGCACATCTTGGACACACGATTTGCTTGCCCGAACAGTCGAAGCTCTGGCGGTCAGGAAGCAGTGAAAACGGGGTCTGCGTCAGTTCAATGATATCGGCGGTCACCACCATGTCGCCCGGCTGGATCGCCTTGTTGACGGCGCCTACAGTCGAGCAGGCGAGAACTTGCCGTACACCCGCCCGCATCAATACCCAGAACGCGCGGCGATGGCAGGAATGGTCGATACGGTCGCGGGGATTGCCGTGCGAATACATGCACAGCGCGCGTTTTGCTCTCCCTTCCGCTGTGATCGACGCATCGAACTCGAGCAGCTTCCAGTTGTCGGTGCGACCGAAAGGTGTTTCAAAACTCATGTCGCGCCGCAAGGTGCGCACACCATCGAATTCGACATCTTCCGGGAAGGCAAGCCCCCAGTTTGCCGACCCGGTGATGATGGCCAACCCTACCTGAGGGATGTCCGTCGAATGATCCGTCAGATCGTCGGCTGCATGGTAATTGGTGGGCATGTTTCCAGTCTCGGTCAGGATTTTTGGCGAAGGGTCACAATCAGGACCACGGCCACGACGATGACGGTCCACAATGTCGAGATCGCCGCAATGGTCGGATCGATCTGATCGCGCAGCGACAGGAACATAAGCTTCGGCATCGTGCTATTGCGACCACTTGCGATGAAGATCGAAATCACGGACTCGTCGAGCGAAGTCAGGAACGCCATTAATGTCGCCGACAGCAAGCTGATCCGAAGTTGCGGAACGATGATTCCGCCAATGGACCTGGCCCAGTTTGCACCGAGGCTGCGCGCCGCCTGAACCTGGTTCCAGTCAAAGCGGGCGAGAGCGGGTAGCAACACAATGCAGGCGACCGGAACGGCCAGCACCACATGTCCGACCAGCACACCGAATAGCGTTCCGATCAGATGTTGTGCGGCCAACACAAAGAAGAGACCGATCGCAAGCAGGATACCTGGGGTGATCGAGGGGGTCAGCAGGACGCTCTGGATGGCCGCAGCGGTCTTTCCGCCCAGCCGATTCATTGAAATGCAGGCGAGCAGCGCGAAAGGCACCGCGATCAACGCCGTCAACGTCCCGAGGATCAAACTCGTTCTGAGCGCGGCCATCCACGTTGCCGAGCCGAAGAAGTTCTCGTACCAGCGCAACGAGTAGGCGTGCGGCGGAAACTCGAGGAGATTCGACGCCGAAAAGGAAAGCGGCACCACCACGAGCGTCGGCAGCATCAGAAATGCCATGACAAGAGCGGCAAAGCTCCAGAGCAAAATGCGGGCGAGCCTGTTTTGCGGATAGGCTTCAAGCATGGGAGGCTTCCACGGTGTTCTGGGCCACCAGACGGCGTGCCGCCAGCAACATCACACCGATCAGCGCCATAAGAACGAGGAGCAGAATGCCCAGGACGCTTGCCGACCCCCAGTCCTGAAAGGTCGATAATGTACGCTCGATCCGGGTAGAGAGCGGATTTACCTTGCCGCCGCCAAGCACCGCCGGCGTGATGAAAAAACCTATGGCGTAGATGAGGACGATGATCGAACCCGAGAAGATGCCGCCCGCCGAAAGCGGCATAATGACTGTGCGGATGACCTGCCTGAGAGTGGCTCCCATGCTCGCAGCCGCGCGAATGAGATTTGGGTCGATATCGCGCATCGCAGCATAAACAGGCAGCAGAAAAAGTGGCAGCATGTAGTGCACCATGCCGATGAGCGTTCCCGTGAAGTTGTAGACCAGCGGCAATGGCTCCGCCGTCAGGCCTGAACCGGTCAAAGCCGCGTTGATCAGGCCGTCGCGCCGCAAGAGCACGAGCCAACCATAGGTACGCACCAGAATAGAGGTCCACAGCGGCAGCATGACGAACGCCATGAGCACGTTGGCCAGCCTTGGTCTGACGCTGGCCAGCGCCAGCGCCAGAGGAGTGCCGAGGAGAATGCAGGCCGCCAGCGTACCCAAGGACAGTTCGAGGGTCGTGACGAGCGCCGACCACGTCAGTCCGCTCGAAAGGACCTTCTCGTAGTTGCCGACGGTGTACTCACCCCCGGTGGTCAGGAAGGATTGCCGGATGATCCAAAGGATGGGCAGTATCGCCGCCAGTCCAACGATGAACAGCGCCGGGAGCGAAAGTGAAAGAAAAAACCGCCGCTCGCGCCGCGCATCCGCCGCGAGCGCCGGGTCCCGGACGACGATCACGCCATCGCTCCCGGTATCGCGTGAACCTTCGCTGCTGGTGCATATGCGGTCATCCGCTGACCGGCGGCAAGCTCGGCGCAGCCGCCGGCCAGCGCTGCCGGAATGCAGACAAGAACCTCTTGCCCGCCGTCAAGCGCCAGCGTCAAAAGCCAGTTCTCGCCGCGGAACGCTTTGGCGCGCAGTATTCCTTCGAGAGCCACTCCGTCTCCCCCGACGAGCTTCGCATCAAGATGGAAGCTTTCGGCGCGGATCATCAGAGTTTCGCGTGATGCTTCGGCGCCGTCGATTCTGCGCGCTGAGCCCGGGGCCACAATGTTGGCCTCGCCCATGAACTCCGCGACGAAGCGGGTCGATGGACGATCATAAATCCGCTGCGGCGTATCTATCTGCTGGATGCGGCCAGAATTCATCACCGCAATCCGGTCAGACATAATCAGCGCTTCGCGCTGGTCGTGGGTTACATAGATTGTGGTGATCCGTAGATGATCATGCAGACGCCGGATCTCATACTGCATGCTCTCGCGCAGGTTCTTGTCGAGCGCCGACAGCGGCTCGTCCATCAACATCACGCGCGGTTCGAAGACGATAGCCCGCGCCAATGCCACCCGTTGACGTTGGCCGCCGGATAGTGCGGCAATATTGCGCTCCGCCAGACCATCCAGCTTCACGCGGGCCAAGGTATCAAGCGCCCGCTGACGCGCCTCCGCTCTCGGTACCTTGCGCAGCACCAGCGGATACGCGACGTTCGCCATGACATTCATGTGGGGAAACAAGGCGTAATTCTGGAATACTATGCCGATGTCTCGTTTGTTGGGCGGCAGGCGGGTGATGTCTCGATCGCCCAAGAAAAGTTTACCGGAATCCGGCCGGACAAAACCGGCCAGAGCCATGAGTAACGTGGTCTTGCCCGATCCCGATGGCCCTAGCAGCGTGAGGAATTCGCCAGCCTGGATGTCGAGCGAAACATCATCCAGTGCGACGTAGGACCCATAAGCCTTGTGCACGCTTTCGATGGTGATCGCGAGCGACTTCATCATGTGCTCCAGCCTTGAAGCGCGTCGCGTTCGACCGGCTTCACGCGACGCGCTTTAGGTTCTTGTTTTCATGCATGTCGTTGTCGCGCGCTGCACATTTTTGCGCGACATGCGTCAGAGCTGAGAGTCAGCGGGCCATCATTTCATCGAAGGCTCTTTGGGCAGCCTCGCCATTCTTGACCCACCATTCTGAATTGGAAAACACCGAAGTGCCAGCATTTTCAGGCGCGGTCGCAAGGGTCTTCAGACGGTCCTCGGGAATAAGGCCACCCTCATATGCCGCAGGATTGACTGGGCCGTAGGCAATGAAATCGGTCAGCTTCGCAACCCGCGCGGGCTGCGTCATCGCTGCGATGAGCTTCATCGCGGCTTCCTTGTTCGGCGCTCCCTTCGGCACCCCAAGGCAGTCCGTGCCGATGACCGAACCCTTGAACGTGTAGTCAGCCGCGCCGCCATCTGCTTTCACGGTTTGCGCTCGTCCGTTCCAGGTAACGACCAAATCCGCTTCACCGTCTTTCAGCAACTGCGCGGACTGAGCTCCCGAGGTCCACCACACGGCGACGTTTGGTTTGATCGCTTCAAGCCGCTTGATGGCGCGCTCTAGCCCTTCCGGGGTGCTGAGCACGGAATAGACGTCCGCCGGTGCCACGCCATCGGAGAGAAGCGCGATCTCGATCGAGTCTTGCGCATTGGCGCGCAACGCGCGACGGCCAGAAAATTTGGCAACATCCCAGAATTCCGCCCACGTCTTCGGCGGGTTCTCGCCATAGGTCTTGGTGTTCCACGACATGACGGTGCCATAGGAGTCAAACGGATAGCAGTAGTCGGACTTCGCACCCTCCGGCACGGATTTCGGATCGATGATCTTGTAGTCGAGTGGCTCCAGCAGCGATTGTGCGGCCGCCTGGGCACCTTCCGGTGAGCCCAGGTGAATGACGTCGGTCGTGACCGCACCCGAGGTGACCTGCATCTTCAAGGCGGCCAGGCCGTCGCTTAGGGTCTCCTCGCGGACATCATAGCCAAGCTCTTTTGCAGCAGGGGCCCACATGGCCTCCTTCATGGCGTTGCCATAGTCGCCACCCGCAGTCGTGATGGTGACTGTTTGCGCATGAACGGGCAGGGCAGCCGAGATTGCGAATGCTGTTAAGGAAATGCGTAGCCAGGACATAGGTTCTCCTCCCCAACTTTTATGGAATATCGCTTGAAAGAGCCATTATTTTGTAATCGTAACGTTACGATTGCATCTGAATACGCCGGAGTCAAGCTGCTTCCTGGGGGAGTTTGGATTGACCGGGATGTCGAATTCGGTAACGTTATGGCGGTCAGCAAATCAGCCGGCGCTTTCGCAAATGAAGTCGGGCGAACAATGGCCAATCTAAAGCAGATCGCCGCTGAACTTTCCCTGTCGGTGACCACGGTATCCCGCGCTCTGAAGGATGGGCCGGAGGTGCAGCCCTCGACCATAGCCCGCGTCAAGGAGGCGGCCAAGCGGGTCGGCTATTTACCAAATCATCATGGTCGCGCGCTCAAAACCGGTCGAACGCAGACGCTGACGGCCGTACTCCCGATGGAAACACGAGACCATCTGTCCGATCTGTTGAAGCTTCCTTTAATCGAAGGCATGACGCTGGCGGCGCGGCAAGCCGGCTATAGTCTGTCCATCTATTCCACCACTCCCGACGACGATCCCGTTGAGAGTGTGCAACGGCAGCTTCAGGCGCACAGCGCAGACGGCCTGGTCATCACGCGCCTGGTGTCGGCTGATCCGCGCGTCAAGCTGCTGCTGGATAAACGCATGCCGTTCGTCGCGTTTGGAAGAACCGACCTGGATATCGCGTATCCTTATGTCGATGTCGACAATGAACAGATTGCCTACGAGGCGACCCGGCGGCTCATGGATAAGGGCTGTCGACGCATTGCGCTGCAACTTCTCGTTCCGGAGGACCAGGCGAGTGCCATGCGTCTTTCCGGGTATGGAAGGGCAATGGCCGAGGCCGGTATTCCGATCGACCAATCGTTGATCGGTCATGGCATGTTCACCATGGAATCGAGCGCAGGCTGGTTCGATCGCTTGCTGGCGTCATCATATCCGCCAACGGGCCTGGCGTGCGCCAACGAACTGGGCCTTCTGGGAGCGTTGCACGCTCTCGGCAAGCGGGGTCTTACACCAGGCCGCGACGTCCACATCGTCACCCGTGACAGCACGCGGCTGGCACGCTTCCTGCCGGCAAAGATCGGAGTTCATTCCGTGGATATGGCGGGTGTTGGACGCAAACTTATCGAAGTCCTGGAGAGCCGGATCATCAATCCGCTTGGGCCGGTGGAGACAGTCTTGGTGCAAGGTAGATTCGAGCCGGCCGAATAATCCGGGCTGCCCTCAGGGGGCCACCTCGTCTTGAACCGGCCGGATCAGCGCCTTTGCGGCAACTGCTCCCGCCGCAAGGATACGATCCGACAATTCCGTCCCTTCCACGGCGCGCGCGAGTTGAAGCGCGCCGATGAGCGTTGCAAACATGCCCAACGCAGCGCCCTCGGGATCGTTCGTCTGCGGCAGAGCTTCAGCTATCTGGCGCACCAGGGATTGAGCGCGCTCGGCATAGAGGGCTCGCGTTTCAGGCGGCTGCCGCGCGATTTCCGGCAACAACGCGGCCGAAGCACAGCCCTTTCCAGGATTGTCCCGGTGCTCGGCCGACAGATATGCCTCTATGGCCATTTCCGGGCCGCCGGCGTCCAACGCTTCCTGCACTTGATGCGACTGCGCGTCCAAGGCCGCCGCCACGCTTTCACGGACGAGCTCCGCCTTCGACTGGAAGTGCGGATAGAAGGCGCCGTTCGTCAGCCCGGCGTCGCTCATGATGGTTGCCAGCCCGGACGCCGCGATGCCGTCAGATCGAAAACGTTCGGCGGCGACCTCCATGATCCGGCTGCGTGACGCGTCTTTTCGGCCCTTTTCGTAGCGCATGGTCTTTCTTTCCTGTCCTGCTATTGCATTATGCTCATAATCTGATATTACGACCATAATTCAATTCGTGGAAATAAGCTAGACCTCTCGAACCTGGAACATCAAAAATGAATGGGAATTCTGAAAAGACCGCAATCGTGACCGGAGCCTCCTCGGGCATCGGCCGCGCCAGCGCCGAGGCCTTGGCGCGGGCGGGTTTCACTGTCTTCGGGACAAGTCGCCGCAAGACCAGTAATGGTCCGGGCGGAGTGACCATGCTGGCATGCGACGTGACCGATGATGCGGCCGTCAATGCGCTCGTTGCCAACGTGCTCGCGCAGACCGGCCGGATCGATCTCCTGGTCAACAATGCCGGTGTCGGTCTGCTAGGAGGCGCCGAGGAATCCTCGGTCGCACAGGTACAAGCCCTATTCGACGTCAATCTGTTCGGCGTCATGCGGATGACCAATGCGGTGTTGCCGTCGATGCGGCGGCGCGGCGACGGGCGCATCATCAATATCGGCTCGATTCTGGGACTGGTACCCGCGCCATACTCAGCTCATTACTCGGCGGTCAAGCACGCGCTCGAAGGCTATTCGGAATCGCTCGACCACGAGGTGCGCGCCTTCAACGTCCGCGTTTCCGTCATCGAGCCGGCATTCGTCCGCACCGTCTTCGACCAGAACGGCATCGAGCCGGATTCGCTGTTGAAGGAATACGATCGGGCTCGAGCCGGGCTCAAGGCGCTGCTGGGCGATGTGATGCCCAAGGCCGATCGGCCGGAAGTGGTGGCGGATGTGGTTGTCAAGGCAGCGACCGATGCCCGTCCGCGGCGGCGCTATACCGCTGGCAAGGCAGCGCGCCAGGTCAGCCTGCTGCGCCGCTTTGCCCCCGCGGGGATTTTCGACAAGAGCCTGCGCAAGCAGTTCCGACTGCCGGTCTGAATAACGGCGAGGCAGAGGATTTCACGCACATGCGACTAGCAACTACGACACATTTGGCCAGGCCCTACGAAACGGAGGCGCCAAGCATGACACATAGATCCAATCGGTCGCCGCGTTCACCGGCGTTGTTCCAGGACGCACCAACGCGCTCGGTCGATGTCGGCGGCACAGCCTTTGCTTACAGGGAACTCGGGCCCAGGACGGGCGTGCCGGTGATCCTGCTCAACCATCTGGCTGCTCAGCTGGACAATTTTGATCCGCGCATCGTCGATGGCCTCGCTGCGACCCGGCGGGTAATTGCCTTCGACAATCGCGGCATCGGTGCTTCGGGTGGCAAAACTCCGTCGACCATTTTCGGCATGGCGCGGGATGCGGTCGCCTTTGTCCGGGCGCTGGGGTTCGAAGAAGTCGATCTCTTCGGCTTTTCACTCGGCGGCTTCGTGGCGCAAGAGATTGTGCTGACCGAGCCCAAGCTTGTGCGCAAACTCATCCTGGCTGGCACGGGGCCGGCCGGTGGGCAAGGCATCGACAAGGTGACGCCGCTGACGATCGTGGACATGATCAAGGGCGCGCTGACTTTTCGGGATCCGAAGTACTATCTCTTCTTCACAAGAACGCCGAATGGCCGCCGTGCCGCAAACGCATTTCTGCAACGGTTGAAAGAGCGCCGGAATAACCGGGACAAAGCGGTATCGCTGAGCGCGTTCGGCGCGCAACTCAAGGCGATCAAGGCCTATGGACTCCAGGCGCCTCAAGACCTGAGCACCATCCGCATTCCCACTTTGGTTGCGAATGGCGACCAGGACAGGATGGTGCCGAGCAGCAATACCTACGATCTCGCCGGGCGTATCCCTGGGGCGCATCTGGTCATCTATCCGGATGTCGGGCATGGCGGGGTATTTCAGAACTACGCCGATTTTGTCCCGAAGGCCCTGTCCTTCCTCGAGGCTGAGGCCTTGCCGCAGGGCGGCTATGCAGCTGAAAACGTTCGGCTTGTTTCGTCCTGAACAGCAACAGACATTCTTAGAAAGTAACTGCCATGAAGGCATTCGTTGTCGATAAGTATAATAAAAAGGGCACCCTGCGGCTGGCCGAAATGCCGGAGCCGGAGCTCCACGACAGCGATGTCTTGGTCGAGGTCCATGCCGCAGGGGTGAACCTGCTCGATTCCAAGGTCAGAACCGGGGAATTCAAGCTCATCCTGCCCTACCGCCGGCCCTTCATCCTGGGCCACGACGTGGCTGGGAAGGTTATCCGCGTGGGATCGAAAGTCAGCAAGTTCAAGGCAGGCGACGAGGTCTATGCGCGGCCGCGCGATGGCCGGATTGGGACATTCGCCGAATTCATTGCCGTGAATGAGGCCGACGTAGCCTTGAAGCCCGAGAATCTCAGTATGGAAGAGGCGGCGTCGATTCCCCTGGTCGGTCTCACCGCCTGGCAGACGCTCATCGAACGGGCAAACCTGAAGAAGGGACAGAAGGTCTTCATTCAGGCTGGTTCCGGCGGCGTCGGGACATTTGCTATTCAGTTAGCCAAGCACCTCGGCGCGACCGTTGCGACAACCGCGAGCGCGGCGAGTGCCGATCTGGTCAAAAGTCTCGGCGCCGATGTCGTCGTCGATTACAGGAAAGACGACTTCGAGAAAGTTCTGTCGGGCTACGATGTCGTCTTGAACAGCCAGGACGCCAAGACACTGGAAGAATCCCTGAGCGTGCTGAAACCGGGTGGCAAGCTCATCTCCATCTCCGGTCCACCGGATCCCGAATTTGCCAGGGAAAAGGGACTGAACTTGATGCTGAGGCTGGTGCTGCGCTTCCTGAGTCGCGGAATTCGGGCCAAAGCCAAGCGCCGTGGCGTGCAGTTTTCGTTCCTTTTCATGTGGGCGCAGGGCGATCAGCTGAGCAAAATCACCGCTCTCATCGAAGCCGGCGCGATCCGCCCGGTTGTGGATCGGGTCTTTCCATTCGAAGCGACCAATGACGCTCTGGCCTATGTCGAAACAGGACGCGCCAAGGGCAAGGTCGTCATCAAGGTCAGATAGCAGTTGCCTCGAACGCAGCCTTGAGCGTCTCGAACGGCGCCAGGGCGCCGCGCACCTGCACGACGGCGGCGGCGACGCGATGGGCGCGCAGCACCGCCTCTGCCGGGGCATGGCTGGCAAGGCGAGCGGCGAGATAGGCGCCGTTGAAGGAGTCGCCGGCCCCGGTGGTGTCGACCGGGGTGGCGACGTGTACCGCCGGCACCGATTGCAAGGTTCCGTTTTGCGCGATCAGCGCCGGTTCCTCGCCGTTCTTGACGACGACTTCGCCGACCAGCTTTCGCAGCCGTTCAGCTGTTTTCTGCGGTGTCGTATCACCAAACAGCATCTGCTCGTCGGGAAAGGTCGGGAGCGCGATGTCGGCGACGGCGAGCGCCTCGAGGATCGCGGCCTGCGCTTCCTCGCTTTGGCGCCATAGCCGCGGCCGGTAATTGGGGTCGAAGGCAATCAGCGAGCCGGCCGCGCGCGCCTTGGCCACGGCCGTCAGCAGCACCTCGCGGGCGTCGTCGTCGAGGATTGCCAAAGTGATTCCGGAAAAATAGACAAGCGCCTGGTTTTCAAGGCTTTTCTGCAAAGCGGCTGGGTCCGAAGCCAACTGCCTTGCGGCCGCATCGGCCCGCCAATAGGTGAAAGAACGTTCGGCGCCGGTCAGCGTGATCGCATAGAGGCCGGGGCGGGCGCCCGCTATCACCGGGCTGGCGCCGATGCCGATGCCGCTCTCGGCCAGGAACTTGATCTGGTCGCGTGAGAACGGGTCGTCGCCGAAGGCCGACACATAGGTCGCCGGCCGCTCGCCGCTCAAGGCATGCAGAGCCCACAAAGTGTTGAACGTGTCGCCGGCAAAGCCCATGCGCCAGTTCGGCCCGGCCTGGTCTGAAAGCTCTAGCATGCACTCGCCGATCGAGGCGATGCCGTTTCCTGCCATGAAGTACTCCTCCATCCTGCAATTGCGGTGCTGTAGCTTTTTGCAGCCGGCAGCGCCATGCTTGGCGACGGCGGATTCTTGCACTGGGCGCGATTTCCCACAGGGGCGTGGGACGCGATCTGCCCAGCGAAACGTTATCCGCAGAACAGGAATGGGTTTGGCATCGTTATGGCGTTATCTTCTTGGAGGCCTCGGCCTGGCTGCCTTGCTCGCCGGCGTGCTGGCAATCGTCTATCTGACGGCGCCGCGTGCGCCGCAACCAAGCTCGGATGTAGGCCGTTCCAAGACGACGGCGAACAAGCTGTTCGCGGCGACTTTCGAGCCCGAGAAGGGCGTCATTCGGCAGGGCGAAATGGAATCCTGGCTGCTGACGCTGAAAACCGTCGAGGGTGCGCCGGTGGAAGGTGCTGCGATAACGATTTCCGGCGGCATGCCGCAGCACAAGCACGGTCTGCCGACCAGCCCGCAGGCGACCGATTACCTCGGCGAGGGACGCTATCGCATCGACGGCGTGAAATTCACGATGAGCGGGTGGTGGCAATTGCATTTTGCCATTTCCGCTGCGGCCGGTTCGGACACTGTCGTCTTCAATGTGGTGCTGTGAGCCACTGATGAGCCGGTTTCCCAGTCTTCTCGCGTTGGTGGTGGTGGCCGTGCTTGCCGGCTGCGGCAGACCGGAGTTTTCCGATGCCGAAAAGCAGACCATCGCCTCACTGGCCCTGTCCAAGCTGCCGCCGCTGAAGCCCGATACCACCAATCGCTTCGCCGATGTGCCGGCCGCCGCGGCACTCGGCTCGACGCTGTTTTTCGACACCGGGATGAGCGGCGACGGCACGGTATCGTGCTCGACCTGCCACAAGATCGACCGGCAGTTCCAGGACGACCTGCCGCAAGCGGTCGGCGTCGGCCGCACCAACCGTCGTACCATGCCGTTGGCCGGCGTCGCGCATGATCCCTGGTTCTTCTGGGACGGGCGGCGCGACAGCCTGTGGGCGCAAGCGCTGACACCGCTCGAAAATCCGCTGGAGCAGGCCGGCAACCGCGCCGCCTTCGTGCATTACATCAAGGCCCGCTTCGGCGAGCGCTACGAGCGCATCTTCGGGCCGCTGCCTGACCTTTCCGGCGTGCCGGCCAATGCCGGCCCGTTCGGCACCGATGCCGAGAAGGCGGCCTGGAATGCCATGCCCGCCAGCCAAGCCGAGGAGGTCAACCGCGTCTTTGCCAATATCGGCAAGGCGATCGCCGCCTTCGAGCGCTCGATCGCGCCGCCGCAGACACGCTTCGACCGCTTTGCCCTCGACCTGGCTGCGGGCGCCGAGCCGAAAGGCGACGCCGCCTTTTCGTCGGAGGAAATCCTCGGCCTGAAATTGTTCATCGGCAAGGCCAATTGCGTGACCTGCCACAACGGCCCGCGTTTTACCGACGGCAGCTTCCACAACACCGGCGTGCCGCCGGTCGCGGGCCTGCCGCCGGATCGCGGCCGCGTCGAGGCGGTGGCGCAGGTCGAGGCCGATCCGTTCAACTGTTTCGGCGCCTTTCGCGACGGCGATGCCAGCGCCTGCCGCGAGTTGCGCTTCATGGTCAAGACCGGGCCGGAACTCGTCCGCGCCTACAAGACGCCGTCGCTGCGCGGTGGCGCCACCCGTCCGCCCTACATGCATGCCGGGCAGTTTTCCTCGCTGGACGAGGTGGTGGCGCATTATTCGAAGGCGCCGGCAAGTGTCGAGGGTGTGTCAGAGGTCCACCCGCTGCAGCTTTCGGATCGCGAACGCGCGGCGCTGGTGGCGTTCCTGAAGACGCTGGCGGAGTGAGGGTGGCGGGGTAGCGATCCTTCGCGCCCCCCTCTGTCCTGCCGGACATCTCCCCCTCTAGTGGGGAGATTGGCAGCTTCGGTGCGCCGTTCACTCCTGCGACGTTTAGAGATTGGCGAAAGCGGCAGTGACAACCGATCTCCCCCCTGGAGGGGGAGATGTCCGGCAGGACAGAGGGGGGGCGCTGTCCCGCCGGCGTTTCCTACCGATCCTTCACCGTCTCCATCGCGACAAACGTCGAGGTCTGGGCGACGTGCGGCAGGGCGGAGATGCGCTCGCCAAGCACGCGGCGGTAGGCGGCGATGTCGGTGGTGCGGACCTTCAGCAGATAGTCGAAGCTCGATGCCATCATGTGGCACTGCTCGATCTCCGGCACCGCCTGCACGGCGCGGTTGAAGGCGTCGAGCGCGGCCGAGCGGGTGTCGGACAGTTTCACCTGGACGAAGGCGACATGGCCTTCGCCCATGCGCTCGCGGTCGATGATCGCCTGGTAGCCCCTGATGAAGCCGTCCTTCTCCAGCCGTTTGACTCGCGCCTGCACCGGCGTCTTCGAAAGGCCGACTTTCGCCGCCAGTTCCGACATGGAAAGCCGGCCATTGCTGCCCAGAGCCGACAGGATGTTCCTGTCGATCCGGTCCAATTGGTCTTCTGTCATCAGATTTCCAGGCAAATCGGAGATGAACTGGCCAAACAGTAGATCAATTGACCTGTCCTGTCGATTTCTTTGGACCGACCGAAATCCCTACTTATGTTAGTTTGCGCCATTCGGTCCGGTGACCGCCGGCCTGCTCCCTTATGCTCGCTCTACAGGACCGCCATGCCAGCGCTCGACACCATCCGCCAGCAGATCCGTGCCAATTATTTGCCCGACGAAGACCAGGCGGTGAAGCGGCTGGCCGAGGCGGCCGGGCTGTCCGTGCAAGACCGCAAGGCGATTTCGGCCCGTGCCGCCGATCTGGTGCGGGCGGTGCGCGGCTCGTCCGATCCGCGGCTGATGGAGGTCTTCCTGTCCGCCTATGGCCTCTCGACCAAGGAGGGCGTGGCGCTGATGTGCCTGGCCGAGGCGCTGCTGCGGGTGCCCGACACCGAGACGATGGACGACCTCATCGCCGACAAGATCGCGCCGCACGACTGGTCGGCGCATTCGGGCGGCTCGAGCTCGATCTTCATCAATGCATCGACCTGGGCGCTGATGCTGACCGGCCGCGTGCTCGATGAAGGCGAGGGCGGCATCGAAGGCACGCTGCGCGCCATGGTGCGCCGGCTCGGCGAGCCGGTCATCCGCAAGGCGGTTGCGGCGGCCATGCGCGAGATGGGCGAGCAGTTCGTCCTCGGCCGCACCATTGCCGAGGCGGTCAGGCGCGGCCGGCTGATGACGCAGAAGGGCTATCTCTATTCTTTCGACATGCTGGGCGAGGCGGCCCGCACCGAGGCCGACGCGCTGCGCTACCTCAAGGCCTATGCCGATGCCATCTCTTCGCTCGACGCCGGCGCCAACGGCCCCGACATCCGCCAGAACCACGGCATTTCGGTAAAACTGTCGGCGCTGCATCCGCGCTATGAAGCGACGCAGAAGGAAAAGATGCTGCCCGTCATGGCCGAGCGGCTGCTGTCGCTGGCGTTGGCGGCGCGCCATTCGCGCATGGGCCTCAACATCGACGCCGAGGAGGCCGACCGGCTCGACCTGTCGCTCGACGTCATCGAACGGGTACTGGCCGAGCCGGAGCTTGCCGGCTGGAACGGCTTTGGCGTCGTCGTCCAGGCCTATGGCCCGCGCGCCGCCTTCGTCATCGACTGGCTCTACGAGCTGGCGAGGAAATACGACCGCAGCATCATGGTGCGGCTGGTCAAGGGCGCTTATTGGGATACCGAGATCAAGCGGGCGCAGACGCTCGGGCTCGACGGCTATCCGGTTTTTACCCGCAAGGCCAATACCGACGTCTCCTACCTGGCCTGCGCGAAGAAGCTTTTGTCGATGACCGACCGCATCTACCCGCAATTCGCCACCCACAACGCCCACACCGTCGCCGCGATTCTGTCGATGACGACGGAGCGCGATACATTCGAGTTCCAGCGGCTGCATGGCATGGGCGAGGCGCTGCATGAGACGGTGCGGCGGGCCGAAGGCACGCGCTGCCGCATCTATGCGCCGGTCGGCGCGCATTCCGACCTGCTCGCCTATCTGGTCCGCCGGCTGCTCGAAAACGGCGCCAATTCCTCTTTCGTCCACCAGCTCACCGACGAGGAAGTCGAGCCCGAGGACATTGCCCGCGACCCGCTCGAAACGGTGGAGAAACAAGGCCCCGCCGCCAATCCGGCGATCGTGCCGCCGTCGGCGATCTTTGGCCCCGGCCGGCGCAATTCCAAGGGCTTCGATATCACCGACACGCCGACGATGGCGGCGATCGACAAGGCCAGGGCCGAGTTCGCCGGGCCGGAGCGCTGGCACGCCAAGCCGGTCAGCCGCGCTGCCGGCTATGGCAAGCAGCGTCCGGTGGTCAATCCGGCAAAACCTTCCGAAGTGGTCGGCACGGTGAGCGAGGCCGGCGCCAAGCAGGTCGAGACCGCGGTACGCATAGCGGTGGAGGCACAACCGGCATGGGCAAGACGCCCGGTCGCCGTGCGCGCTGCCATCCTCAACCGGGCGGCCGATCTCTACGAGGCGAACGCCGTCGAGTTCTTTGCGCTCGCCGCCCGCGAAGCCGGCAAGTCGCTCGCCGACGGCGTTGCCGAGGTGCGCGAGGCGGTCGATTTCCTGCGCTACTATGCGGCCGAGGCCGCCAATGCCGAGGCGGGCACCGAGGCGCGCGGCGCCATCGCCTGCATCTCGCCGTGGAACTTTCCGCTGGCCATCTTCACCGGCCAGATTGCGGCGGCGCTCGTCACCGGCAATTCGGTGATTGCCAAGCCGGCCGAACAGACGCCGCTGATCGCCTTCCGCGCCGTCCAGCTGCTGCGCGAGGCCGGCGTGCCGGAAGACGTCATCCAGCTTCTGCCCGGCGACGGCCCCTCGGTCGGCGGCCCGCTGACCGCCGATCCGCGCATTGCCGGCGTCTGCTTCACCGGCTCGACCGAGGTCGCCAAGCTGATCGAAAAGCAGCTCGCCGAGACCGCCGTGCCCGACGCCATGCTGATTGCCGAGACCGGCGGCCTGAACGCCATGATCGTCGATTCCACAGCACTTCCCGAACAGGCGGTGCGCGACATCCTCGCCTCCGCCTTCCAGAGCGCCGGCCAGCGCTGCTCGGCATTGCGCATTCTCTACGTGCAGAAGGACGTCGAGAAGAAGATGCTTGAGATGCTGAAAGGCGCGATGGAAGCGCTCAGCCTCGGCGACCCGTGGCGGATATCGACCGATGTCGGCCCGGTCATCGATGACGAGGCGCAAGCGTCGATCCGTGACTATTGCACCAAAATGGGCCTGCAGGGCCGGCTGATCGCCAAGCTCGAAGCGCCGAAGGACGGCCGCTTCGTTGCGCCGCACGTCTTTCGGGTCAAGGGCATCGAGGAGTTGGAGCGCGAGGTGTTCGGGCCGGTGCTGCATGTCGCCACCTTCGATGCCGACGAGATCGATGCGGTGATCGCTGCGATCAACCGCAAAGGCTATGGCCTGACCTTTGGCCTGCACACCCGCATCGAAGGCCGCGCCCAGCATTTCGTCGATGGCATCCATGCCGGCAACATCTACGTCAACCGCAACCAGATCGGCGCCGTCGTCGGCGCGCAGCCGTTCGGCGGCGAGGGCCTTTCCGGCACCGGGCCGAAGGCCGGCGGGCCACATTATCTCCGGCGCTTCCGCAAGGGGCCGGAAGCCGGCACCCATCTTGCCGAAGGCCGCAAGGTGACGGCGACCGAGCTCGCCGACAATCTGCCGGACCCGGCCTTTGGCGGCTGGTCGACGCGGCCGGATCGCGTCGCCATCCTGAGGAAACATCTGCGCGGCAAGGGTGCCGCGGCTATCGGCACTGCCGCCGGCATCGATTTCGGCCAGGTCGACCTGCCCGGGCCGACCGGCGAGGCCAACACGCTGTCGCTGTCGCCGCGCGGGCGCGTGCTGTGTCTGGGTCCCGACGCGGATACGCTGCTTGCGCAGACGATCCAGGCGCTGGCCGCCGGCAATGCCGTGCTCGCCGTCGCACCCGGCGCGCCGGCGGCACTTTCATCATTGACCGGCAAGGGCCTGCCGCTGGCGGCGATCGACGGCCGGCCGGACCCGGTCGAAGCGCGCTCGCTGCGGGTCGATGTCGTGGCCTTTTCCGGCACGCCCGAGGCCGCGCGCATCGTGCGCAAGGTCATCGCCGAGCGCGCCGGCCCGATCGTGCCGCTGATCAGCGAAGTCTATTATCCGGCCGCCTACGCCCACGAGCGCGCCGTCTGCGTCGACACCACGGCGGCGGGCGGCAATGCCAGCCTGCTGGCCGCTGCGTAGGTTCGCCAGGGCTCGCGTATCGCGGGCAGGGCGGCGCCAACTTTGGTGCCGGCATGGGGACGGTCGCTATCTGATACCGAGCGGCACTTCGAACTGCCAGGCCGAGCGACCGGCTCCGTCTGGAATAGGGGGAAAGGGAGAAGCCCGGCGGACTGCGTCGAGTGCGGCCTTGTCCAGCGCGGCAACACCCGAACTGCCCGTCAGCCTGGCCGACCGGACGCTGCCGTTCGAGCCGACGGTAAAGGCAACCGTAGCTGTGCCGGTGGCGCGCGTGCGTGTCGAATTGAAGGCCCGCACCAGTTTTGACCTGATCTTGCCGGGATAGTTCGTGACGGCTGCATTGCCGATGCCTGATTTGCCGCCCCTGCTGGCGGTCAGGATCTTGCCGTCCTTCTTGCCGTCGGCCATGCCGCGCGCGACATCCGTTTCGTCACGGCCGCCGGAGCCGGTCTTTTTCTTCTTGGAATCGGCTTTCGCAAGTGCCTTGCTCGCCTTCCTGCGCAGGGCCGGCTTTTCAGGCTCGTTTGGTTCGGCCTTCCTGGCCGGCTTGTTCTTTGCGGTTGCCTTCTTCGGCTGCCTGGGCTCCGGCCTGTCCGGCTTCGGTTCTTCCGCCGCGCCGACTGTCTCGGCTGTCTGAACCGTTTCGGCCGGCGCCGGGTCGGTTGGTGCCGGCGAACTCGTCTCGGCAGGCTCGGCCGTTTCGACCGCACTGACTGGCGGCGGCACCGCATTGTCGTCGGCGGGCACCAGCCTGTCTGTCGCAAGAATGTCGGGCGACGGGGCCTGGCGCGCCGGCTGGACAGGTTGAACAGGCGCAGGCGCGGTCCGGTCGGCAACGGCAGCGGTTTCCGTGGCCGCCTCGCTGACCGGCTCGACCACTTCTTTGTCCGATGCTTCCACCGCATCGGTGACCGGCTGGAGCGTCTCCTCTGCCGCGGTCGCCTGCGCCTCGACCGTTTCGACGGGCTTGGAGTCGAGCATGGTCACCATCGTTACGTTGGCCACGTCCGGGTCGTCTGCGACATCGCCGGCCGCCTGCTGCGGGTCGGCGCCGAGCAGCATGTCGCCCTGCTGGTCGGCACCTTCGATCCTTGGCCGGTCGTCCGGCAGCGTGAGAAAGGCCAGCGCCACGGCTACGTGGAATGCGCAAGAGCAGGCGATCGCCACCGTCCAGTTGCGGCGCCGCTGCATCTGTCGCGTCTGCCGCAATGGCTCCGCAGGCACCGTCGGCAATTCGCCGTCGGCATCGGCGATGTAAGTGTCTTCCGGCCTGTCGCGCGGCGAAACAAGCAGCGCCCCGCGCGGGATGGCGAAATCCGGATCGTCCGGCTCCGGCGGCAGGAAACCGGCTAGTGGCCACGCCACGGTGTTTCGCGCGAATGCGGGTTCCAGTCCCAAATTCAGACCCCGAAGGCGATGCCGGTCCTGGTCTGCGTCTTCAGCCCGCGCATGCAGGCATTCGGCTCGGCGCCGGCGCATTCCGTGGCGCTGTTGATCAACACGCGGCTGACCTTGCCGCAATCCGTGCCGGCAAGATCGAAACGCGTCACCTTGGTCTTGCCTGCCGGCAGCTCCTTGAAATCGAGTACCGTCAGCCGGTCGACAACGCCGGCCCCGTTGAACAGCGCGATCTCGAACGCCGCCTTGGAAAGACCGGCGCCGAGATTGTTGGTGACCACGAAGGTAAGGCGGCAGCCCTTGTCGGAAGGCTGCGCGCCATTGAGCTCGAGGATCAGCGCCGGTGCTTGCTGCTGTGTCCATGCCGGAGCCGCCGCAAGCAATATTGCCAGCACCGCGGCGAACAGACGAAGGGATGCCGTCATGCCTGTCATTGTCGTCAGCCTCCAAACCTCATCGTCGCCGCCAGCTTCAGGGTGACGCCGGGCTCGTAGACGACGCTCGTCGTCGATGCGTTCAGCGGGTTGGCGTATTTGACGTCGAACAGATTGTCGGCGCGGAAATCGACCTTGAAATTGTCGGTCGCCTGGTAGCTGGCGAAGGCATTGACCAGTGTATAGTCCTTGGCCACCGGGTTGCCCTGCGGCTTGCCGTTGTACTGCACCTCGCCGCCGATGGTCAGCCTGTCCTCGAGGAAGCGAAAGCCGAGTTGCCCGGTGATCTGGGAGGAGGGGACGGTGACAAGGTCTGCCCGTTCGCCTTCATAGGAAATCGTGTGGCCATCGGTGAACGACGCCGAAAGCCCGGCAAAGCCCCAGGCGGCATCATAGACGCCCTCCATCTCGAAGCCGTGGATCCTGGCCTTGGCGAAATTCTGATACTGGAAGCAGATCGGTATGCCCGGACCGAACGGGCAGCCGCTGGTCGGGTCGAACGGCGAGAGCGTCACGCCGTCGATGTAATCGTCGACATTGTTGTTGAAATAGGCCGCCTTCAGCCGCAGCGCGTCGTCGGCCTCAATGACGCCGTTGGTACTGTAATTGACGCCGAATTCCACGGTCTTGCCGGTTTCAGGCTTGAGATCGGGATTGGGGAGGAACGGGAAGCTGACGCCGGCCGGATGATTGCCGCTGATCAGGGTCTCCGACAGCGACGGAGAACGGTAGCCTTCCGCATAGGTGCCGTAGAATTGCAGGCCGGAAAGGCTGGCGGTTTCGAAGGGCGAAATGCCCACTGTGATGCGTGGCGACAGCCGGTCGCCAGAGGTTTCGCCGACATCACTGTCGAGCTTATAGCTGTCGTAACGCAGCCCGGCGATGACCTCGAGCCAGTCCCAGGTGAGCTTGTCCTGAACGTAAGCGCCGGAGACGTTCCTGTTGCCCGAGGGCGTATAGAAGCTGTCGCCGCCCGCCGTGCCGCCTGTCTCGACATCGTCGCCAACCCAGTCGCCGCCATAGGTCAGCTCATGCGCGATTCCAACGGTCTCGAATCTCGACGTGTTCCAAATGTCGATGCCGGAGGTGCCGATGTCGAACGTCGATTTCGAACCCGCCGGCAAAACCACGGGCAGACCGGTGACCGGATCAAACCGGTTTTGCGCCACAAGGGTCGTCAGATCGAGCTTGGTCTTGTTGTAGGACGCGTTGATGTGGAGGTCGAGCCAGCTCTTGTCTTCGTCGGTGATGTTGTAGCGGGCCGTGAAGGTATTCGCCTTCAGGTCGGCGTCGTTCACCGGCGCGCTGCCGCTGGTCTCGGTCCATCCGTCGTTCGAGCCGATCCAGCCCAGCTTCAGCTCGCTGTTTTCGCTGGGGCGGATGGTCGTCTTGAGGAGGCCGCTCAAGACGTCGAAGCCGGTGCCCGCTACAGTGTCGCCGCCGCCATGCTTGTAGTCGTCATAGTCGCGGTAGACGATATTGCCGAGCACGTCCCAGTTCTCGTTGATCCGATAGGCGCCGGTGGCGCTGGTGGTCCAGCCTTTGCCGTTGGTTTCGTAGCGCCCAGTTGCGGATACCGCCCAGGTCTCGTCCGGCTTGAGGAAATCCTGCGCATCCTTGGTGTCGAAAAATACGACGCCGCCGATCGCCCCGGAGCCATAGGTGTTGGCGACCGGGCCGCGGATCACATCGACGGATTTGATCAATTCGGGATCGATGTAGAAGGTCGATTGCGTACCGTGATCCGAGCGCTGGAAATTCTGGCGGGCACCGTCGACGATGACGGAGACGCGGCCGAAATCCTGCAGGCCGCGGATGTTGATGCTGGAACTGACACGCCTTGCGTCGGCCTGGACGGCGACACCCGGCACACCGAACAGCATTTCGTTGGGCGTCGTCGCCATGCGGCGCTCGAGCTGTTCCTCGTCGACATGGCTGGCTGAAGCAAGCGACTCGATCGCCGTCTCGCCGGTACGGCTGAGGATCAGGATCTTGTCGAGCAGTGTGGTACCCGCCGGGGCCGGCTTTACCTTTTCGGGCTGTTGAGACGGGTCAGTCTGCTGCTGGTCGGCTGCCGGTTGGGCGGCCTGCTGGGCGCCGGCCGGTGTTGCGAGCAGCGGGATCGCCGCCGCGCCGGCCAGCAACGCGGCCATTTTGCTTGTCATAGAACAATGTGTCAGGCCGCTGCCCGCCAGCCGTCCCCAATTCGCCAACCCCATGCTGCAACTCCAAGAATCCATGTTCGATGCTGGCTGGCTTGGGGCTCGCTGGCATTTTTCATCGCGTCCGGCGTCTTAAATGTTGACTCATTTACTCCGGTATTGCACTGCTAGATAACATGATTATTCGAGTCAAGAATGGAATCGGCATTTCACGCAGGCGCCGAGCCAGATGCCCGGCACAGGAAAAGGGATCGAACCAATGAACACGCACAATCCCAGCGACTTTCGCTATCGCGTCCGCCGTTCCGACGAAAATTCCGTCCGTTTCGACCGGATCCAATCGGCCGTGAGAACGCTGTCCAGCAACACGCTGTTCCAGGGCGAGCACGAGATCGGCATCGAGCATCATGGTGCGCTGTACCGGCTGAAGATCACCCGGCAGGGCAAGCTCATCCTCAACAAGTAGGTGGTAGAAATGGACCAGCGCGTAAAACCCGCCCCACACGAGATCCGGCGGGCACGGGCAGACAATCCGAAAATGCGCGAGCGCGACCTCGCCGCCCAGCTCGGTATTTCGGAGGCCGAACTGGTCGCCGCGCATTGCGGCGACGGCGTCGTGCGCGTCGAGCCGCGTGTCAACGACCTTTTGACTGGCCTCGAAGCTGTCGGTGAGGTGATGGCGCTGACCCGCAACGAAAGCGCGGTGCACGAGAAGATCGGCGTCTACGACAAGGTCGTCACCGGCAATCACAATGCCATGGTGCTCGGTGAGAATATCGACCTGCGCATTTTCCCAAAAGTCTGGGCGCACGGCTTTGCCGTGGAAAAGCGCGATGGCGCCGACATCCGCCGCAGCCTGCAGTTCTTCGATACCGCAGGCGAGGCGGTACACAAGGTGCATCTCAGGCCAGCCTCCAACCTTTACGCCTATCAGAAACTGGTGGCCGGGCTGGAATCGCCGAACCAGGAGCCGACGGTGGCGATTTCAGCGGGCACGGCCGACGAGACCGAGACTGCGGACAACCCGGCGAGCATCGACGCTCTGCGCGACCGCTGGAGCCAGCTGACCGACGTGCATCAGTTCTTCGGCATGCTGAAGACACTGAAGATCAGCCGCCGACAGGCGGTGCGCATGGTCGGCCAGGACTACGCCTGGCTGGTCGACAAGGATGCGGTGAACGCCATGCTCAACCACGCCGCTGCTGGCGCCATGCCGATCATGTGCTTTGTCGGCAATCGCGGCTGCATCCAGATCCATTCCGGCCCCGTCGCCTCGATCAAGCCGATGGGACCATGGCTCAACGTGCTCGACGAGACCTTCCATCTGCACCTGCGGACCGACCACATCGATGAGGTCTGGGCCGTGCGCAAGCCGACCAAGGACGGCTATGTCACGTCGCTCGAAGTCTATGGCGCCGACGGCAAGATGATCATCCAGTTCTTCGGTAAGCGGCATGAAGGCGAAAGCGAGCGCGAAGACTGGCGCTTTCTGGCCGAAAACCTGCCGCGTATCCCAAGCCCGACCGCAGCTTGAGGAAAACGACGATGGTTCTTTTCTCCAGGCTGGCATCGGTCTCCAGGTCGGCGCTTGGTCCTGTGGCCGCTGTTTTCCTGGCCTTCGCCGCGCTGATGACGGCTCAAGCCGCCGAGGGCATCGCGACTTTCGCCGATCGCTCGAGGATCGTGGCTATTGGCGGCTCGATCACCGAGATCGTCTACGCGCTCGGTGAACAGGATCGTCTTGTCGCGCGCGATTCGACCAGCCGCTATCCGCAAGCGGCGGCGGAACTGCCTGATGTCGGCTACATGCGCCAGCTGTCGCCGGAGGGTGTGCTGTCGGTCAATCCGTCGGGCATATTGGCCCTGCACGGCAGCGGACCGAAGGAAGCCGTCGACGTCTTGAAGAAATCAAGCATCCCGTTCATCGAGGTGACCGAGCGCTATGATAATCAAGGCATTCTCGAAAAGATCCACATCGTCGGCAAGGCGCTCGGCACCGAGGCCAAGGCCGATGCGCTGGCGGTCCAGATCGATGCCAGGCTGAAGGCAGCCGAAAAGCAGACCGCCTCGATCAAGGATCGCAAGCGCATCCTGTTCGTGCTGTCGATGCAGGGCGGCAAGCTGCTTGCCGCCGGCAGCGACACCGCCGCCGACGGCATCATCAAGCTTTCGGGCGGCATCAACGCCGTCGACGGCATTGCCGGCTACAAGCAATTGTCGGACGAGGCAGTCATCACCGCCAGGCCCGACGTGATCCTGATGATGAACAATGCCGGACCGGCCACCGCGGATGACGAATTGTTTTCGAACCCTGCCGTGGCTTCGACGCCGGCGGGTGCCGCCCGCAAGCTGATCCGCATGGACGGCGGCTATCTGCTCGGCTTCGGCCCGCGCACGGCCGACGCCATCCACGACCTCGCCGTCTCGCTCTATGGCGGCCAGGTCACGGATTGAGCGCGATGGCCGATCATTCGATCGCCGGTGCGGCGGGCATCATGGCGACGGCAGCCGAGGGTGACCGTTCGCGGCGCGCCCGCCTCGTCGTCGTGCTGCTCTGCGTCGGGCTGGCTATCGCCGTGCTGTTGTCGCTGACCTCCGGCGCATCCGATGCCTCGGCCATCGGCGTCATGCATGACTGGCTGTTCGGCGCGTTGCCCGGCGACGCGGCGTTGAGCGCCCGCGACCACCTGATCATCCATGACATCCGTCTGCCGCGCATCATTATGGGCGTGCTGATCGGCGCATCGCTTGCCGTCTCCGGTGCCGTCATGCAGGGGCTGTTCCGCAATCCGCTGGCCGACCCCGGCCTGATCGGCGTTTCGGCCGGATCGAGCCTCGGTGCGGTCGCCGTCATCGTGCTTGGCTCGACCATGCTGGCGCCGCTGACTTCGGCGCTCGGCACGATGGCTTTGCCGCTGGCTGCGTTCTGCGGCGGGCTGGCGACGACATTGCTGCTCTATAAGGTCGCGACACGGCAAGGCCGGACCTCGGTCGCCACCATGCTGCTCGCCGGCATCGCGCTGGCGGCGCTTGCCATGGCGCTGACCGGCATCCTGATCTTCATGGCCGACGACCGGCAATTGCGCGACCTGACCTTTTGGCAGCTCGGCTCGCTGGGCGGCGCAACCTGGCAGAAGATCGGCTCGGTCGGGCCGGTCATCGTGCTGGCGCTGGCGGCAATGCCGTTCCTGGCGCGCGGCCTCAACGCGCTGGCGCTCGGCGAGGCCACGGCCGGCCATCTCGGCATTCCGGTGCAGCGGCTGAAATACACCGCGATTGTCGGCGTCTCGGCAGCGGTCGGCGCATCGGTCGCCGTCAGCGGCGGCATCGGTTTCGTCGGCATCGTCGTGCCGCATCTGCTGCGTCTGCTGATCGGCCCCGATAACCGTTATTTGCTGCCGGCATCGGCGCTGCTTGGTGCGGCGCTGCTGCTGTTGGCCGACGCCGTCGCCCGCACCATCGTCGCCCCAGCCGAATTGCCGATCGGCATCGTCACCGCGGTCGCCGGCGCACCGTTCTTCCTGTGGATCCTGCTGCGCAAGCGCGGCGTCATCGACCTGTGAAAGTTTGCCTATGATCGAAGCGCGGGATGTCTCGGTGGCGATCGGCGGCAAGGGCATTGTCGCCAATGTCGATTTCGAGGCGCGGCCCGGCGAAATCGCGGCCATCGTCGGCCCCAACGGTTCGGGCAAGACGACCTTCCTCCGAGCACTGTCCGGCGATCTTGGCTATTCGGGAGAGGTCACCGTCAACGGCCGCAATCTATCGGCGATGAAGCCGGTCGAGGCGGCGACGGTGCGCGCGGTGCTGCCGCAGGCGACGACGCTGTCGTTTCCGTTCACCGTGCGCGAGATCGTCAGGCTGGGCCTGGTCGGCGGGCGCTCCGGCGCGCTGTCCGGCGAGGACCAGCGCCTGCCCGAACTGGCGCTGGCTCGCGTCGACCTCGACGGTTTTGCCGGCCGCTTCTACCAGGAGCTGTCCGGCGGCGAGCAGCAGCGCGTGCAGCTTGCCCGCGTTCTGTGCCAGGTGTGGGAGCCGGTGCTCGACGGCAAGCCGCGCTATTTGTTCCTCGATGAGCCGGTGTCCAGCCTCGACATCAAACACCAGCTGATCATCATGGACATCGCGTGCGATTTCGCCAGACGCGGCGGCGGCGTGGTCGCCATCCTGCACGACCTCAATTTGACGGCGATGTATGCCGACCGGATTTTCGTCATGCATCGCGGCAGGCTCGCCGCTACAGGTTCGCCGCAACAGGTGCTCAGCGACGAGCTGATCGAAAAGGTCTTCGATTGCCGGCTGAAGGTCGGTGTGTTGCCGGCCGCAAACATGCCGTTCGTATTGCCGCAGTCGGTCTGTTGATATCCAGGTGATGCCGGCCCGCAAATGGCGGTTTCCTGCGCTTCCGGTACTCACGTACCCAAACGTACGCTCCGTTCCGGTTCTCGGAACCCACCATTTTCGGCTCGGCCTGACCTGAATCTCAACAGACCTCACCAACTGAGATGCGACCAGAAATCAGGCGGCCGGCGCCCTTTGCACCAGCATGTCGATGCCGAGCAGGTGCCGCACATTCGGGCGCGCCGCCACCAGATCGGCGATCGTGTAGCGCGACAGCACGGCGAAGAAGGCGTTGAGCGCTTCGCGCAATGCCGAATTCAGCGCGCAGCTATCGACCAGCGGACATTCGGCGGCGTCGTTCTCGAAGCACTCGGCCATGGCAAAGCTTTCCTCCGTTACCCGCACGACATCGAACAGGCTGATTGATTCGGCCGCGCGGCCGAGCCTGACGCCGCCATTCCTGCCGCGCACCGTTTCGATCAGGCCGTTTTCGACCAGCGGCTGCAGGATCTTGAACAGGAAAAGTTCCGATACCGAATAGGCGGCGGCGATCTCGGGGATGCGGCTCAACCGCTCGGTGTTGGCGGCGCAATACATCAGAATGCGCATGGCGTAGTTGGTCTGACGGGTAAGCCGCATTGTGTCCTCACATAACAGTGGTTGGCGTCAATATGGCCTATAGTTTGGAACAATTCCAGACTGGCGCTGCATAATAGATGAATTCCGGCGTCAAGTTTGCGTGCACGATTGCGCGCACCGGAACCAGCGGCGCGCTTTCTGGGGCAGGCGACACTAGATAAGTTCGCATACACGATCAGGAGCGGCCCATCATGTCACGACCAGCCCCGGCATTTGCATCCGTCGCGTCCGTCCGGTTCGACGCCGATGCCGACGCCAAGCTTTCGGCGCTCAGGCGCACCAAGTTCGTTGCCGCCGCAGCGCTTGCGTTTTGCGTGCTGGTCTTTGCGGTGGCGAAATCGCTCGAGAGCCGGCATGCGTGGTTGGGCTTCGTCGCCGCTTTCGCCGAGGCGGCGACGATCGGCGGCCTGGCGGACTGGTATGCGGTGGTGGCGCTGTTTCGGCGGCCGCTTGGCCTGCCGATCCCGCATACGGCCATCATCCCGGAAAACCAGAATCGCATCGCCGACAATCTCGGCCGCTTCATCGAGGTGAATTTCCTGGCGCCGGAACCGGTGCGCGAAAAGCTCGCCGAGGTCGACTTTTCCGCGCTGGTCGCGGACTGGCTGGCCGACCCGAACCGCGCCGCCGATTTGTCGCGCTTCGTCGGCCGGCTGGTGCCGCAGACGCTGGCGGCGGTCGAGCAATCCGGACTGCGCGGCTTCGTCACCAGCCGTATGCTGGAGCAGATCGAAAAGGTGCCGCTGGCGCCGCTCGCCGCCGAGCTGCTGTCGGCGCTGACTGACGATCGCCGCCACCAGAAATTATTCGACGAGTTCACCAAGGTGGTCGGCCGCTTCCTGAGCGACGAGCAGGCGCTGGCGACGATGCGCGAGAAGATCCGCGAGGAACTGCCGTCGCTGTTCAACCTGTTTCGCGCCGACGCCTATCTGTTGAAGAAGATCATTGCGTCGGCCGGCTCGCTGCTCGATGAGGTGCGGGCCGATCCGCACCATCCGATGCGAGCCGAATTCGACCTTTTCGTCGAAACCTTCGTCGAGCGGTTGAGGACATCCAAACAATATGCCAGGCGCGCTGAAAAGCTGAAGCGCGATTTCCTTGCCCGGCCAGAGCTCAGCGCGCTGGCCGGCGATATGTGGGACAGCCTGCGGCTGTTCATCGAACAGGACGCCAAGGCGCCGAATTCGATGATCCGCGACCATCTCGCCACCATGTTCGTCGAGGTCGGCCGCCATCTTGCCGACGACGCGCAGATCAGGGCCGACATGAACCAGGGGTTCATCGTGGCGCTGGCGTCCTTCGTCGAAAGCCAGAAGAGCGGCGTGTCGAAGTTCATCGCCGACCAGGTCAAGCGCTGGGACCTCGCGCAACTGACAAGGCTTATCGAAATGAACATCGGCAAGGACCTGCAATATATCCGCTTCAACGGCATGATCATCGGTGGCCTTGCCGGGCTCGTGCTCTACACTGCCGAACGGCTGTTTCTTGTCGGCTGACTCGTCCGAATGGACCGCTGAGCTTCGCTGCACTATCTTCCGTGCAGTGGCGGCGTTCACGGCAACAAGGGGAGAGAACCAGCATGGCAAAACGACCGGAGTCCGAGTCCTTCATCGACATGTTCGGCAAGTTCGGCCGCGACCTGAAGCTGCCGAATGTCGACGTCGAGGCGATCCTCGCCCACCACGCCAAGAACCTGGAAGCGCTGGAGAAGTCGGCACGGGCGAGCGCCGCTGGAGCCTCGGCGCTGTTGTCAAGGCAACGCGAGATGCTGCAGGACACGCTGCGCGAAATCACCGACATGGCACAAAGCTACAGAGCGCCCGGCAATCCGCAGGAAATGATGCAGAAGCAGGCGGCGTTCGCCAGGAAATCCTTCGAGACCGCGCTGAAGAATGCCGGCGAGATGGCCGAACTGGCGAGGGCGTCCGGCACCGAATCGATCGAAATCCTGCGCAGCCGCATCAAGGAGGCGATGGAGGAGATCCGCGCCGGCCACGACAAGAGGTAGCTGTTCCCCGGCAGCACACTTGCCGGCGGCGAAGACTGGCGGTTCGCGGGCCGAAGATTATGCGCTGGAATCGCATTGGCGAATTGACAGGGGCGGCCCGTCGTGGTCCGGAACAGGCAAGCGATCGGGAAAGCAGGAATGACGCAGATACGGCCGAGGACGCCGCCGACCTTCGAGCAACTCAGGGCGATGGCCGGGCAGGAGTTGGGCGTTTCGGACTGGACGCTGGTCGATCAGCACCGCATCGACCAGTTTGCCGAATGCACGGGCGATCATCAATGGATCCATGTCGATCCCGAGCGGGCGAAGCGGCAAAGCCCGTTCCGCACCACGATCGCGCATGGCTATCTGACCCTGTCGATCATCGGCGCGCTGGCGCTCGAGATGGGGATCGTACCCGAAAACACGCAGGCCGCGTTCAACTACGGTTTCGACAAAGTGCGCTTCGTGGCGCCGGTCAGGGTCGGCTCGCGTATCAGGCTGCGCACCACGCTGTTGTCGATGGAAGACAAAGGTCCGGGGCAATATCTAATGAAGGCCGCCAATACGGTCGAGATCGAAGGCGAGCAGAGGCCGGCGCTGACCGCCGAGACGCTCGTCATGCTTTATGCACGCCGCAAGCGGGCAGGGGCCTGAGAGCACAGCCTCAGGCCAGCAGGGTTCCGGCAGCGCGAATCAACGCGACATCGCCTGTTCAAGCGCCCTGAAAATCCGGTCATCTCCGGACTGCGCGACGTTGAAGCGCATGAAACGGCTGGCCGACCGGGACAGGCTGAACGCATTGCCGGGCGCAAGCACGACGTTGGCCGACAAAGCGTGACGGGCGACGTCCGCGGCATCTATTCCCTCCGGCAGCCTGCACCATAAAAACATGCCGGCCGGCTGATCTATCCACGGCACGATGCTGATTGCCCTGAGCCGGGTGCCGGTTTCTTCCATGGCGCGCGAGAGCCGCGCGCGCAGCAGATCGACGTGCTTGCGATAGAGGCCGTCCTTCAGCAGCGTCAGCACCAGTTCGGATGCAAGTCGCCCGCTGCCAAAGGACGTGGCGATCTTGAGATCGGTCAATCCTTCCATCCAGTCGCGAGGAGCGGCGATGAAGCCGCAGCGCACCGATGCCGACAGCGTCTTGGAAAAGCTTCCGATATGGATGACCCTACTGAGGCCGTCGAAGGCCGCCAGCCTGGGCGCGGACGTGTGTTCGAAATCGGCGAAGATATCGTCCTCGATGATCGTCAGCCCCGACTGGTCGGCGAGCTTCAGCACCCGATGGGCAACGACCGGGGACAATATCGCGCCGGTCGGATTATGGAGCGCCGAATTGGTGATGTAGAGGCGCGGCCGGTGCTCGTTCAGCGCCTGCGCGAACAGTTCGATGTCCGGCCCCGAACGCGTGTAGGGGACGCTGATCACCTTGGCCCGATGGGCGCGCAACAGGGCATGGAAGTTGAAATAGCAGGGATCGTCGACCAACACCGTGTCACCCGGTTCGAGCAGGAACCGGCACAGCAGGTCGATCGCCTGAGTGCCCGATTCCGTCAGCATGATCTGGTCCGGGGAGGCTTCGATGCCGTGCTCGGCCATGCGCCGCGCCAGCAGATGGCGTAGCGCCGGCAAGCCGAGCGGCGTGCCGTAGTCGGTCAGCGCGGCGTCGTCGGCGCGGGCCGTCGTCCGCAGTGCCCGGCGCAATCCAGCCTCGGGCATCCATGTTGCCGGCAGCCAGCCGCAACCCGGTTTCAGGACGCCGTCGCCGGCTTCCAGCGATTGGCGCGAGACCCAGAGCGGGTCGACGGCACGGTCAAGCCTGGGGCCGATCTCGGCCAGCGACAACGGAGCCAACGGTCCGGCGGCATAGAAACCCGAGCCCGGCCGCGAGCGGATCATGCCTTCCGCCGCAAGACGCTCATAGGCTTCGACCACGGTGGATTTGGAAACCTGCATGGCCTTCGCAAACGCCCGGATCGAAGGCAGCCGCGTTCCCGGCGTCAGGCTGCGCGCGGCGATCCTGTGCCTGATCGTCACCATGACGCTTTCGACAAGCGTCCGGCTGCCTTCATCAGTTGTCGTCTGCTCATCCATCCGTACTGCTCGCCCTACCATGACGGTTTTGTCAAACTGTACCTGATTGTCTCTGGCGGAGCCAGACGCCCGGCCCGATAGAGGGCGAAATCAGCGGGGCATCGATGGACAAGGCGGCGAGTAGTTGGGCGGCGAGTAGTTGGGCGGCGAGTGGTTGGGCGGCGAGTGGCTGGGTCAACGGGTTCATAGGCGTGCTGATCTTCAGCGGTTCGCTTCCGGCGACGCGCGTGGCGGTGATGGATTTCGATCCGGTGTTCGTAACGGTCGCCCGTGCGGCTTCGGCGGGCATCCTCGGCCTGGCGCTGCTGCTCGTTTTTCGTCAGAAGCGCCCGGAGCGGCGAGATCTGTTCCCGCTGGCGATCGTGGCGCTTGGCGTCGTGGTCGGTTTTCCCCTGCTGACGGCGCTGGCGCTCAAGCACATCACGTCGGCTCACTCCATCATTTTCGTCGGCCTGTTGCCGTTGGCGACCGCGATCTTCGGTGTGGTTCGAGGCGGCGATCGCCCGAAGCCGGCGTTCTGGCTGTTCTCGTGCCTCGGCAGCGCCCTTGTCGCCGGTTTCGCAGTCACGCAAGGCCTGTCGGTCTCGCCGCTCGGCGACATCTTGATGCTGGCCGCCATCATCGTGTGCGGATTGGGCTATGCCGAAGGAGCGGCGCTGTCGCGCAAACTCGGCGGTTGGCAGGTGATTTCGTGGGCGCTGGTGCTGTCGCTGCCCCTCATGCTGGCGCTGACGTTCATCACCATGCCGCCGTCGCTCGAAAGTGCCGGCAGGGGCGCATGGATT
The DNA here is from genome assembly GCF_040320025.1 of Mesorhizobium sp. M0808. Lineage (NCBI taxonomy): Bacteria > Pseudomonadati > Pseudomonadota > Alphaproteobacteria > Hyphomicrobiales > Phyllobacteriaceae > Mesorhizobium > Mesorhizobium sp. M0808. The sequence goes on from NZ_JAMYOX010000007.1 coordinate 65,310, forward strand.
GGTCTGGCCTATGTCTCGCTGTTCAGCATGCTGATCGGTTTCGTGTTCTGGTATCGCGGCCTGGCGCAAGGCGGCATCGCCGCGGTCGGGCAGTTGCAACTGCTGCAGCCCTTCTTCGGCCTGGGGCTGGCGGCAGCGCTGCTGCATGAGCAGGTCAGTCCCGCCATGATCGCCGTCACCGCCGCCGTCGTGCTTTGCGTCGTCGGTGCCAAGAGATATGCGAGATAGGTGCGCCGGCTGCCGGAGTTGCATGCGAACCGGGTGGAATCCTCAAGGATGCTTGGCAACGATATCAGTTCGCCCGGCAGTGGCGCGGGCTGAAAATACCGCAAGGATCAGCGCCATCAGCACCAGGCCCGTCGCCACCTGGAAGGTGACCTGCATCCCTCGTGCCGCTGCCGCAGGTGCCAACACTGCCAAGCCAGTGCCTTCCCCAGCCGATGCGAAGGCAAACACTGCGCCCATCACGGACGCACCGGTGATCAGGCCGAGATTGCGCGACAGATTGAGCAGGCCGGAGACGACGCCGCGCTGGTCGGATGCGACGCCCGTCATCACGGCCGAATTGTTGGAGGTCTGAAACAGGCTGTAGCCGGTGCAGACGATGATGATCGGCACGACATAGCCGGCAATACCGAATTCCGCCCGCGACAGAGCAAAGGTGCCAATAGCGAGATCGAACAGGCCGACGATCATGATCCGGTTCGCCCCGAAACGATCGACCAGGCGTCCGGCCGGCAGCGCCGCCAATGCGGTAACCAGAGGGCCGGTCGACAGAACCAGCCCGACCATGGCTGCGTCCAGCCCGAGCGCGCGCGACAGATAGAATGGTGCGACCACCAGCGTCGCCATCATCACCGTGGCGACGATCAGGTTCATGGCGAGGCTTGCGTTCAACGCCTGGTCGCGGAACCTCGCAGGTTGGATCAAAGGGTTCTGGACCCTTGTCTGCGCAATGACAAACAGCAGGCCAGCCACGGTTGCGGCAATCAGCAAGCCGACATTGAGAGAACCAAAACTGCCACGCCCAAGGGTCATGGCGAGCGCATAGGCGGCTAGCGTCAGCGCGAGCAAAGCCGTGCCGATCCCGTCGAAACCGCGCCGACCTGGCGTCTTTTTTCCGGCCGACAGGAAGCGCCAGGCAAGCGCAAAGGCCAGCACCCCCAACGGCAGATTGATGAGGAAGATCGCGCGCCAGCCGAGGCCGGCAATCAACAGTCCGCCAAGCGAGGGGCCAAGCGTGGTGCCGATCGCCGACATGGCGCCGAGCAGGCCCATGACGCTGCCGGTTTTATCCCGGGGAACCGCGTCGGCGACAAAGGCCAGCGTCAGAGCCATCATAATGGCCGCGCCGAGCCCCTGTGCCGCCCGTGCGGCGATCAGCAGCCAGAGCGTCGGCGCGAGCCCGCAAAGCACCGATGCGAAGGTGAACAGGGCAATGCCGCCGAGCAATAGCGGGCGGCGGCCGAATATATCGGCGAGCCGCCCGGCGCTTACGATCAAGGTGGTGATGGCGAGCAGATAGGCCAGGACGACCCATTGCACGAGCTGGAACGATGCGTCGAACGCCTGCATCAGCGATGGCAGCCCGACGCTGGCGATGCTGGTGGCGAGCGACGACAGCAGCGTTGAAAGCGACAGGCTTGCCAATGCCCATCGGGTCGAGCGTGCGCTCACCGGGGCAACTTCGTCCCAGGTCTTTTCAGCGGTCGATGCCAAGGTGAACTCCTTTGCCGGCAGCCCCCAATCGGAGCTGTCGGACGCTATTCCCTCGCATGATGTGGCGGAAGGCGCAGTATTTGCATCTTATTCGTGCATGAAACGCCACATCGCGGCCGAGCTGTGCTACGGTCCTTCCATGTCGTCGCCAGATCTCAATCTGCTTGTCGCCCTCGATGTGCTGCTGACCGAGGGCAGTGTGGCGCGCGCGGCCGGGGGGCTGCGCCTCAGTCCCTCGGCGATGAGCCGGACGTTGGCGCGGTTGCGCCAGGCGACAGGCGACCCATTGTTGGTCCGGGCCGGCCGTGGCCTGGTTGCGACGCCGCGCGCGCTCGAATTGCAGCAACAGGTAGGCCGAGTCGTTCAGGATGCGGAAGCGCTGCTGCGCCCGGCCAAGCTCCTCGACCTCTCTGCTCTCGACAAGGTCTTCACGCTGCGCGCCAACGAAAGTTTCGTCGAGGAGTTCGCACCGCGTCTTCTGACCCGTGTCGAAGCGGATGCACCTGGCGTGCGGCTGCGTTTTGCGCCGAAATCCGACAAGAACGACATGTCGTTGCGTGACGCGGCGGTTGATCTCGAAATCGGGGTTGCCAGTGAAACGAGCCCCGAAATGCGCATTCAGGCGCTGTTTCGCGACCGCTTCATCGGTGCGGTGCGAACGGGTCACAGGCTGGGCGAGGGCCCAATGACGCCGGAACGCTATGCGGCCGGCCGCCACATCAGCGTTTCGCGGCGTGGCCGCGAAAAGGGCCCGATCGACGAGGCCTTGAAACTGCTCGGTCTCCAGCGGACGATCGTGTGCATGGTTTCCAGCTTCTCGGCCACGCTCGCCATGGCGCGCGCCTCCGATCTGATCGCCAGCGTCCCCGAACGGCACACGCTGGGCGCGCGCACGGGCATGTACAGCTTCCCGTTGCCGGTCGATATCGAGGAGGTCACCATTTCGATGCTGTGGCATCCGCGACTCGATGCCGATCCGGCACAACGCTGGCTGCGAGCCTGCGTGCGGGAGGTCTGCGCGTCGTTTCGCTGATCCAGACTCAGGGCGTGATCTAGAATCTGGTCACCACGCCGATGCCTATGCCTTCGAAGCCGCCCATCGCCATCAATGCGGCCGGCGCCTCTTCGAGGCTGATCTTCTTGCCGACCAGCAGTTCGGGTTTCAGCTTGCCGGTGCGGATCATCTCCATCATCGCCTGGTAGCGGAAGGCCTGCATGCCGTGGCTGCCGCGGATTTCGAGCTCGAATGCGATCACCTTGTCCATCGGTATCTGCGGCCTGGCATGGTCGCCGAGCATCAGGCCGACCTGCACGTGGCGGCCGCGGCGGCGCAGGTTTGCGATCGAGTTGAACGAGGTACTGGGGTGGCCGAGCGCGTCCATCGACATGTGCGCGCCGCCATTGGTGATCTGCTTGACCGCCTTGACCACGTTCGGCGTCTTTGCCGCGTTGATCGTCGCCACCGCGCCGATCTTTTTGGCAAAGTCCAGCTTCTCGTCGGTGAGGTCGATGGCGACGACATTGGCGCCCATGGCGCTGGCGATCATGATCGCCGACAGGCCGACGCCGCCGCAGCCGTGCACCGCCACCCATTCGCCGGGCGTCACCCGGCCCTGGTCGACGATGGCGCGGAACGAGGTGACGAACCTGCAGCCGAGACTGGCGGCGGTGGCGAATTCCATCTCATCGGGCAAGCGCACGAGATTGGTGTCGGCATGGTCGATGGCGACATATTCGGCGAACGAACCCCAGGCAGTGAAGCCGGGCTGGAATTGGTGCTCGCACACCTGGTGATTGCCCGAGGTGCATTCGAAGCAGCGGCCGCAGCCGACGGCAAACGGCACGGTGACGCGCTCGCCGCCCTTCCAGCGGGTCACCTGGTTGCCTGCGGAGACCACGACGCCGGCCAGTTCGTGGCCCGGCACATGCGGCAGGCGGATGCCGTCGTCGTGGCCCATCCAGCCATGCCAGTCGCTGCGGCAGAGGCCGGTCGCCTCCACCTTGATGACGACGCCTTCCGGTGCCGGCTCCGGATCGGGAACGGTCTGGATCGTTGGCGTTTCGCCGAACTTTTCGAAGACGACGGCTTTCATCGGCAGTTCCTCATCACTTCATGCAATTTGCGGTCTATTCGGCATCGATCTGGTTCTCAGGCGCGGCCTTCTGGAACGCCGGCAGCGCCATGCAGGCGGCATTGATGCGCGAGATCGTCGGGTAGGGCGTCATGTCGACGCCGAAGCGGGCATTGCTGGTGACCTGTGCGACCAGGCAGATGTCGGCCAGCCCCGGCGTGTCGCCATGGCAGAATGTCTTGGTCTCGGGCGAGGAAGCCAGAATCTTTTCAAGCGGCTGGAAGCCTTCGTTGACCCAGTGCCGGAACCAGTTGACGACATCCTGGTCGCCGGCGCCGAACAGTGTGCGCAGCGAGGTCAGCACGCGCAGATTGTTCACCGGATGGATGTCGCAGGCGATCATCTGCGCCAGCATCCTGACGCGGGCGCGGCCAGGCGCATCCTTGGGCAGCAGCGGCGGCTCAGGCGTGGTCTCGTCGAAATATTCGATGATCGCCAGCGATTGCGTCAGCAGCGTGCCGTCGTCCAGGACCAGTGCCGGCACCAGCCCTTGCGGATTGACCGCGAGGTAGGCGGGTTCGAGATGCTCGCCGTGGCGCAAATGATGCGGCACGTAGTCGTAGGACAGGCCCTTCATCTCCAGCGCGATCCGCACCCGGTAAGAGGTCGAGGAGCGGTAGTAGTTATGGAGGACGATGTCGCTCATCGGATCGGTTGGCCGATGGTCAGTTCGATTTCGCCGATGCCGTCGACGCCACCGGTGATCTTTTCGCCCGGCCCGACGGCGCCGACGCCAGCCGGTGTTCCGGTGAAGATCAGGTCGCCGGGCTTAAGCTCTAGCGCCTCGCTGCAAATCGAGACGATGTCGGGAACCGGCCAGATCAGTTCGGCAAGGTCGCCGTCCTGCCTGATCTCGCCGTCGACCGCGAGCCAGATGCAGCCCTTTTCGGGATGACCGGATTTTTGCGCCGGGACCAGCGGGCCGCAGGGCGCTGAACGGTCGAAGGCTTTCGACCAGTCCCACGGCCTTGCCGCCTTTTTCGCCTCGTCCTGAAGGTCGCGGCGAGTCAGGTCGACGCCGACGCCGTAGCCCCAGACATGGTCCAGCGCGCGCTCGCGCGGGATGCGAAAGCCGGCTCTGCCGATCGCGACGACCAGCTCGATTTCGTGATGCAGGTTTTGGGTCAGTGGCGGGTAGGGGATCGTGGTGCCCGAACCGACCACCGAGTCGACCACTGCGTCGCCTGGTTTGGTGAAGAAGAAGGGAGGGTCGCGCTCGTCATTGCCGAGCTCGCGGGCATGGGCTGCGTAGTTGCGGCCAACGCAGAAGATCCGGCGCACCGCAAAACGCTCCGGCGAGCCGGCCACGGCCACCGACGGGGTTGCGGGCAAGGGAAGGACGAAGCCGGTCATGCACTGTCTCTGTTTCAGTGGATATGTCGCCGGCACATTCGACCGATTTGGCCGGTCGGGCAAGGCATTGCATCGCGCAAAGGCTAGGCCTGCCGCACGGTGCCGCGGAAATCGCCGGTACATTTTGCTCTGCCGGCCAGATGGCAATGTACCATTTGGGAATAAGCCGGCCACGGCGCGAAGCGCCTGCCGCCAACGCCTGAGACTGTCGACCGTTGGTTTCGGGGAACGGACGTGACAGCCCCTTTCGGTCCGTCCTGTGCTTCGGGCGTGTCGTTATCTCGCACTTGCACAAAGTTCTGGTGCGCTGCAATATAGCTGGAGGAATGCGGCCTCCAGCCCGCCTTTCGCAGGTTCAATGAAGGGACCGGCATGACGGACATTTCCGCGACGCGTCTTGTCGTATCCAGGCCTGTGGCCGACAGCTCGGCAAGAACCAGGCTTGCCTATCTCGACGGCTGGCGCGGCCTGTCGATCGCGCTGGTGCTGATCGGCCATTTCTTCCCCGTTCCCGGCATCAATCTCGGCGTCCTGGGCGTCGAATTCTTCTTCGTGCTCAGCGGCCGGCTGATGGCCGAGATCCTGTTTGTCGAATACTATCCGCTGAAGAAATTCTTCAAGCGCCGGTTCTCCCGCATCTACCCGGCACTACTCATCTTCGTCGTCGCCGCGATGGTTGCCTTGTCCGGCACATTCATCGCCTTCAAATGGAAGGCGGCGCTGACGGCGCTGACGTTCACCTACAACTATGCCGGAATTCTCGTCACCCGCGCCGGCGCGCTCGACCATATCTGGTCGCTCTGCGTCGAAGAGCACGCCTATATCATCCTGGCGCTGATCAGCGTCGTCGTCTCGGGGCGGTCCCGGGTCATCATGTTGCTCGGTGCATTGTCGGCGCTGGCCATGGCAAACGGCGCCATCTCCTACTGGGTGCTCGCAATAGGCTACGAGGGCACCTATTGGCGCACCGACGTGCACATCGCCTCGATCCTGCTGTCGGCGGTGATATGCCTGCTCAAGGCCGACGACAGGCTGCCGGCGCTGCTCAAGGGGCCGCATGTCGCCCCGGCGGCCTCAGTAGTGGCTGTGCTCCTTTTCATGGCTGCCGTGCCAACCCCGATCCACTATCTGGTCGCGGTGCCGCTGTTGGCACTCGCCGTCAATTTGCTCGACTTCAGCAGCCGGTATCTGACCGGGTTTCTATCGTCCCTGCCGATGACGATGCTGGGGCTGTGGTCGTATTCGCTCTATCTTTGGCAGCAGCCCTTTTATCAAATCGTCGACATAAAAGGCAGTTCGCCGTGGTTGATGCTTGCGGCGGCGTTCGCTTGCGCGCTGTGCAGCTACTACATCATCGAAAAGCCGGCCCGCTCCTGGCTGAACCGCAATTGGTAGGGCGAACGGCGCCCGCCGTTCAGCCAGCGATCCGTCTTGCATAATACCGCACGGCTTTCCTGCCGCCGTGGATTACCGCGTCGCCCACTTCCGCAAAGCCGAGTGCGGCATGGAAGGCGTCCGAAGCCGGATTGGGTGGCTCGGCATTGACTTCGCAGGTGACGATCGCCTGGCCCGCGCGTGACGCCTGCTCGAACAGATCCTCATACAGCCGGCGGGCATGGCCGCGGCCGCGCGCTTTGGCGCCGACCACGACGCGGTCGACGTAGACGAACCGCGGATAGCGCTCGCGAAACCACAGGAAGTTGGGGCTGTCGTAGCTCGCGTCCTGGTCGAAGGTCATGATGAAGGCTTCGAGTGCACCGATGCGGCGCGTGTAAAACGCTTCGCCGAGCAGGAAGGACAGGCGCTCAGGTTCGAGCCATGATAATTCCGCAGCGTGCTCGTTGTTGAGCGCGAGGATGGCGGGCTCATCCTGCGGCGAAACCCGTTCGATCGGCAAACGCATTTCGATCATGTTTTTTCTTCGATCTTCCAGGATCATGTCCGGGCAGCGGCGATGGTCGCCGCCACCAGCGCCTCGTCGGTCACGGTGTTGCGGTATTCGCGGTCGAGGTCGGTGCCGCCCATGCCGACTTTCGGGTTGCGGTAGCGCATGGCACTCGGCACGTCCTTGAGCGCGGCGAAGTGCATTTCGCTCAACCCGGTTTTCCTCCGCACCTTGCTGATGTTCTCGGGATCAAGCCCGCCGCAGCCGAGGATGATGATGCGGTCGCCGGCCTGCCTGACAAGCTCGGCGAGCAGGTCCGCGCCTTCCAGTGCCGTGTCGCGCTGGCCGCTGGTCAGCACGCGGCCGACCTTGCAGCGGATCAGCGCTTCCAGCGCCTCGGTCGGGTCGCGGGTCATGTCGAAGGCGCGGTGGCAGGTGACGTTCAAGCGTCCCGCCGCCTTAACCAATTCGCTCATGCGCTGTTCGTCGATAGTGCCGTCGGCAGCGAGGCAACCGACGACGACACCGGCGACGCCGAGCTCGGCAAGCGCGCCGACATCGGCGAGCATCGAACGATATTCGGCTTCGCCATACAGAAAATCGCCGCCGCGCGGCCGCACGATGACGTGGAACGGGATCGTCGCCAGCTCGAGCGCGGCGCGCACCGTGCCGAAGCTCGGCGTGATGCCGCCCTCGATCAGGCTGGCACAGAGCTCGACACGGTCGGCGCCTGCGGCTTGCGCGGCCAGCAGGCCGTCTATGCCTTCGACGCAGATCTCGATCAACGGGAGGCGAGGGCGTTCGGTCTCGGTCATGGGCGATCCGTCGATGATTTCAGCTGGCCAGCGGTAGCATCGGGCATGGTGCGATGAAAGCCGGAAGTGTTGGCTCAATGTGCTTGCGGGCGCGCCTGCCATTCCGCCGCTTGACACATTCATAACTTAAGCGTTATACGTAACTCATAGCTGGTGGGTTATTGGTTCTCATGGAGAGCGCGTTGTTGATAGCCCAGCCAAACCGCAAACAACGGGTCCGAAGTCATGACTGAAGCAACCACAATCGAAACCAAATCCATTGTCGTCGAGCGTCTGATCCCGCATGCGGCTGAAAAGATATGGCGCGCACTGACCGTGCCGCATCTAGTTGCCGAATGGCTGATGGAGAACGACTTTGCGCCTGAGCAAGGCCATCGCTTTACCTTTCGCGCGACGCCGGTGCCTGGCTGGTCCGGCGTGACGAACTGCGAGGTGCTGAAGATCGAGCCGCCACGCCTGCTAGCCTACAGCTGGGGCGACGGCACCGAATCCGACAGCGGTCTGAAGACCGTGGTGACATGGTCGTTGACGCCCGAAGGTACAGCGACGCGGGTGCGCATGGAGCATTCCGGGTTCCGGTCCGAGGACGAGCGCGGCTACATCGGCATGGGAAGCGGTTGGCCGCGCATTCTCGAGCGGCTTGAGCGGGTGACTGCCTCGCAAAGCTGAAGATCCCGGCGCTCGCCTTGCCGCAACGCGGCGGCCGGCGAACTGACAGAACCAAGACATATCGAGACCCCGGATGTTCGTCGTCCGGGCTTGAAAAAACACGCCCGAAGGAGACCACTATGCAAGCACGATTGAAAAACCCGGTGGTGCTCATTCCCGGCGCCTTGCAGGCGCTGCTCGCGCTGGACAAGTCTACGGAAACGGCTGACCTGTCCTATGTGACGCGCAAGCTCGTCCATTTGCGCGCCAGCCAGATCAACGGATGCAGCCTCTGCGTCGATATGCATGCGCGCGAATTGAAGAAGGCCGGCGAAAAGGACGAACGCATCTTTGCCGTGTCCGCATGGCGGGAGACACCCTACTTCACCGACGCCGAACGCGCCGCGCTGGCACTGACCGAGGCGGCAACCCGGTTGGCCGACCGGCCGGATCCGGTGCCGGATGCAGTCTGGGACGAGGCCGCCCGGCACTATGACGAAAAGGCGCTTGCCGCCCTGGTCGTCCAGATTGCCCTGATCAACGCATTCAACCGGCTCAACGCAACCACCAGGCAGATGGTCGGCGCCTGGGGCTGAACGGGGCCGGATTCTCGAAAAGCCACATCAGATCCGCAGCTTGTGCGAATTCGCGCGGACGAAGTCGATGAAGGCCCGCAGCTTCGGTGGCACGAGGCGGCGGCTGGGATAATAGAGGTGGAGCGGCTCGTAAGGGGGACAGAAAGGCTCCAGCACCTTGACCAGCGCGCCTGAGGCGAGAAGCGGCGCGGCGAGGCCCTCGACCGCGAAGGCGAGGCCAAGCCCTTGCGCGGCGGCGGTAATGCACAGCGGAAGCGTGTTCACGACCAGGCATGCGTCCGGCGTGAATGCGACTTCGCGTCCCTCCACAATGAACTCCCAGGGCGAAATCGCGCGCGTGCGGGTCAGGGCGAATGCGATGCAGCGATGGGCGGCGAGGTCGGCCGGCCGCTTCGGTGTGCCGTTGCGCGCCAGATAATCGGGGCTACCCACCGCGACCATCTGCAGTGGCCCGCCCAGACGCGCGCCGATCATGTCTTTCTCGAGAAGTTCGCCGATGCGCAGGCCGGCGTCGAAGCCATCGGCGGCGATATCGACGAAGCTGTCGTCGAAAATCAGACTAAGCCGCACTTCGGGATAAGCATCCATGAACGGCCGCATCAGCGGCTCGATCAGCAGCGGAGCGGCGATCCACGGCAGGCTGAGCCGCAGCGTGCCGGCGGGACGATCGCGGCTGTCGCGCAGAGCCGCACCAGCCGCCCAGATATCTTCGGCTGCCGGACGCACATGGTCGAGGTATTGGGCGCCAGCTTCGGTCAAGCCAACGCTGCGGGTCGTCCGGTTGAGCAGCCGCACCCCCAGGCGCTCCTCGAGCCCCTTGACCGCCTCGCTCAACGAGGCCGGAGCGACGCCGAGCTCGGCGCCGGCGCGGGTGAAGCTTTTGGCCTCCGCAACCTTGACGAAGGCGACGATGCCGCTGAATTGGTCGAGGCGCATTGTAAGGATTTTCCAAATAGCCCTATCGAACTCTACTGGTTTTTCCGGCGAACGAAAGGCGTCATGTTGGGTCCGACGAACGGGCCTCGGTGTTGGGAACGGCTCGAACGGGCAAGGAGACAGGACCGATGACCAGGCTTGCTTTACTCGCCGCCGGCACTCTTCTGGCGGTGTCTGCCGCCCCGGCGCACAGCGGGCCACTGGAAGACCGCAATATCCAGCTCATCAAAGACTACTACGCAGCTTACGCGACCGGCAATCCCGAGGCCGTGCGGCCCTTCCTCGCGCCCGACATCGTGTGGCGCATTCCCGGTCATCATCCGCTCGCCGGCGACAAGCGCGGGCCGGACGAGGTGGTCGCCTTCTTCCGCGGCCTGGCCGATGGCAAGTTCAAGGCCGAGCCGATCTTCTTCCAGGCGCAAGGCGACCTCGTGGTCGACGTCCATCGCGGCTGGTCGAATGTCGGCTCAGGTCCCGAGATCGACCAGTTCTACGCGCTGATGTTCCGCATCACGGACGGCAAGATCGCCGAGGCACAGAATTTTTTGACCGACATGTACCAGTCGGACGCTTTCTACTGGGCGCATTACCCGCTGAAGCCACTGCCCAGCCGACTGGCTGGCGAGCGCTGAGACGGCGGTCTTTCTCGCAACGCGCCGCGCTTCTCATTCCAAGCCAAAGGAGACTTGCGATGCTTAAAACCCTGACACTTGCCGTAGCAACCACCGCCGCGCTCGCCGCCTCCAATGCCTTCGCCGCACCGCGCGTCGAGCGCGTCGCTTTTGCCTCGTACGGTGAGCAGATCATCGGCGAGCTCTATCTCCCGGAGGATCTGGACGCGGCGAAACCTCGGCCGGCGCTGGTCGTGACCGGCGCCTGGATGACGGTGAAGGAACAGATGCCGGCCCGCTACGCCCGCGAGATGGCCGATCGCGGCTTCGTCGCCTTGACCTTCGATTTTCGCGGCTGGGGCGAAAGCGGCGGCGTGCGACGCCAGTACGAGGATCCTTACGCCAAGATCGCCGACATCGAAGCGGCGGTTGCCTATCTCGCGAGCCGGCCCGAAGCCGATCAGGACCGCATCGGCGGGCTCGGCATTTGCGCCAGCTCCGGCTACATGGTCACCGCCGCCGCCGAAAACGCCGCGATCAAATCGGTCGCCCTCGTTGCGCCCTGGTTGCAGGATGCCGAAGTGGTCGAGCAGGCCTATGGCGGCCGGAATGGCGTCTTCAGGCTTGAGGCCGTGGGCGATGCGGCCAAGGCTGAGTATCGCCGCACCGGCAAGCAAGCGTTCTTGCCGGCCGCGAGCCTGACCGACGAGCGCGCGATCATGTTCAAGGTGCCTTACTACACCGAACCCGATCGCGGCATGATCCCGGCGTGGCGCAACGAGGCCGATCCGGCGTTCTGGCGCGGCTGGCTGACGTTCGACGCCATCCAGGCTGCTCCGCGCCTGCACCAGCCTTTTTTGATGGTGCACAGCGAGGCGGCTGCCATTCCGAAGGGGGCGCACAAATTCTACACGCGGCTGACCAGTTCCAAGCGGGAGCTGTGGCTCGACAATGTCACCCAATTCGATTTCTACGATCGTGCCGCGCCGGTGAAGGCGGCGAGCGATGCCGCCGCCGCGCACTTCCGCGCGACGCTCGGCAGTGCGGGGGAGGCGGGACAATGAGCCTCGTCACGCGCCGGCATGTCCTGGTCTCGGCGATTTCCGCTGCGATGATTTCCGCCGTCTCGGCGCCCGCCTCGAGCGCGCCGGGAGATGCGCTGACGGTCAAAGACAGGATCGCAATCACCGAGGCAGTGGCCGGGATCGGCCTCTATGCCGACCTGCGTGAATGGAACCGGGTCAGATCCTATTTCGCGGCCCGTGTCACGACCGACTATACCAGCCTCTTCGGCGGCGAGGTCACGACCAGCGGCCGCGACGCGCTGATCGCCCAATGGCAAGGGCTGCTGCCGGGCTTCGACGCCACCCAGCACCTCATCACCAACATCATTGTCGAAGGCGCGGACAACGGTGCGGTTGCACGCAGCCATGTCCGCGCAACCCATTGGATCGGTTCCCGGTTCTGGACGGTTGGCGGCAGCTATCTCCACCGGATGGTGCGGACGCCTGAAGGCTGGCGCGTCAAGGCAATCTCCATCCGCCGCTTATACGAAGAGGGGGATCGCGCGGTGCTGGCCGCCGCCGCCGACCGGGTGAAAGCTGCGGAGTGAATCCGGTGTTCCTTGCTGGAGTGCCCGACGACCGCAGTTACTGGCGCAACACCGTGTTCTTGGTACCTTCTTCGACCTGGTCGATGACCAGCAGCTTGACCGGATCGGCGCCGACATTGGTCGCCTGATGCCATTGCCCGATCATCTCGATGATGAAATCACCTGTTTGATAGGTGTTGCTCTTGCCGGTCTCGACGTTGGTGACCTGAAGCGTGCCGGCCTCGACATAGGCATAGCGCGGAAACGGATGCTTGTGGACCGGCAAGGTCGCGCCCGGCGCGATCTGATAGGCCGAGACCAGGACCTGGACGTTCTTCTGCGGCAGCGTGATCGGCTGGCCGGACGCGGTCTCGGTGTGAGAGGCAAGCGGGGTCACGATGACCGGCGTGCCGCTGGCATCCAGCGCCTGGGCGCTGTTTGCAAACAGTGGAGCCGCGAGCAGCAGCATCGATGCCAAGATTTTTCGCATGATTCCCCCCGAGCTGCGTCAGCATTGCGCAGCAAGCATTGGCGCGCAAGCTTGTCTGTTCAGGAGCGCCTTATCCCGCTCTTCTGAACATGCCCGGCGTCATGCCATGCATAGCCCGGAATGTACGGGAAAGATGGCTCTGGTCGGCGAAACCCGCCGCGATGGCGGCGTCGGCGAGGCCAAATCCCTGTTCGATCAGCGCACTCGCCCGGCGCAATCGCCGGTCGCGGATATAGGCCGCCGGCGTCAGGCCGATCGCCTTGTTGAAGTCGCGGATGACCTGGAATCGGGTCACGCCAGCCGCGCCGGCTAGCCGCTTGAGGTCGAGCTGCGAGCCAAGCTCGCTTTCGACAAGATCGCGGTAGAGCGAGAACCGCCGCTGCGATCCGGAGCTTTCGATCTCTTCGGCCTGTCCGCTCGAGTCGCCATGCCGAACGATCAGCCGTCGCAGCGCCACGAGCAGGGACGTCTCGGCCGTCATTGTGTCCGGGGATGTCGAGCCCTGGTGTGCTGCCATCAATGCTGCGGCGAGACTGCTGTCTTCGATAGTCGCGCGCGAAAATACTGGAGCGCCGTCGCGGCCGAGTTCGCGGGTAAGCGCGGTCATCATCGGCACCGAAGGATAAAACGTCCGGTAGGCCCAGCCTTCATCCGCCCCGCGTTCGCCGTCATGCCACTCCTCGGGATTGACGACGGCAATGGTGCCTGCCGGAGCGAGAACGCTTTTGCGGCCGATGCGAATGCGCTCGCAGCCAGAGGTGATCAGGGCGATCACATAGGTCGGGTGCGTGTGCAAGTCATAGCGGTGCCGGGTGAAGCGCGCCTCGAACAGGCCCAGGTCGGGGAAGCACGGATGGCGCCAGTATTTCCCGGTCTCTGCCGCTTCGTTTGTCCTTGCCATGGTCAATCCGGTTCAAGACGCCTCTCGCCGGGCCTTCTATGGCAGGCAAACCAAGCCGCTTTTTGTCGGCGGAAAGGAGGCATCATGTTGCATAATGACCCCGTCGCCGCGCTGACACCAGAGGTTATAGGCTGGCGGCACCATATCCATGCCAATCCGGAACTCGCATTCAATGAATACGAAACGGCGCGTTTCGTTGCAGAGAAGCTGCGCTCCTTCGGCGTCGACGAGGTGCACGAAGGGATCGGCGGCACCGGCGTCGTCGGTGTCCTGCGCAGCGGCGCTGGAACGTGCGCTATCGGCCTTCGCGCCGAGCTCGACGCGCTTCCGGTGCTGGAGAAAACCGGCCTGTCCTATGCTTCGAGGCAAGAGGGCGTGATGCACGCCTGCGGCCATGACGGCCACGCCGCCATGCTGCTCGGCGCCGCCAAACTGCTCAGTCAATCGCGCGCCTTCGACGGAGCCGTCACTTTCATCTTTCAGCCGGCCGAGGAAAACGAGGGCGGCAGCATGCGCATGATCGAGGACGGCCTGTTCAAGCGCTTTCCGGTCGAAGCGGTCTATGCGGTTCACAACTGGCCGGGCATCAGGCTGGGGACGATCGCCGCCCGCGTCGGGCCGCAAATGGCGGCCGTCGATAATTTCGAACTGACCTTTGAGGGTCTTGGCGCTCATGCCGCCATGCCGCAGCTCGGGGATGACCCGATCCTGGCCGCGGGCGCCTTCGTGCAAGCCGTCCAGCGCATCGTCAGCCGCTCGGTCGACCCTCAGAGCGCGCTTGTCGTCAGCATCACGCAGATTCATGGCGGCAATGTCGGCAATATCGTGCCGGGCAAGGTCTGGCTGCAAGGCACCTGCCGCTTCTTCGAGCACGGCCTTTCCGACCATTGCGAGAGGCTGATCGGCGAGATCGCACAAGGTATTGCCGCCGCGCATTCGCTCAAGGCCAGGCTCGACTACAGGAAGGGCTATCCGCCGCTGATCAATACGGCCGATGCGACGGCCCGCGCCGTCGAGGCCGCCGCCTCCGTCGTCGGCCGGGAGAATGTCTTGACCGAGTTCAGCCCCAGTCTCGGCTGCGAGGATTTCGCTTTCATGATCCGCGCCGCCGGCGGCTGCTATGCGTGGATCGGCGCCGGCGAGGTCGGCCCGGGCGAAGGCCTGCACGGCGACCGCTACGTTTTCAACGACGAGATCGTGCCGACGGTGATGCGCTATTACGTCAACCTCGTCGAGCAGACGCTTCCGCGGGCCGATCCTTCCACAGCAGTTTTTCCGGCGTGATCGGCAACTCCCGGATCCGCTTGCCTGTGGCGTCGAAGACGGCGTTGGCAACAGCAGCGGCAACGCCGGTGGCGCCGAGTTCGCCGATGCCTTTGCCGCCGATCGGGCTGGCATGCTCGTCCACCTCATCGACGAAGTGGATTATGATGTCGCCGGGAATGTCGGCGTTGACCGGAATGGCGACTCCGGAAAGGTTCTTCGACAGGAACCGGCCAAGCACCGGTTCGTGCCTGCTCTGCTCCATTGCCGCCATGCCCCAGCCCCAGATGATGCCGCCCGTCATCTGGCTGCGTGCGGTGCGGGGATTGACGATGCGGCCGGCGCTGTAGCTGCCCACGGCGCGACGAAGCCTGAGCAGGCCGAGCCCCGGATCGACGCCGACCTCCATGAAAATCGCGCCGAAAGTGCGCATCGCGAGGCCTTTGCCATGCTGCGCCGGATCGAACGAGCCGGAGCCGGTGATCTCGCCGATGTCGGTATGGCTCATCACGTCGGCGATCGTCTGACCGCCGGCAGCGCCTCTGCGGCGAATCTTGCCGTCCTGCATCTCGACCTCGTCCGGCAGCAGATTGGCAAGACGGGCAAGCTGCGAACGCGCATCTTCGGCAGCGGCAAGCACCGCCGCGCCCACCCCCATGGTCGATGACGAGCCATAGGTCGGTCCCGCCTCCGGCAGCTGTGTATCGCCCATTTCCATCTCAATCCTCTCCATCGGCAGGCCCAGCACGTCGGCCGCGATCTGCGGAAAGATGGTGAGTGTTCCGGTCCCTATGTCCTGGGTGCCGGTGCGGATGAGCACCGTGCCATCTCGGTGCAACCTGACCTCGGCTGCAGGCGTCGGGTTGCGGAAACAGCCCATGCTGCAGGTCGCCATGCCGTAGCCGATCAGCCAATCGCCGTCGCGTTGCGGCTTGCGCGGGCGCTCGCGCCAGCCGAACAGGCGGGCGCCTTCCTCATAAGCCTCGCGCAGCTTCTTCGACGACCAGGGCTGGCCGGTGGCCGGATCCGTGTCCGCATGGTTGACCAGACGCAGATCGAGCGGATCGATGCCGAGGCGGTGGGCGAGCTCGTCCATCGCGCTTTCGAGCGCCCAGGTGCCCGGACCCTCGACCGGCGCGCGCAGCGGCGTCGGCATGGCGACGTTTGCGCGCTCCACGCGCTGGCTGAGACGCATGGCCGGCGTGGCGTAGAGACCCTTCGAGGCTTCGGTGGCGAACTCGACGAAATCGTCGGTCACGGTGGTCAGGTTGACCACGTCCTGTTGCACGGCGGTCAGCTTGCCCGACCTGTCCGCCGCCAGCACGATCTTCTGTGCCATGCGCGGCTGATAACCGAGGCACGAATAGGCATTGGCTCGGCTTAGCGCCAGCCTGACCGGGCGCTCCATGATGCGCGCGGCGGCGGCGGCCAGCACCTGATGCGGCCAGATCCAGCCCTTGCCGCCGAAGCCGCCGCCGGTATGGCGGGAAATCACGCGGACCTTCTCGGCCGGGACATTCATGCGGGCGGCAACCACCTGGCGGACACCGTAGACGTGCTGCGTGGCGTCGTGCAGCGTCAGCTCTCCGTCATTCCATTCGGCGAGCGTCGCCGAGGGCTCCATGGCGTTGTGATGGCGCGACGGCTGCAAATAGACGGCTTCGACCGTGGCGGCGGCATCAGCAAGCCCGCGGTCGACCTCGCCCTTCGTAAACGTCGGCTCCAGGAACAGGAAGCCGCTCTCCCTCGGCACGACAGCAGCCTTGTCGATGGCGGTCCACTCGGGGGGTGCCGGCAACTCCGGCTCGGCGAACGCGTAGCGCAACGCGACGCGGCGAGCGCCGGCCTCCGCCGCCTCCAGCGTCTCGCCCAGCACAATGGCAAGCGGCTGGCCCTCGTGACGTATTTCGTCGCCCTGCATGGGCATGAAGCTCTGCGCCGCGGGCGGGCCTTCGGCTTGCTGCATCTGCGTATCGGGCTCGGCCCTTGGCGATACGAACCGGCCGAATTTGGGCATGTCCTCATGCGTGAGCACACGCACGACGCCGTTCTCGGCGAGCGCGTCGTCGACCATGATCGACGTCACGCGGCCGGCCGGAACGGGCGCGGTCACGAGTACCGCATAGAGCAGGTCGGGGGCGAAATAGTCGGCCGCATAGCGGGCGCGGCCGGTGACCTTGACGCCGCCGTCAGGGCGGGCAACAGGCTGGCTGATCATCATGACGGCATCCTCGCTGCTCTTTCGATCGCCCGCAAAGCGGCGGTCTTGGCCAGTTCGATCTTGTAGGCGTTCTGCGACAAGGGACGCGCTTCGGCGAAGGATTGCTCGATAGCGGTGCTCAACGCCTCGCGATCGCCGATTTCGGCACCGGCGAGCTGCTGGTCGGCGGCGCTCAGCCGCCACGGCCGCAGCGCGACGGACCCCAGCGCCAGGGCCGCCCGACGGATGGTTTGGCCGTCCATCTCCAGCACAGCGGCGGCAGAGACGATGGCGTACTCGTAGGATTCGCGCTCGCGCACCTTGAGGTAAGCCGATCGCGGCGCCGGCGCCGGCAGCTCGATTGCCGTGATCAGTTCGCCTTGCTGCAACACATTGTCTGCCTCGGGCCGCGTGTCGGGAAGCAGGTGGAATTCCGCTGCCGGAATGCGCCGGCCGCCGCTGCGGTGCGCGGTGACGATGACCGCATCAAGTGCTGCCAGCGCCACCGCCGGGTCGGATGGCTGGGTGGCGACGCAATCCTCGGTCCAGCCGAATATCGCGTGATTGTCGTTGATGCCATGCAATGCCGAGCAGCCGGAGCCGAGCTGACGCTTGTTGCATGGCAACTGCTCTTCGGCACGGAAATAGGCACAGCGCGTCTTCTGCAGAAGATTGCCGCCTATCGTTGCTAGGTTTCTCAGCTGCGGCGATGCGGCGTTGAGGATCGCCTGGCTCAACACCGGATAATCGCGCATCACCAGCGCATGCTGCGCGACATCGTTGAGATGCGTCAGCGCGCCGATCGTCAAGCCGCCGCCGGGCAGTGCCTCGATCTGATCCAGCCCGTCGAGGCGGGAGATATCGATGATCCGCGCCGGCCCGGCAATTCCAAGGCGCAGCCAGTTGAGCAATTCGGTGCCGCCGGCGAGAAAGGCGCTGTCGGGCGCGGCACCGGCTGCGATCGTGTCGCCCAGGCTGTCGGCGCGCGCATAGACGAATGGGGTCATTGGCTCGCCCTCCCGGCCGCTGAGCGCACCGCCTCGACGATTTGCGGATAGGCCGAGCAGCGGCACAGATTACCGCTCATCCATTCGCGGATCTCGGCATCGGAGCCGGTATGTCCCTCCTCGATCAGTGCCGCCGCCGACATCACCTGTCCGGGCGTGCAGAATCCGCACTGGAACCCATCATGATCGATGAACGCCTGCTGCACGGGATGAAGCGCATCGCCGTTTGCCAAGCCTTCGATCGTCGTGACCTCGCGTCCCTCGCAGGACACGGCAAGTATCATGCAGGCATTCACACGCCGTTCGTCGAGATGCACGGTGCAGGCGCCGCACTCGCCGAAATTGCATCCCTTTTTCGTTCCGGTCAGATTAAGCCGCTCGCGCAGCAGGTCGAGCAGCGTGACGCGGGGATCGAGATCGGAAAGGCTGTGATCCTCTCCGTTCACCCGCAACCGCAATAGGTGCCGATCGTGGAAGTCCATTGGGGGTTACCTCGAAGCACATGCCGTACTCGTCGCAGGGACTCGTCCAGCAAGCAGCCACCCACCTGTCGAGGCGAAATAGGGCGGTCGATTCCGGTGAAAAGGCGCTGCCGGTCAGGGAAGGCTAAAAAACGCGCATTTGAGATTTGCGGCGGAGCGGAAAGGCCCTGCATAACTGTGGTTCACGGCCGTCCCAACATGAGCCGAATGCAGACGGTCCCCTTTAGGGACGATTACCATGAGCTGAAGTCACCTGGTGAGGTCTAAGACTATCTTTCCGGGAGCGTGGCCGGTGCGATTGCGCTCGATCGCGGATGCCAGATCGTCGAAGCCGACCACTTCTGCAATCGTGGACCGCAGCGAGCCGTCAGCGATCTCTTGAGCGATTGTGGCTAGGCGCGCGGTGTCAGGTTTGACTGACAACCAGATGCCACGACGGCCTGCCGGGGCGCGCGAAACCACATCAGTTGCAGCGATGCTGGCCAGGACGCCGCCAGGCGATAGGACCGACCAAGATTTGTCCAAGACCTGGCCCCCGACAAGATCGACGATAAGGTCAATGTCGCTCGCAAGAAGCTCGAAGTTCTGTTTCTGGTAATCGATCACTTCGTCAGCGCCCAAGGCTTGGACATGGGCCACGCTCTTGGTTGAGGCTGTAGCATAGACGGTCGCTCCAGCCGTCTTGGCGAACTGGACAGCGAAGCTGCCCACCCCACCAGCCGCGCCGTGGATCAACACCCGCCGCCCCCGAAGGTTGAAATCGGCGACCTGAAGGACTTGCCATGCCGTCATCGCCGCCACCGGTACTGCCGCCGCGTCAATGTCTGACAGGACCGCAGGCGTCTTGACGAGTTTTTCGGCATTTATCAGCAAGTGGTCAGCATAAGCGCCCAGGCCACCCAGCGCGGCCATGACCCGGTCTCCGACCCTCACGCCTTCGACGTTGGAGCCGGTCCGCAGCACGACCCCCGCCATTTCGATGCCAAGCGTCGCGGGCAAAGATAACTTGAACTTGTCGCGGACGTAGCCTTCACGGATTTTCCAGTCGATTCCGTTTACTCCGGCAGCCTTGACCTGGACGAGCACTTGGTCGGGACCAGGCTCGGGGGCGGATAGCCAATCGACTTTCAAGCTCTCAGTGCCGCCATATGCTTGAAGACGTAGGGCCCGGCCGGAGCCAAGCGGTTCAGCCCGGCCGGGGGCGCTTTGGAAGTCATTGTGTTGGTTCATCAGGCTTCTCCTTCCTGTTGGACGATATAGTTTGAAGTCTCTCAAGAAGAACTTCGAATTATGCAGTCCACCTCGGGTGAGAAATGTTATTAGACTGCCGGCGCTTGGGGATTTACTTGCTTGCGCTTTACGCGCTCAAAGCGGGATAGTCGGTGTAGCCCAGGGCGGTGCCACCATAGAAAGTGGCTTGGACTGCCGCATTCAGCGCCGCATTGGTCTTCAACCGTTCCACAAAGTCCGGATTGGCCAGGACCATCTGGCCGTAGGACTCCTGATCGGCCAGCCCCGAAGCTACGTCGGCGCCGATCTGGTCACGCGGACGACTTGGCCGATTGAGGGTCAGCGATTGGTGCCAGAGCTTGCGGATATCGGCCAGCAGCGCCTCGTCGCCCTGGTGCATGATGTGCACGTAAGCGAGCCCGAGCTTGTCGAGTTCGGCGACCAGATAGCGGTAGAGGTCCGGCCCTTCGGCGCCTTCGTCGATCCCCCATATCGTCGTCCCGGGTGACAGGCGGATCGCGGTGCGGTCCGCGCCGATCTCCTCGGCGATCGCCGTGGCGACTTCGATGGCGAAGCGCGCTCGGTTCTCGATCGACCCGCCATATTCGTCCGTGCGCGTGTTGGCGCTGGGCGCGAAGAACTGCTGGACCAGGTAGGCGTTCGCGCCGTGAATCTCGATGCCGTCGGCGCCCGCCTCGATCGCCGAGCGGGCCGCATGGCGGAAATCGGCGACCGTCTGGCGCACCTCTTCGGTCGTAAGCGCGCGTGGCGCAGGAATATCCTGCATCCCGGTCATCGTGAACATACCCGCCGCCGGCGCGATTGCGGAAGGCGCGACGGCTTGGCGGTGATGCAGCGTATTGTCGGGATGCGACATGCGCCCGGCGTGCATCAGCTGGATGAAGATGCGGCCGCCCTTGTCGTGCACGGCGGAAGTGATCTTCCGCCAGCCGGCGACATGGGCAGGCGTGTAGATGCCCGGTGTGGTGAGATAGCCCTGGCCGTCATCCGAGGGCTGGGTGCCTTCGGTGACGATCAGGCCGACGCCGGCGCGCTGGGAATAATATTCGGTGGCCAGCTCGCCCGGCGTACCGTCGAAGCCGGCGCGGCTACGGGTCATCGGGGCCATGACGAGGCGGTTCGGCAGAGTGTAGCGACCGACGCGGACAGAGGTGAATAAGGGACTCATTGGGATCTCCATTCTTTTGCTGGAGCCCTTGTCCACTATTCCAATGTCGGGATAA
The DNA here is from genome assembly GCF_040320025.1 of Mesorhizobium sp. M0808. Classification (NCBI taxonomy): domain Bacteria; kingdom Pseudomonadati; phylum Pseudomonadota; class Alphaproteobacteria; order Hyphomicrobiales; family Phyllobacteriaceae; genus Mesorhizobium; species Mesorhizobium sp. M0808. The sequence continues at coordinate 86,413 of NZ_JAMYOX010000007.1, forward strand.
ATCCGGCAAAAGTGAAATCAATATTCCAAATATGGAGCAATAGCGTGAGCCACTTGAACGACATGGCGCTGTTCGTGGAGGTGGCGAGAGCGAGGAGCTTCCGGAAGGCGGCTGAGGCTCTGGGCATGCCCAACTCGACTCTGTCGCGACGTATCAGCGCGCTGGAGAAGGCGATCGGCCTGAGGCTTCTGCATCGAACGACGCGCAAGATCGAGCTCACCGAGGCCGGCCAGCTCTATTACGAACGAAGCAAGCGCATCGTCGACGAGGCACGGCTCGCACACGAGCAGCTCGGCGCCATGCTGGAGCAGCCGAGCGGTGTCCTGCGGGTCTCGCTCCCGGTCGACTTCGCCACGCTTTACCTGACGCCGATCATCGTCGATTTCGTGCGGCACTATCCCGGCATCACCTTCGAGTTCGACCTGACCCCGCGCCGCGTCGATTTGGTGGCCGAGCCGTTCGATGTAGCGATCCGCATCGGCGAGCTGGAAGACTCCAGCCTGATCGCTCGCCTGATCGGGCGCCACGCGCGCCACCTCTATGCATCTCCTGGCTACATCGAAGCGTCCGACGAGCCGGCGACACCGGCGGATCTGGCGGAGCATGAATGCATCTGCATGCCGAAGATCTGGGCCCTGCATCAGGGGATGAACAAGGTCGAAGTCGAGGTTGGAGGCCGCTTCACAGTCAACAGCGTCGGGATGATCCGCGCCCTGGCGGTCGACCACCAGGGCATCGCCCTGCTTGCCGAGAAGATCGTCGCCGAAGATTTGGCCTCGGGCAGGCTCCGGCGTGTCCTGCCCGAATGGCAGGGATCGTCGGTCAGCATTCACGCCGTCACCGAAACTCGCCTCATTCCAGCCAAGGCCCAGCGCTTCATCGAATTCCTGTCCGCCAGGCTGGTGGAAACTTGACCCAGATCGTTACGCGGAGAAAAGTCGGACGGCGGCGCGCTGCATCGCGCCTTAGCGTCGAAAAGACGATGGCTCGCCGGAGTCGATGAAGCTGAGAAATACGAATTTGCCATACCCCTACACCAGAATGCACCAGAGTCGCCAAAAATGCGCAAACGTGACCGGACGGCGCAGAAGCCCTACGCCTCGCCGGCGGGCCGACACCGACGCTCAGGGAGCGGGCCATCGCTCTACCGCGAGGGCGGGGCGAGGTGCGCACGGCTGAACTCACGGCCATCGGCATCCCCGATGCTATCTATCCAGGATGTGCGACGAGCGACTGCTCGTGAAGGTGGGTTCGGCATCACAAGGCTTCCCTGTGAGGTGAGATGGCGAGGGCCGGCAAACGGATCGATTCCGACCCTCACCGAAATGCTCGCCATCCCGGCCCGAATCAGCCTTCGCTCGGCACAGGCGTCTTGAGGAGTTGTTGCTCCCACAGGAAGGCGATGCCGCTGCCGCCGAAGTGCTGGATGAGAATCTCGGTCAGCTCTTCGACATGCTCGGTGCGCGCCCAGTCGCGCTGCCATTCGCCAGCGAGCGCCATCACGGTCATCATGTTTGCGCCAGCCGCGATCATCCGCTGGATGGCGATCTGGTGGGACTCGGTCGAAACGCCGCCCGACGCATCGGTGATCACGGACACGTCCCAGCCTTCGCCGAGGGCTTGGATGACAGGCATCGCGACGCAGACTTCGGTCCAAAGGCCTGCGATAATCAGTTGTTTGCGGCCGGTCGCCTTGACCACGTCCACCACCTTCTCGTCCTGCCAGGCGTTCACCCAAGTCCGGTCGATCACTTCCTGCCCCGGGAAGACGTCAGTGATCTGCTTGAAGAGGATGCCGCCACGACCCGCGATCACGCTGGTGAGAATGGTCGGAACATTGAAGGCTTTTGCTAGCTTCGCCAGCGCGGTCGCGTTGTTGACCACAGCTTGCGGATCGTGGCTGTTCAGGTTCGCGAGTTGGTAAGGCTGGTGGTCGATCAGAACGAGTACCGAGTCTTCAGGACGAAGAAGCGAATCAAGGCCGTTGCGAGGGGTCATCAAGACTTCCTTTCTCTGCCGCCATGGACGGCAATCTTTCTCTGCCGCTATGGACGGCAATGGGTTCACGGGAGACATGCGCCAGCGGGCGACGTTGCCTGGACGCAATTTGCCGTTCCTTTTGGTGATGCAGTAGTGCCATAATCAGGCAAGCTGTGTCGCGAAATGAGGAACGCTGAATTGGACATCGAAGATTTACAGACATTCGTCGCAGTGGCCGATGCAGGGGGCGTATCGGCCGCCGCGCGCCGGCTCGGCGTCTCCAAGTCAATCGTCAGTCGGCGGCTCTTTCGGGTTGAAGCGGAACTTGGCGTCCAGCTTCTTGCACGAACGACCCGCGGCGCCGCGCTCACCGAAGCGGGAATCGCGTTCAGAGACCATGCGGCCCGGGCCAGCGCAGAGATCGATACGGCTCGGGAAACGATCCTCCCCACCGGTGAGCTGCGCGGCCGCCTGAGGGTTGCCATGCCGCTTACTTTCGGCGCGACCCACTTCGCCCCCGTGCTCGCGGAAATGGCGCGTCTGCACCCGAAGCTTCACATCCATACTTCCTACAGCGATCGCTTCGTCGATCTCATCGCAGAAGGTTTCGATTGCGCGATCCGGGGCGCCTACCTTCAAGACTCCAACCTGATCGCGAAGCGCGTCGGGCCGATCCATGGAAAGCTTGTCGCAAGCCCGGATTATATCGAGGTGCACGGGTCACCCGAGACTCTGGACGAACTCGTCACCCATCAGGCCCTCATGCAGGGAACGGAAGCCTGGCAGTTCATAAATGGCAGCAAGATTGTTACGGTCCAGCCGCAGGGCAGGTTCAAGGCCGATAGCGCCACGGCGCTTGCCGCCGCGGCGGCGGCAGGTCTCGGCATCGCCTGGCTCCCCGATTGCATCACACATGAATATGTGGCCTCCGGCGCGCTGGTCCCGATCATGACACGCTATCCGGTACCTCCAGGGGCCGCGTATGTCGTCCGACCGCCGGGTCAGCATCCCACGCGGAAAGTGCGGGTGCTCACCGAGATGCTAATTGAGTACTTCAAACGGAACACGGATCTTTGGGGTCTTGACAACTAGGACACGAACGGTGCGAAGCCTCCCCACCGGCAGGAGGCACGGGGGTAAATTCTCCAGGCAACGCCGCAGGCGCGACGTCCACGCGGATCATGTTCAACCGAGTAGGCGTTGAGATCTTGCCTGTGCAGATCTGGCGCGAGGCCTCTCCGCTTTGTCCCAGCGACGCCTCGCGCGCGCAGGCTCAAAGCTATGCAATCCGCCGTCCACGAACACCTCGCGCCCGTCTGTAAGCTGCTGTCGTTGAGGCAGCGACGGCAAGTAATAACGGGCGGCAACGTTCGGACGCCGCCGCGGCGAACTGAACGGCGCACTCGGGCGCGAAGCCGCCGGTCATCAGTATTTCCGCGCGGTAGCCGCCGAATAGGCGTGGGCGGGCGAGCCCTGCTATTCTACGCCTGATTTCATCGGTCCTCGATGCTCTGACACTCTGGAGGCAGGACTATCGAGATCGACGCGTAGGGAGAAATTGCACGCTGGCGCGCAATATCGCGCTATGGCGTAGAAGAGGCGGTGGCTCCCCGGGCCGGATTCGAACCAGCGACCAACCGGTTAACAGCCGGTTGCTCTACCACTGAGCTACCGGGGAACAGAGGCTCTTGCGTGAGTGGGGCAGCCTATAGCAAACCCGTTTCGGCTTTGCAAAGAAGCATTTCGCATTTTTTCGGTGCTTTTTGGCGCAGGGCTTGCTGGCAATGGCCGGCGAGCGCCCTCATATGAGCTGTCTCTCGCATGTCACGGAACAGAAAAGGCCGTTGCGGCTTTCTCCGGCTGACGGTGCTACTGATGCAAACGGATCGACATTTCACATGACGGCAATGAGCGACGAACAGCCACCGGCCCGGAAAATCTCGGTCTTCGGCCGCCAGTTCACCATGCCGCGCTCGCGCGGCCTCAGGATTTTGATCGGCGTTGTGCTGATCATCGGCGGCATTCTCGGCTTCCTGCCGATCCTGGGTTTCTGGATGGTGCCGATCGGATTGCTGGTGCTCTCCTACGAATTCGCGTTGGTGCGCCGTCACCGGCGCCGCTTCGTCGTCTGGTGGGAGCGACGGCGCCGGCCGGATTGAGATTGCCCCGCTGACGGCCGCCAGTCTGCCATATGTCGGCGAGCGGCGTCGTCCGCCCATACGTTTACCGAGGTTGGTCGAAGCAGCTCTCCAGACGTTCGCAAAGCTCCTTGAGAACGGCGGTAGCCGATGCCAGCCGCGCCCGGTCGCGCGGCGGCAGGCTGTTTGCGCCTTCTATGCTGAGGCGGTCGATGGCATAGCGCACAAGCTCTGCAGACTGCGACAATCCGCGCGACGTGCCGTCCTTCGTAGCTGCTCGACCCATGGCGAAGCCCTCCTTTCTGCCCAACGTGGCCGCCGGTTTCGGGTTCCCGTCGCCCAGAATCATGCTTAACGATAAGCTAATATGTTATTGCTAACATGGGCATTGCGTTGATAAGGCAGGGCATGGAATGTCGAGGAACCGTTGGGAATGCATGGTGGCCGCTTGACGGCATTTTCGCCGCAACCTATTGGAGCCGGGTGGAACGCCGGGAGCAATGAGGCCTCGTGGCGGAGTGGTTACGCAGAGGACTGCAAATCCTTGCACCCCGGTTCGATTCCGGGCGAGGCCTCCAATGCCCGAGCTCCCGCGCGTCAGCGCCAGGGGGCTTCAGTTCCGGTCGAAACAGCCGCGGCCTTTGCGCGGCAAGCGGATGGTTGGAAATGAGCGCTGATTTTGCCGAACGCCGGGTGAAGATGGTCGACGGCCAGATCCGCACCACCGACGTCACCAGCGCACCGCTGCTCGAAGCGATGCTTGTCGTGCCGCGCGAGGCCTTTGTCGGCGCCGGCCAGCGTGACCTTGCCTATATCGATGAGGACATCCGCATCGCCGATACGGCCGATGGCCCGCGCTATCTGATGGAGCCGTCGCCATTGGCCAAGCTGATGCAGCTGGCCGATGTCGATCCCAGCGATTCGGTGCTCGATGTCGGCTGCGGCACCGGCTATGCGGCGGCGATCCTGTCGCGGCTGGCAAGCTCCGTGGTCGCGCTGGAAAGCGATGAGGCGCTGGCCGAGACCGCCACTTCGACGCTTGCGGCGCTGGGCTGCGGCAATGTCACCGTGGTCCACGGGCCGCTGCCGCAAGGCCATGCCGCCAAGGCGCCTTACGACGTCATCCTGATCGGCGGCAGCGTCGGCGAGGTGCCGGCGGCGCTGTTCGACCAGCTTGCCGAAGGCGGCCGACTCGTCGCCGTGGAGGGGCAGGGCAATTCGGGCGTAGCCCGGCTTTTTTTTAAGACTGGAGGGGTTGTAACGGGAAGACGCGCATTTAATGCGGCAATTAAGCCACTACCGGGATTCGAACGCATTCCCGCCTTCGAATTCTGAGTGATTTTGCCTTGCAGCGAAGGCGCTGTCATGATCGCTTGCGTTTGAACAATCGTTGCTGATCTGCATAACCGGGCGTTTCTGGGGGCTTTCAGCGGGGGAACGATAAAAAACGCGGCGCCGGCTGATCAGAAGGAGAAGCCAGCGTGGCGCAGTTCCCGTGCAAAACGAATGAGGGAATATAACGTGCCGTCTGTACGCAAGTTGCTTTTTACCGCTGTCCTCGTTTCGGCGACAGCGCTGTCTCCAATGGCCGCCTCGGCCGAAACGATCATCGGGGCCCTTTCAAAGGCCTACCAAAACAATTCCTCGCTCAATTCTTCACGCGCCGGCGTTCGTGTCACCGACGAGGGCGTCGCCATCGCCAAGTCGGGCTGGCGCCCGACCATCACCGGTTCCGCGAGCATCGATTATACCGCCAGTCACAGCAACCGGTTGCACCGAAACATCTCGTTGACCACCGGCAACTTCGGCGTCGAGATCGACCAGACGCTGTTTGACGGTTTTCAGACCAGGAACAATGTGGCGGCCGCCGAATCGCGGGTCCGCGCTTCGTTCGAAAGCCTGCGCAACGCCGAAGAAAACACTCTTTTCAACGCGGCAAGCGCCTATATGGACGTTATCCGCGACCGCCAGGTCGCCGTGCTGACCGAACAGAATCTGCAATTCCTGACCGAGCAGGCGCGTGCGGCGCGTTCGCGCTTCGAGGTCGGCGAAGGTACGCGCACCGACGTCGCGCAAGCCGACGCCCAGCGTGCCTCCGCGGTGGCGCAGTTGAGCGCCGCCCGCGCGACGGCGCTGGCAAGCGCTGCGACCTATCGCCAGATCGTCGGCGACGAGCCGGGCAGGCTCAGGCCGGCTTCGCCGGTGTCGAAGCTGTTGCCGTCGAGCCTCGATGCGGCGATCGCGATCGCATCGGCCGAGCATCCGGCCATCCTCGCCACCGCGCATCTGGTCGACGCGGCGGGGTTTTCGGTGAAGTCGGCAGAGGGCGCGTTGCTGCCGCAACTATCGGCGTCGGCAGGTGTTTCGAGCGCCTTTCGCGGCACCGCGCCCGGCTCGCTCTCCTCGACACAGGATGGCGTAACCAATTCGGCGAACATCGGCGCGACATTGACGATACCGATCTATTCCGGCGGCCGGACCTCGGCATTGGTTCGCCAATCAAAGGAATCACTTAGCCAGGCCCGTATCGAGGTCGATGTCAGCCGCGACACCGTGCGCCAAGCGGTGACCTCGGCATGGTCGCAATACACCGCCGCGCAGCAAAGCGTCACGGCCAACCGGCAGGTGGTCGCCGCCGCGCAGCTTGCCCTGAACGGCGTCATCGAAGAGCGCAATGTCGGCCAGCGCACCACGCTCGACGTGCTCAACGCGCAGGCGACCCTCATCACTGCCAAGATCAATCTTGTCAGCGCCGAACGCGACGTGGTGGTGGCGAGCTATGCCATCCTCTCGGCGGTTGGCCATTTGTCGGCAGACCGCCTTGCGCTCAACGTGACGAAGTACAGGCCCGAAGAGCATTACAACGCCGTCAAGGACAAGTGGATCGGCCTGCGTACGCCGGACGGCCGCTGATCGCCAAGCCTTGTTTTCAGCCCGCGCTCGAACGACGCGCGGGCTTTCAACTCCCGACCCTAATCTGTTGAAATCCGAGATGTCGCCAGATTGGGGATTCTCGCAAGCCGTTCCGTCGGTTACGCTGTTGCCATGATTCGAATCCGGCATTGCCGGACCGGAAATCTGAGAACGAGTCACAAGGGCGGCGGATGTGACGATGGCGACGGCAAGCAGCGTACAGCGCGAACCTTCCATGGAAGAAATACTGGCTTCCATCAGAAGGATCATCGAGGACAGCGATACCGGCCGCAAGCAGCCGGGCGACGCGGACGAGCTGCGCCAGGATCTGCAACCGGCGCCGGCAGCCGGACGGGCAGCGGAGGCGGATGCGTTCCGCTCCGAACTGCGCGGCGGACTGGAGATCGCCAAGCCGGCCACGCGCGCCGAGGTGCAGCCAACGACCGCGCCGGTCATTGAGCGCCTGGAAACGCCGCTGCGTCCCGGCCCGGTAAAGGCAGCGGTGACGCTGGCTGAGGTGAACGCCGCTCCCGAACCGCCCGCAAAGCCGGATCGGCCTGCGACAGCCAAGGCTGCCGAGACGACCGACACCATCATCGCCGATTGGCGGCGCGAGATCGCCGCGGTTGGCGACGCGATGGCCAAGCCGGAGCGCGCCGAGCCACTCCGGACGCCGGACGCCGAGCCGAAAGCCGAGGTTATTGAGAACGAGGCGACTGCTGGATCTGTGCCGGAGCCTTCGGAAATTGGGCCGGAGTCTTCGGAAAGCGGCCCGGAACCTTCGAAAATCGGCCCGGAATCTTCGAAAATCGGATTGGCGCGTCCGGCGGCCAGCGAGGCGCCGCCCGCACGTCCGGCAATCCTTTCGGAGCATACGGGCCGGCAGGTTGCCGCCGCCTTCGGCGAGCTTTCCGACGCGTTTGCCAGCCGCAGCAAGAAGACTTTCGACGAGATGGCCGAGGAGATGCTGCGGCCCATGCTGCAGGACTGGCTGGACAACAACCTTCCGACGCTGGTCGAGCGGCTGGTGCGCGAGGAAATCGAGCGCGTCGCGCGCGGCGCGCAGTAGCAATTCGGAGAGCCGCCAATGGGCGGCGCTCGACCGGCGAATTGTCGAAGTCGGCGCTGCCCCTCATCCGCCTGCCGGCACCTTCTCCCTGTATAGTGACGGGGAGAAGGGGTTGACCGCAATTTAGGCGCCTTTTCCGCAACGTTTGTGACTGGCGAAAGCTTCAGTACAGGCGTCTTTCTCCCCGTCACTATACGGGGAGAAATCCCCCGCAGGGCAATGAGGGGCAGCGCAAACCTGAAGCGATTGCCGTGCAACATTCAGTTCCGCGAGTTGCACCGAACCATCCCGGCGCTATCTATCGGCCATGCCCTTGCGGTTGACTTGGCAACAACCTTCCGATTTACACCGGACCACAAATTCCGGACAGCGCGGACCGTTTTCCCATGCTCGAAAAGACCTACGACGCCAAAGCCGTCGAGCCGAAGATTGCCAGGATATGGGAAGAGGCCGACGCGTTTCGGGCCGGCGCCGGGGCCGAGGAGGGGGCTGAAGCCTTCACCATCGTCATCCCGCCGCCGAATGTCACCGGCTCGCTGCATATGGGTCATGCGCTCAACAACACGCTGCAGGACATTCTGGTGCGCTTCGAGCGCATGCGCGGCAAGAACGTTCTTTGGCAACCAGGCATGGACCATGCCGGCATCGCCACGCAGATGGTGGTCGAGCGCCAGCTTATGGAAAAGCAGATCCACCGCCGCGACCTGACGCGAGATGAGTTCATCGACAAGGTGTGGGAGTGGAAGGCCGAGTCCGGCGGCGCCATCCTCAACCAGCTGAAGCGGCTCGGGGCCTCGGCCGACTGGAGCCGGGAGCGCTTCACCATGGACGAGGGCCTGTCCAAGGCCGTGCTCGAAGTGTTCGTGACGCTCTACAAGGAAGGGCTGATCTACAAGGACAAGCGCCTTGTGAACTGGGATCCGAAGCTGTTGACCGCCATCTCGGATCTCGAGGTCGAGCAGCAGGAAGTCAACGGCAACCTCTGGCACTTCCGCTATCCAGTCGAAGGCATGACCTTCGATCCGGAAAATCCGAAGACCTTCATTACCGTTGCGACGACCCGCCCGGAGACGATGCTGGGCGATACGGCTGTCGCCGTCCACCCCGACGACGAACGTTTCCGGCATCTCGTCGGCAAGAACCTCATCCTGCCGATCGTCGGCCGCAGGATCCCGGTGGTGGCGGACGAGTATTCCGATCCCGAAAAAGGCAGCGGTGCGGTCAAGATCACGCCGGCGCATGACTTCAACGACTTCGAGGTCGGCAAGCGCCACCGGCTGCCGGCGGTCAACATCCTTACCGTCAATGCGGCGGTGAGCCTCAAGGACAATGAGGACTTTCTCGCCGGACTGGACGTGACACCGGAGCGCCAGGCCGTCTGGGACAGCCTCGATGGTCTGGACCGTTTCGATGCGCGCAAGAAGATCGTTGAACTGATGCAGGCGGGCGGCTTTCTCGAAAAGGTCGAGCCGCATCGCCACGCCGTGCCGCATGGCGACCGCGGCGGCGTGCCGATCGAGCCGTTTCTGACCGACCAGTGGTATGTCAATGCGGCGGAACTGGCCAAGCCGGCGATCGCCTCGGTGCGCGAGGGCCGTACCAATTTCGTGCCCAAAAACTGGGAAAAGACCTATTTCGACTGGATGGAAAACATCCAGCCCTGGTGCATTTCGCGCCAGCTCTGGTGGGGTCACCAGATCCCTGCCTGGTACGGGCCGGACGGGCATGTCTTTGTCGAAAAGACCGAGGAAGAGGCGCTCGGTGCCGCCGTCGAATATTATCTGGCGCTGGAAGGGCCGTGGAAGGCCTGGGTCGAGGACAAGCTTGAGAATTTCCAGCCTGGCGAGATCCTGACCCGCGACGAGGACGTGCTCGACACATGGTTCTCGTCGGCGCTGTGGCCGTTCTCGACGCTTGGCTGGCCGGACCAGACGCGGGAGCTGAAGACCTATTACCCGACCGACGTGCTGGTGACCGGTTTCGACATCATCTTCTTCTGGGTCGCCCGCATGATGATGATGGGCCTGCATTTCATGGATCAGGAGCCGTTTCATACCGTCTATGTCCATGCGCTGGTTCGCGACAAGAACGGGCAGAAGATGTCGAAGTCGAAAGGCAACGTCATCGATCCGCTCGAGCTCATCGACGAATACGGCGCCGATGCGCTGCGCTTCACCTTGACTGTGATGGCGGCGCAAGGGCGCGACGTTAAGCTCGATCCGGCCCGCATTGCCGGTTATCGCAATTTCGGCACCAAGCTGTGGAACGCGACGCGCTTCGCCGAGATGAACGAAGTGGCGCGCGACGACGATTTCTGGCTGCAGGACGCCAAGCTGGCGGTCAACCGCTGGATCTTGACGGAGCTGACGCGAGCCGCGCGGGACATAACGGACGGTATCACCTCATACCGCTTCAACGAGGCGGCGGGTGCCGCCTACCGCTTCGTCTGGAACCAGTTCTGCGACTGGTACCTGGAACTGCTGAAGCCGGTGTTCATGGGCACCGACGAGGCCGCCAAGGCCGAGAGCAGGGCATGCGTCGCCTTCGTACTCGACGAGATCTACAAGCTGCTGCATCCGATGATGCCGTTTATGACCGAGGAACTGTGGGCCGAAACCGCCGGCGAGGGCAGGCAACGGCAATCGCTGCTTTGTCATGCGGCATGGCCGTCGCCCGACTTCGAGGACGAGGCGGCCGCCGCCGATATCAACTGGCTGGTCGACCTTGTCTCCGGCATCCGCTCGGTGCGTTCGGAGATGAACGTGCCACCGGCGGCTATCGCACCGCTCGTGGTGATCGGCGCCAACGACGCGACACACGAAAGGCTCGAGCGTCAGGGCTCGGCTATCAAGCGTCTGGCGCGGGTCGGCGACATCTCGCTCGCCGAGGCGCCACCGAGGGGATCCGCCCAGATCGTGGTCAACGAGGCGACGATCTGCCTGCCGCTCGGCAGCCTGATCGACCTTGCCGCCGAGGCAGCGCGCCTGCACAAGGAGCTTGCCAAGGTGACCGAGGAAATAGCGCGGCTCTACAAGAAGCTGTCCAACGAGAAATTCGTCGCCAACGCGCCGGAAGAGGTGGTGGAGGCCGAGCGTGAAAAACTCGCCGAATATCGCGAGGCGCAAGAGAAGCTTTCGGTGGCATTGGCGCGGGTGCGCGATGCCGGCTGATCGAACAGATTGGGCCGGCTGATCAAACAAATTGGGCCTGCTGGCCGCAATAGATTCGCCGGTCACGAATCTGCCTTCCAGACAGGCCGCCTGCCACGAAAACAGGCATTCCGCAGCGTAAATCTTGAGGCAAACTGAATGTTTTTGCCCCATTGTTGCCATAATGTAACAATGGCTGACTGGGCAGGCAAAATGCCCTGTTCTTTAGTGATTTAGGGGGTTTTCCCGAGTTTTCTCGCCGATCTGTATCGTGGCGGCCATTTTCCCGCCTCGGTAAGAAGGCCGACACCTTGTCGGAAATGCGTTCAGCCAAGGTGTACATGTACGCACGGCGAATTCGTTGTTGCGCCGTTAACCTGAATTGGTTCTAGCTTGATGCAAGGATATTTCGGGGAGGAGATTCATGTGTTATTCGCGTCTGAAAGTGCTGCTGGGCGCGGGGGCTTTTTCGCTGGCTTTGGCTGGGACGGTGCAAGCCGGGGGCTTTGACCGGGGCGGCGTCAATATCGACCAGCTGTTCGACGCGGCGCCATATTCGTTCGACGCAGGCGTCACCTATGTTTCGCCACAGCGCAAACTCAAGAATGTGCAGCGCCTCGATGGCTCGGGTTTGTCGACATCAGCGGTGGACGTTGGTGGCGATTATGCGGTGCCGCATGTCGGCATCAAGGCCAACATCTTTGAGCCCGTAGACTGTCTTGCCACCTATACGAGACCGTATGGTGCGGACGCGAATTTCGGCATGAACAACGCCTATTCGCCGACAGCGGTCAAATACGCCGTCGACACAGACGATTTCGGTCTCACCTGCTCGTACAAGATGAACGTCGGCAAGGGCGCCATACGATTCATCGGCGGTGTCTCCTACCAGCAGGTCGACGCGTTTCTGTCCCGCCAGACACTGCTCGCCTTCGGCAATACCGGCCTCGGCGTCTTCAAGCTATCCGACGAGGCATGGGGTTGGCGTGCGGGCGCAGCCTATGAGATCCCCGAGATCGCCCTGCGCGCCAGCCTGATGTACTCTTCAAGCTACAAATATGACGGGCTATCGGGAACCGTCGACACTACCGGCTTCAGGGGCGCCTTTCCGGCGGATCTGATTCCTGGCTCTACCGACGTGTACCCAGTCTCGGCGTCGGCTGAGATACCTCAGGCTCTGGAATTCAAGCTGCAGAGCGGTATAGCTCCTGGCTGGCTGGCCTTTGGTTCCATCCGCTGGCAGGAGTGGAGCAAGCTTGGCGTCATTGCCATCAATGGCGTGCGCAGTCCGGTAACCGGTTTGCCCTCGCCCGTTTCGTTCGACCTGCTTTATCGCGACGGCTGGACGGTCACGGGCGGTATCGGGCACAAGTTCACCGATCAATTGTCGGGCGTGGTTTCGCTGACCTGGGATCGCGGCACCTCGACGACCTCCGGCTATCAGTCGGATACCTGGGCCGTTGCCAGCGGCGTCTCCTATTCGCCGAACGACCAGGTCGAGGTCAGGCTCGGCGGCTCGATCGGTGTGCTGACGAGCGGGTCATCGACTTTCAGCGGTGTCGGCGACGTGGCGAATGCCGTTACCTATACCTACGGCAACGACCTGCTTCTCGCCGGTTCGGCTTCCGTCAAGATCAAGTTCTAACTATTAAATTTTAAACGACAAAACGGCCGGGCACTGCCCGGCCGTTGGTTGGATGCGTGGCGTCCGGCATTCGGCCGGCGCAACAATTGTCCCCATGATGTTCGCTTCTGTAATTGTGACGTTTTGGCAACAGTTTCTGAACAACCCTCGCGCCACCCGGCCGCCCGGGAACATTGCCCATTTCCCGCCATAAACCCGGCGCACCTCGAACTTGTCTCGGGACATGCGCCAAAAGGCTAGGCGAAGAGGCAGGCCGCACCGCCCGCGGCAAGGACGAGTATGGACGCCAGAGCGATCTCCAAGGCCAAGCTGCCGAGCCGCCACGTGACCGTTGGTCCCGAGCGGGCGCCGCATCGCTCCTACCTTTATGCGATGGGGCTGTCGGCGGCCGAGATCGCGCAGCCTCTGGTCGGTGTCGCCAGCTGCTGGAACGAGGCCGCGCCCTGCAACATCTCGCTGATGCGCCAGGCGCAAGTGGTCAAGAAGGGCGTGGCGGCCGCCAGCGGCACGCCACGCGAATTCTGCACCATCACCGTCACCGACGGCATCGCCATGGGTCATCAGGGCATGAAGTCGTCGCTGGTGTCGCGCGAGGTCATCGCGGACTCGGTCGAGCTCACCATGCGCGGCCATTGCTACGATGCGCTGGTTGGATTGGCCGGTTGCGACAAGTCGCTGCCCGGCATGATGATGGCCATGGTGCGCCTCAACGTACCGTCGATCTTCATCTATGGCGGCTCGATACTGCCCGGCAGCTACCGTGGCCGGCAGATCACCGTGCAGGACGTGTTCGAGGCGGTCGGCCAGCATTCGGTCGGCACGATCGGCGACGCCGAGCTGCTCGAGATCGAGCAAGCCGCCTGTCCGTCGGCCGGCTCCTGCGGCGCCCAGTTCACCGCCAATACCATGGCCACCGTCGCTGAGGCGATCGGCCTGGCGCTGCCCTATTCCTGCGGCGCGCCGGCACCCTACGAGATGCGCGACCGCTTCAATTTCGCTTCCGGCGAAAAGATCATGGAGCTGATCGCAAGGAACATCCGCCCGCGCGACATCGTTACTATGAAAGCGTTGGAAAATGCCGCGACCGTGGTCTCGGCCACCGGCGGCTCGACCAACGCGGCGCTGCATCTGCCGGCGATCGCGCACGAGGCCGGGATAAAGTTCGACCTTTTCGACGTGGCCAGGATATTCGAGAAGACACCCTACATCGCCGACCTCAAGCCGGGCGGCAAATACGTCGCCAAGGACATGTTCGAGGCCGGCGGCATTCCGCTGTTGATGAAGACGCTGCTCGACCATGGCTATCTTCACGGCGATTGCCTGACGGTGACCGGCCGCACTTTGGCCGAAAATATGGAACATGTTTCCTGGAATGACAGCCAGGATGTGGTCCGTCCCGCCAATAGGCCGATTACCCAGACCGGCGGGGTCGTGGGCTTGAAGGGTAACCTTGCCCCCGAAGGCGCGATCGTGAAGGTCGCTGGTATGGCGGAACTGAAATTCTCGGGTCCGGCACGCTGCTTCGATTCGGAAGAGGAATGTTTCGAAGCGGTTACGCACCGTAACTATAGCGAAGGCGAGGTTCTCGTCATCCGTTACGAGGGTCCGCGCGGCGGCCCGGGCATGCGCGAAATGCTGTCGACGACGGCGGCTCTCTACGGCCAGGGCATGGGCGGCAAGGTGGCGCTCATCACCGACGGGCGTTTTTCGGGCGCAACGCGCGGTTTCTGCATCGGCCATGTCGGGCCGGAAGCGGCTGTCGGCGGCCCGATCGGGCTGCTTAGGGATGGCGACTTGATCTCGATCGATGCGGTGAACGGCACGATCGAGGTTGCATTGTCCAAAGCCGAACTGGCGGCGAGGGCAAAAGCATGGAAGGCGCGCACGACCGACTATCAGTCGGGCGCGATCTGGAAATACGCACAGACGGTCGGATCTGCCCGCGACGGCGCGGTCACCCATCCCGGCGGTGCCAAAGAAACACACTGCTATGCGGACATCTGAGTTGTTGAGGTCGTCTGTCCTTTCGGCACTGGTTGCGCTCGCCACGTTTGGCGCGACCTTGGGCGCCGTCGGCCAGGCCATGGCCTTCGACGATAAGGTGTTCGACGACAAGACCGGCGTGAAGCCGCAGTCGAGCCCTTGGGCGGTGTTCCAGTTCGGCTTTTCCGCCTACAAGAACGGCCATAAGGAGCAGGCCGCGGAAGCCTATAAATATGCCGCCGAGAACGGCCAGATCGGCGCCACCTGGAAGCTTGCGCGCATGTATGCCGAAGGCGATGGCGTGGCGCGAGACGACTACGCGGCATTCAAGTTCTTCAGCGAGATCGTCGACCAGGATGTCGAGCCCGGTTCGCCCGAGGAAAGCTATGTTTCGGACGCGCTGGTGGCGCTTGGCGACTATCTGAGGAAGGGCATTCCCGGCAGCCCCGTCGAGGAGAACGAAGTGGCGGCCCAGGAATATTACATGCGTGCCGCCGCCAACTACCGCAATCCGAACGCCCAGTTCGAGATGGGCCAGATGTTCCTCAAGGGTGAGGGCGGCGTCAAGGCCAGCGTCAAGCAGGCCGGACGCTGGTTCCAGCTGGCGGCCGAAAAGGGCCATGCGGGCGCGCAGGCGACGCTCGGCAACCTGCTTTTCCAAAGCGGCAAGATCGTGCGGGGGCTGGCGATGATGACCGCGGCGCTCGAACGGGCCTCACCCGCCGACCAGCCATGGATCCGCGGCATGCAGGAAGAAGCGTTTGCAGCCGCCGGCGAAGCCGACCGCCGCACCGCGATCTCGCTGGCCGACGACATCCTCACCAAGGGTGGCGGCGACCAGTAGGCCGGCAGAAATTCCGTTTTGAAATCAATTCTCGGTCGGTTCCGCCGGCATGCCGCTGGGCGCCGGTGTTGAGATCGGCGTGCCCTGCAGATGTGGGGCCAGCGTGTTCTCCGGGCAGCCATCCCGCTGCTTTGTCCAGGACGTGTTGTTGAGCACCATCTCGCAACGGGCGAGGTAGCTTTGGCCGGCAGGCGTCAGGCAAGCCACCCGGCCGATCTCGAATGATTTGCCGTTAGCCAGGCACTCTGCATCGGCAAAGGCCGGCGTCGCCACCGCCATCGCAAGCGCGCAGCCGATCGGGCAAAGTGCAAATCGAGTAGTCATGGGAACCCCAGCCACCATGATGATTTCTCATCAAGCACGCGATTTGTGGCGATAAGAGGTCAACTTATCAATGTGCCGCCGGACAGCAGCTCCGGTCAGGCCGGCTGCAGCGCCAGATCGATCGCCACCGGCACGTGGTCGGAGGGTTTTTCCCAGGCGCGCACCTGTTTTTCGATCGAAGCCGAGGAAAACCAGTTGGCGGCTTCGGGCGACAGAAGCAGGTGGTCGATGCGGATGCCGTTGTTCTTCTGCCAGGCGCCGGCCTGATAGTCCCAGAACGTAAAAATGTCCGGTGCGTCGGTGACGGCACGCACGGCTTCGGTGAAGCCGAGATTCTTCAGCCGCCGGAACGCCTGCCGCGTCGCGGGCTGGAACAGCGCATCGCTTAGCCAGTTTTCCGGATACTTCGCGTCGATCGGCTCGGGAATGACATTGTAGTCGCCGGCCAGAACCAGCGGCTCTTCCAGTGCAAGCCGCTCCTCGGCCCAGCGCTCAAGTCGCGCCATCCAGGAAAGCTTGTAGGAGAACTTCTTCTCGTCGTCGATCGGGTTGCCGTTCGGCAGATAGATCGAGGCAACGCGCAAGGCGCCCTTGTCGGTCGAGAACACGCCCTCGATGAAACGCGCCTGCTCGTCGGCATCGTCGCCCGGCAAGCCGCGATTGACCTCGTCGAAACGCAGCTTCGACAGGATGGCGACGCCGTTGAAGCCTTTTTGGCCGTAAGTCTCGACATTGTAGCCGAGCGCCTCGATCTCGGCGCGGGGAAACTGCTCGTCGACCGTCTTGATCTCCTGCAGGCAGGCGATGTCGGGCGCGCTTTCCGTCAGCCAATGGGTCAAATTGCCGATGCGGGCGCGAACGCCGTTGATGTTCCAGGTGACGATTTTCATGACGGCCTCGATAGGCTGGTGGTCCGGAGACTAGCGATCCGGTGGATGACGTTCGACAAGGCCGATCGTATTGCCTGCCGGGTCCTTTAGGAAGGCCATCCATTCGCTTTCCCCCGCCTGGCCGAACAGGCCTTCGGTGTCGCGATGGACGAGCGCCGGCGGCGCGGTGAAGGGAACGCCGGCGGCCTTGGCCGAAGCGTGGAACTCGTCGAGGCCCGAGATGTCGAGATAGACGGTGCCGGCAGGCAGGCCGTCGGTGAAAAGCAGGCGCACGTCACCGGCCATGATGAAGGCGATGCCCGGCGGATCGAAACGCGCATGCAGGTTCATGCCGAGCACCTCGCGCCAGAACGCCAGCGTTGCATCGAGGTCGCGCCCGGCGGAAAGCGCGACCTGACGGACCGCGCCGATGTCGGGCATTTCTAGATCGAGAAGCTGGTGCCGCAGCCGCAGGAGGCGACCGCATTGGGGTTTCTGATCTGGAACGACTGGCCCATCAGATCGTCAACGAAATCGATCACCGAGCCGCCCATATAGACCAGCGACAGGTCGTCGATCAGCACGGTGGCGCCGTCCTTTTCGATGGCGACGTCGTCGTCATTGCGCCTGTCGACCAGGTCGAACTTGTAGGAGAAGCCGGAACAGCCGCCGCCCTCGACCGAAACGCGCACGGCCGTCTTACCGGCTTCGCTCGCTACAATCTTGGCGATCCGCCTGGCGGCGGCGTCGGTCATCTCGACTTTCATGGCGGTCTTGGCATCAGCGCCCATGGGCGTCACCTTGCATTCGGTTTCGTATGATAGGTATGAAGCGCGACGGGGCAAGTCAACTGCGGCATACGCTATGACCAACGAGTTGGGCGACATCGGATTCGGCTATCGGCCGCGCGCGGCCTATGCCAGCGACCCGGCGAAGTCGCGCGGGCGGCTGTTCGACGAGGTGGAAAGCCCGACGCGCACGCCGTTCCAGCGCGACCGCGACCGCATCATCCATTCGACGGCGTTCCGCCGGCTGAAGCACAAGACGCAAGTGTTCGTCGCACACGAAGGCGACCATTACCGCACGAGGCTGACGCATTCGATCGAGGTCGCGCAAATCGCACGCGCTCTGGCGCGGGCGCTGCGCGGCGACGAGGACCTGGCCGAGGCGGTGGCCCTAGTGCACGACTTCGGCCACACGCCCTTCGGCCATACCGGCGAGGACGCGCTGAACGAGAAGATGGCCGCCTGGGGCGGCTTCGACCACAATGCGCAGTCGCTGCGTGTGGTGACGCGGCTGGAGCGGCGCTATGCCGAGTTCGATGGGCTGAACCTCACCTGGGAAACGCTGGAGGGGCTGGTCAAGCACAATGGCCCGCTGACCGATGCCAAGGGGAAAGGGCTGAAGGGGCCGGTGCCGCAGGCTATCCGCGACTATTCCGAACTGCACGACCTCGAGCTCGACCGCTTCGCTGGTATCGAGGCGCAGTGTGCGGCGATTGCCGACGACATCGCCTACAACACCCACGACATCGATGACGGCTTGAGGGCAGGGCTGCTGACGCTGGATATGCTGGAGGGCGTCTCGCTGCCGGGATCGATCCTCAAGGGCGTGCGTCAGCGCTATCCGGCGCTCGATGACGTACGCACCGGCCACGAGCTGATGCGCCGGCAGATCACTATCATGGTCGAGGACGTGATCGTCTCGACGACAGCCAATCTGGCGCGCATCAAGCCCGGCAGCGCCGAAGCGGTAAGGGCGGCCGGCGAGCCGATGGTGAGCTTCTCCGCCGAGACGGCCGTATTGGAAAAGGAGCTGAAGGCCTTTCTCTACAAACACCTCTACCGGCATGCGGAGGTCATGCGGGTGCGCGCCGATGCCGACCAGATCGTCAGGGACCTGTTCGACGTCTATTTCGCCGATCCGCGCGCTATGCCGGATGGCTGGCGCGAAGGGCTCGATCGGGCAGAGGACCGCGTCAAGGCGCGCAGTGTTGCCGATTTCCTGGCCGGCATGACGGACACTTATGCGCTCAAGGAACACAGGCGTTTGTTTGACCATACGCCGGATTTGAGCTAGGGCGGGCGCGATTTTGCCGGCCAACGAGCCGGATCCCTGCAAAACCGTCAGAGCCACAGCAATGAACATCTTCGCCGATTTCAACGCGCGAATCATAAAGGCCGTCGAAGCGCTTGATTTGAAAGACAAGGATGGCGTGTCGCCGGACCTGTCGCGCATCGCCGTCGAGCCGCCGCGCGATGCCAGCCATGGCGATCTCGCGACCAACGCAGCCATGGTGTTGGCCAAGCCGACCGGCCAGAACCCGCGTGCGCTGGCCGAAAGGCTGGCCGAGGCGCTGCGCGCCGACGAGGATATCGCGGCCGCCGAGATCGCCGGCCCGGGCTTCGTCAATCTCAGGCTCAAGGACGGCTTCTGGCAGGCGCATCTGACGGCGCTGCTCGGCGAAGGCCGCAATTACGGCCGCTCGACTATCGGCGGCGGCAAGAAAACCAATGTCGAATATGTCTCGGCCAACCCGACCGGCCCGATGCATGTCGGCCATTGCCGGGGTGCCGTGGTCGGCGACGCGCTCGCCAATCTGATGGCCTTCGCCGGTTACGACGTGACCAAGGAATACGTCATCAACGATGCCGGTTCGCAGATCGACGTGCTCGGCCGCTCAGTCATGCTGCGCTACCGCGAGGCGCTCGGCGAGGAAATCGGCGACATTCCGGCCGGGCTTTATCCAGGCGACTATCTCGTCCCGGTCGGCCAGGCGCTGGCCAGCGAATTCGGCCGCTCCCTGCTGCAGATGCCGGACGAGGAGGCGCTTGCCATCGTCAAGGACAGGACGATCGACGCGATGATGGCGATGATCCGCGAGGATCTGGCGCTGCTCAACGTGCATCACGACGTCTTCTTCTCCGAGCGGACGCTGCATGCGAACAACGCCCGCAAGATACGCTCGGCGATCAGCGACCTGACGCTGAAGGGCCACATCTACAAGGGCAAGCTGCCGCCGCCCAAGGGCGAGAAGCCGGACGACTGGGAGGACCGCGAGCAGACGCTGTTCCGCTCGACCGCGGTCGGCGACGACATGGACCGGGCGCTGGTCAAGTCGGACGGCACCTTCACCTATTTCGCCGCCGATGTCGCCTACCTCAAGGACAAGGTCGATCGCGGCTTCGTCGACCTGATCTATGTGCTTGGCGCCGATCATGGCGGCTACGTGAAACGGCTGGAAGCGCTTGCCCGGGCGATTGCCGGCGACGAGGTCAAGCTTACCGTGCTGCTTTGCCAGCTGGTGAGGCTTTTTCGCGCCGGCGAGCCGGTGCGGATGGGAAAGCGAACTGGCAATTTCGTCACTCTTCGGGAGGTCATCGAAGAAGTTGGACGAGATGCAGTTCGCTTCATGATGCTCTACCGCAAGAACGACGCGCCGCTCGACTTCGACTTCGCCAAGGTGACCGAGCAGTCGAAGGACAATCCGGTGTTCTACGTGCAGTATGCCTCGGCGCGCTGCCATTCGGTGTTCCGGCAGGCGAGCGAGCAATTGGGCGAGGCCATGTTCGACCGCAACCAGCTGGCCGCCGAAGTGGCTTTGCTGACCGATGAGGGGGAGATCGGCCTGATCAGGAAGCTCGCCGAATATCCTCGGCTGATCGAAGCCGCGGCGCTCGCGCTCGAGCCCCACCGGCTGGCATTTTACCTCTACGAACTCGCTTCCAGCTTCCACGGACACTGGAACCGGGGCACCGACAATCCCGACTTACGTTTTGTTAAGGTTAACGACCGACAATTGACGCATGCCAGACTAGGGCTGGTGCAGGCTGTTTCGGACGTTTTGACGTCCGGCCTGACGCTGATCGGAGCCAATGCGCCCACCGAAATGCGTTAGGTTTGAGTAAAAAACCTGTCACCTTTTGCCCACATTGCGCTGGTAAGGGCCAACCCTACGCGACGTCCATGGCGTCCGAATGAGTGCGAGTTCGGGAACAATAATGGCAGACAGAACCCAGCTGAGAGCAGCCGACCACAACGACATCGCCAACGATGATCCGTTCGCGGAACTGACCAGGATCATGGGGTTCGACCCGCGCCAGCCGGTCAAACCGCAAACGCCGGCCCAGCCGAAAACCGCTGCCGCCGAACCGTCGGTGGACGAGGGCGATTTCGAGATCGATCTCGAGAAGGAGTTGATGGGCGAATTCGGCGCCGACGCCAATGACAATGCTTCCTCTGCCAAGCTTCGCGAGCCGACACCCGAACCGGCCGCCGCCGACGAAATGGAGGACGCGCTTGCTGCCTCGTTCGAACAGGATTTCGCGTTCGACGACAATGCGGCGGATGATGCTGCTCCTGTTGCAGCAACTCCTGTTGCCGCCGACGAAATTGCCTCCGCCCCCGAAAGGGCGTTCGCTCCCGCTGTCGAGCCGGAGTTCGACGACGAGTTCGATAACGCCGTCGCCGGCTCGCTCGAAGACGTGTCGCCGTTCGAGGACGACCTTTCGAGTGACGACGAACTTGCCGCCTCTGTCGACCAGGATTTTCGGCACGACGACGATGTGACGGCCAAGATCGCGGTGACCGGCGAGGATGAACCCAGGGCCGCAGCCGAGGCGATCGAGCCGGTCGACGAGCCCGCCTTCGACGATGAGTTCGACAACGCCGTGGCAAGTTCGCTCGAAGACGAGCTGATGCTCGAAGAGCATGAGCCGATGGAGCAGACCGTCGCCGTTGAAACCGCCGCGCAAGCGGCCGCGTTCGATGACGAGTTCGACGATGCCGTTGCAAGCTCGCTCGAAGACGAGCTGATGTTCGACGAGCATGAGCCGGCGGAAAACGTCGCCGCCCCGGCATCGCCGGTTGAGGCGGTTTCGGCCGATGAGGATCTTGCCGGCCATTTCGATGATGCCATGGCCGATGTCGACATGGACTTCGACGTTCGCTCGAACGGGCCTGCCGAAATCGAAGAACCGGAGTTTGTCGAAGTGCCAGATGCCGCCCGGCTTTCCGGCACGGCCGCTGAAGCGGCGTTCGACGACGATTTCGATCTGAGCTTCGACGATGCGCCTGCCGAGGAAGCCGAAGAGCCCGTGGCGCAGGTTGCGGCCGAACCAGTGGCGCCGGCCGCTGTCGTCCCGACGGCCCCAGTGGCTGAGGAACGCAGCCTGGAAGACGAACTGAACGCGCTGCTCGGTGCGATGAGCACACGGCCGGCACAAGCGGTCAACGAACCTCAGACAAGCCAGCAGTCTGCCCAGCAGCCTGCCCAGAAGCCCGTGATGGCTGTTCAGCAGCCTATCGCGCCGGTAATTCAGAAGCCAGCAGTGGCCGCTGAACAGCCAATGGCGGCGGTCAAAGACGTCGCCAACGAACCGGTGCATGCTGTCGACGAGCTGGATTGGGAACTCGACGAGCACGAGCCCGCTGAGCCGCCGCAGTCCAGTGCCGCCGATGACGCCGAACTTGGCAGTGTCCTCCTCGATGAGCTTGAAGGCGAGGATTTCGGTGTTGAAGCCGCTGCCGGACCCGCGGATGATCTCGACAGCGATGCGCTCGATGCCGACTTCGCCAGGAATATCGGCCTGGATCATGACTCGGCCGACAAGAGTGCGGCAGCTGCTGCCGAAGAAGACCCGCTCGATGCGCTGAACTGGCTGACGACACGCGCCACGCCGCCCGAGCCGGCCCGCTCGTGGAGCCGCGTGACGCCGGTCGCACAGCCTCAGCCTGCCTTTGCAAGCCAGCCGGTGGCTTCGGCGCGTCCGGCACCAGCGCCGCAGCCGGCTGCAACGCCGTCCTATCGGGCCGCACAGGTCGAAGAGAGGCCATCCTATGAAGATCGGCCCGCCTACACGGAAGCTGCACCAAGCTCGCATCAACAGCCTTCCGCTTATGACGAGATGCCCGATGTCGAGACGGTCGACGTGCCCGAGCGCGTCGTGGCGCTGGCGGACGATCTCGACATTCCGGAGCTCAACTTCGACGATGACGAGCCGGTGGCGCCCGCCTACGACGATCTCGATGCCGATTTTGCCAGCCTTCTCACCGAAATGAATGCCACGGATATAGCGCCTGCCCCGGTGCGCAGTGCTGGCTATGACGATGAATACGATGCCGGCTTCGCGTCTGGCTACAAGCAAGATCGTAGCGAGACGCGCGCCTATGGCGCCAAGCCTGCGGAAGCCCCCGTCAGCGCGGCGGCCGCTTCCTATGCCGATGCAGCGGACGGTTTCGATCTGGGCCCATTGCCTGGCGGCCAGCCGGTTTCGCAAGCCGACGATTTCACCTTCGATGAGCTCGACTACGATCCCGAACTGGACGAGGAGATGTCGGTTCCGGGCCTCGCCGAACGCGAGGCCGAAAGGCAGCCGCGCAGGCGCGGGCTGCTGATAGGTGCGGTGGTCGGCGCCGTGGCGATCGCCGGAGGCCTTGGCGCCTTTGCGTTGACCCTCGGCGGCAAGAGCGGCAGCGATGCGCCGGTTATCGTCAAGGCCGACAACAGGCCGATCAAGATCAAGCCGGAAAATCCAGGCGGCACCGTCGTGCCGAACCAGGACAACAAGGTTTATGACGCTGTGGTCAAGGGCGCCAAGCCCGCCGAGCCGGTTCAGCAGAAGCTGGTCACCAACACCGAAGAGCCTTTGGACCTGAAGGCCGACGAACCGGAGAGCCGCGTCGTCGATCTTTCGCCCAATGACCCCGATGCCGCAGACGATATCGACGCGCCCGGCACCGAGGCGTCTGATAGCAATGCGTCTGGCACCAACGCGCCCGGCACCAGCGCGCCTGACACCAATGCGCTTGGCGCCAATGCGGCTGGCGCTACCGAAACCGCCGCCGTACCGGCGCCCAAGTCCGAGGATCGCATCGCGCAGGTTCTGCAGGAGGCCGAGAAGGGTGCAACCCCCGAGATCGTCGCTGTTGCGCCGCGCAAGGTACGGACCATGGTCGTGAAACCTGACGGCTCGCTCGTGGCGCGCGAGGATCCGGCGCCCGCCGCCCCGCAGATGGCTGCTGCCGAGCCGGCCGATCCGGCGCCGCAGCACGTGGCTCCGGCCGCCCAGGCCGACGCCGCGGCGCAGACCGGCACCGTGCCCCTGATCGACCAATTGACAAGTGATCCGAAGATTGGCGACCAGCCGAGTGGCGACCAGGCGAGCGGCGATCAGGCCGAAACCTCCAAGCTGCAGCCGGCGCCCAAGCCCGACACAAAGGCTGAAGCCAAGCCGTCAGCCAGCAAGCAGTCCGCCAGCACCCCGGCCACGGTTCCGGTGGCGCCGCAGCGCCCGTCCGACCAGCCGGTCGACGTGGTCGGCGAGGTCAAGCCCGATCAGGTCGCTTCCATCGATCCGGCCGCGGCCGGCGCTGGTTCGTGGTCGATACAGATCGCTTCGCAGCCGACAGTCGAAAGCGCCCAGGCGACTTATCAGGATCTGCAGCGCCGCTACGGCAGCGTGCTTTCCGGCCGCACCGCCAACATCGTCAAGGCCGAGATTGCCGGCAAGGGCACCTTCTACCGCGTCCGCGTTCCGGCGCAGTCTCGCAACGAGGCGATCAAACTGTGCACCAGCTACAAGGCTGCCGGCGGCAATTGCTTCGTGTCCCACTAGGCACCAAAACCTCTCGAAAAGCCGGCGTCCGCGCCGGCTTTTTTGCGTGAACGGAAACCTCTGAAGGCAATTGCGGGCGATTCCCTTTGTCGGCGCGAAGCTCTAAACTGTTCCGCATGACCGAATCAAAATCCATGATCCTCGGCTGCGCCGGGAAATCACTGACCCGCGACGAGATCCGTTTCTATCGCAACGAATGCCCGTGGGGCTTCATCCTGTTTGCGCGCAATATCGGCGAGACCGAGCAGATCCGCGATCTGGTCGCCGCGATGCGCGACTGCGTCGGGCGTGCGGATGCGCCGGTGTTCATCGACCAGGAGGGCGGCCGGGTGCAGCGCCTACGGCCGCCGCTGGCGCCGAACTATCCGGCTGCCGGTGCACTCGGCGCCTTGTGGCGCGACGACCATGACGCCGGCACCCGTGCCGCATGGCTGATGGCGCGGCTGCATGCCTTCGACCTGCTGCGCTACGGCATCACGGCGGATTGCCTGCCGGTGCTCGACGTGCCCATCGAGGGCGCCAGCGACGTCATCGGCGCGCGCGCCTATGGCAAGGAGCCGCGCGCCGTCATCGAATTGGGTCGCGCCGCGGCGGAAGGCCTGATGGCGGGCGGCGTGCTGCCGGTGATGAAGCATATTCCCGGTCATGGAAGGGCCTTCGCCGATACGCATTTCGAACTGCCGACCGTCGACGCCTCGATCGGCGAGTTGCAGCGGCATGATTTTGCCCCGTTCAGGGAGCTCAACCATTTGCCGATGGCGATGACGGCGCATGTCGTCTATAGCGCGATCGACCCGAAGAACCCGGCCACCATATCCGGCAAGGTCATCGAAAAGATCATCCGCGACGAAATCGGCTTCGACGGGCTGTTGATGAGCGACGACACCTCGATGAAGGCACTTTCTGGGGATTTCCCGTCAAAGGCGGCCGCTATCCTTGCGGCGGGCTGCGATCTGGTCCTTCACTGCAACGGCGTGTTCGAGGAGATGGCCGGCATTGCATCGCGCACGACCGGGCTTGAAGGCAAGTCGTTTGAGCGCGCGGAGCGGGCGCTGACCTATATCAGGAACCGTGACGTGGCGGACGAGACCGAGATTCGGGCCGAATTTGCCAGTTATTTCGACGCGGCGGCCTAGCATCAAAGGAAGCGAAGTGGCGGAAACATTGGACCTGAAGGCCGGCAAGGCCGCACCGATGGACCGCTTGTGGGCCGAGAACGACGATTCCCGGCTGACCGGCGATCCGGCGTTGGTCGTCGATGTGGCCGGCTTCGAAGGTCCTCTCGATCTTCTGCTGCATCTTGCCCGCAATCAGAAGGTCGACCTGTCGCGCATCTCGATCCTGGCGCTGGCCGAACAGTATCTGGCCTTCGTCGAGAAGGTGAGGGCGCTGAGGCTGGAGCTTGCCGCCGACTACCTGGTGATGGCGGCATGGCTGGCCTTCCTCAAGTCGAAGCTCCTGATCCCCAAGCAGCCCGGCGACGAAGGCGAAAGCGGCGAGGAACTGGCGGCGGTGCTGCAGTTCCGGCTGAAGCGGCTGGAGGCGATGCGCGACGCGGCGGCACGGCTGGTCAACCGCAACCGGCTCGGACGCGACGTGTTTGCACGCGGCATGCCGGAAATGGTCATCGTCGAGAAGCGCAATGCCTATTCGGCCTCGCTCTACGACCTGTTGACCGCCTATGCCCAGCAGCGCCAGAAGCAGGCAATAACCAATGTGACGATCGCCAGGCGCGGCGTGTGGTCGCTCAAGGATGCGCGCGACGTGCTGACCAGGCTGATCGGGTCGCTGCGCGACTGGACGGCGCTCGACAGTTTCCTGGTCGAATATCTGGCCGGCCCGGAAGAGCGGCGCACCGCGGTTGCCAGTTCGTTTGCGGCGACGCTGGAACTGGTGCGCGAAGGCAAGATGGAAATGCGGCAGGACCAGGTGTTCGCGCCGCTTTATCTGCGCGGCCGCGCCCAGGCCATCAAGATAGTCGAGGTAACACCATGAGCGAACGCGCCAACGCTTCGGTCATTCCGTTCAAGGTCGACGACGACGCCGAGCAAGGCGCGGTCGCCGAAAACCCGGCACAAAATCAGGGGCAGAATTTGTCGCGGAATCCTGGCGAGCGGCTGCATATGGCGGAGGCCGTACGGATGGCCGAGGCGATCGTATTCGCCAGCGCCGAGCCGGTCAGCGAAAAACAGCTCACTTCGCGACTGCCCGACGGCATCAACATTGCCGCGGCGATGGCCGACCTGCAGCAGATCTATGCGCGGCGCGGCGTCAATCTGGTGCGCGTCGGCGATGCCTGGGCGTTTCGCACCGCCGGCGACCTCGCCTTCCTGATGAGCCGTGACACGGTGCAGCAGCGCAAACTGTCCCGCGCTGCCCTCGAAGTGCTGGCGATCATCGCCTACCACCAGCCGGTAACGCGCGCCGAGATCGAGGACATCCGCGGCGTCGAGACGTCAAAGGGGACGCTCGACACGCTGATGGAGACCGATTGGGTGCGGATGCGCGGCCGGCGCCGCACGCCCGGCCGTCCCGTCACTTATGGCACGACCGATATTTTCCTCGACCATTTCGCGCTGGAGGAGATACGCGATCTCCCCGGCATGGAGGAATTGAAGGGTGCGGGGCTGCTGTCCGGCCGTATGCCGTCGAATTTCTCGGTGCCGCTGCCGCCGGCCGACCCCGATGCGCTTACCGACGACGAGGATCCGCTGACCGACATCGACCTCGAAGAACTCGGCCTTTTGACGCCGCGCGTCACGGAAGATTGAGCCGAGCGCCATCTTAAAGCCACAGGCAGGATGGAACTGCGCCGATTGGTAGCGGGCCGCCGTGCCGAAAGTGCGTGACTTCGGCGACTCATTCATGAACTCTGTCGCAGTTCTGTTTGAATCCGAACCCGAAAGCGCATAGATCAGCGTCTGGGAAACCGTTCGAGAGAGATTTGCTATGGGTTCATTTTCGATTTGGCACTGGATGATCGTTCTGGTGATCGTGCTGCTGGTGTTCGGCCGCGGCAAGATCCCCGAGCTGATGGGCGACATGGCCAAGGGCATCAAGAGCTTCAAGAAGGGCATGGCGGACGACGAGACTGCCGAGGACAAGCGTACCGTTGAACACCGTGCCGACGAAACCGTTTCGGTACCGAAGGAAAAGGCCAGCAAAAGCTGAGCCCAAACTTTAGTCGGAACGTATAGCCATGTTCGAAGTCGGCTGGACCGAGATGCTGGTGATCGCGATCGTCATGATCGTGGTCGTCGGGCCCAAGGATTTGCCCAACATGCTGCGCACCTTCGGCCGCACAACGGCGAAGCTGCGCGCCATGGCGTCCGATTTCCAGCGGCAGTTCAACGATGCGTTGAAGGAAGCCGAGCTCGACGACGTCAAGAAGTCGGTCGATTCGCTGAGAAGCCTCAATCCGGCAGCCGAGATCAGGAAGCAGCTCAATCCATTCGAGCAGGCCGCCGCCGACGTCCGTTCCGGCGTCGACGCAGTGATGAAACCCAAGCCGGCCGTCGATGCCGCCGCTTCGACGGAGCAGGCGGCCGAGCCGCTTAAGAACGGCGCAACGACGATGCCGGGCGTCAGCCCGCCGGAGCCGACGCCGGCCACGCCGATCTTTCCGGCGATGACGGACGAGTCCGTCGTAGCGCCGGCAGTGCAGGCGCAAACGGCTGCAGCGGCCGTGCCGAAAAAAGCACCTGCGGCAAAGATGAAGCCAGCGCCCGCGAAAGCCGCGGCCGCCGTCCCGGCCAAGCCGGCAAAGACTGCTGCGCCAAAGGCTGCCGCAAAAGCTGAGCAAAAGGCGCAGTTGTCAGCAGCGAAGAAGCCGCCGTCAGCAACGAAGAAGCCGGCCGCCAGGAAAACGGCGGGAGCCGCCAAGTGAGCGTTTCGGACAAGGAAAAGGACGAGATAGAAAAATCGTCGGCTCCGCTGATGGAGCACCTGATCGAGTTGCGCCGGCGGCTGATCTGGTCGATCGGCGGTTTTTTTGTTGCCTTCCTGGTCTGCTTCTTTTTCGCCAAGCGGCTGTTCAACCTTCTGGTCATTCCGTTCAGATGGGCGACCCAATGGGCCGGGCTCGACCCGCACAAGGTCGAGCTGATCTATACGGCGCCACAGGAGTTCTTCTTTACCCAGGTCAAGCTCGCCATGTTCGGCGGCATGGTCATCGCCTTTCCGCTGATCGCCACGCAGATCTACAAATTCATCGCGCCCGGCCTCTACAAAAACGAGCGCAACGCCTTCCTGCCGTTCCTGATCGCCTCGCCGATCCTGTTCCTGATGGGCGCATCGCTGGTCTATTTCTTCTTCACGCCGATGGTGATGTGGTTCTTCCTCGCCATGCAGCAGACCGGCACCAACGACCAGGTGCAGATTTCGCTGCTGCCGAAAGTGTCCGAATATCTCAGCCTGATCATGACGCTGATCTTCTCCTTCGGCCTGGTGTTCCAGCTGCCGGTGGTGACAAGCCTGATGACGCGGGTCGGCATGCTGTCGTCCACGGCGCTGGCCGAGAAGCGCAAATGGGCGATCGTCATCGCTTTCGTCGTGGCGGCGGTGCTGACGCCGCCCGACCCGATGAGCCAGATCGGCCTCGCCATTCCGACGATCCTGCTCTACGAGGTCTCGATCTGGTCGGCCCGGCTGATCGAGCGCAGCAAGGAGCGCGACCGTGTGGCCCGCGAAAAGCAGGACGCCACCGAAGAGGTGGCCGAAAAGCCGGCGGACGCGTCTTCGACGTAGGTTCGGTTGAGGCGGGCAGCATCTTTTTGCCGGCCATAGCAACTTTGTTCTTGCTTTGTGCCGGCAGCTATGCTACTAATTTGGGTATGGTGCCAATTGGCTCCAAAAACCCGCCCACTCAGGCGGGTTTTTTTGTTTCTTCCTTTGAAGTTCCGGTGTTGCCGCCTGAGGTCGGCGGGACAGCGCCCCCCTCTGTCCTGCCGGACATCTCCCCCACTTGGGGGGAGATTGGCAACTTCGCCGATGGCTTGCTTTTTCAGCGCCGGAGATTGGCGAAAGCAGCAGTGACGGCCGATCTCCCCACCCGTGGGGGAGATGTCCGGCAGGACAGAGGGGGGCGCGAAGGAACTCTGCCTTGACGCCTTGCATCGATGCGGTTTACCCCCTCTGGCCTACTCAAGGACGAACAGACCATGCTTGACATCAAATGGATTCGCGACAACCCGACAGTCCTTGTCGAAGCGCTCCAGAAGCGCTCGTGGTCGGCTGAGGATGCGCAGTCCACGGTCGATGATTTGATCGCGCGGGACGAGGCGCGGCGCGAGCATCTGACCGAGCTGCAGACCAGGCAGGAACGCCGCAACGCCGCATCGAGGGAGATCGGCAATGCCATGCGCTCGGGCGATGCCACCCTTGCCGAACGGCTGAAGGCCGAGGTCGGCGAGATCAAGGCGTTCATCCAGAATGGCGAGGCGCGCGAGCGCGAGCTCGACAAGGCGCTGAACGATGCATTGGCGGTGCTGCCAAACGTGCCGTTCGACGACGTGCCGGTCGGCAAGGACGAGCACGACAACGTCGTCAAGCGCGTCGTCGGCGAGGTGGCGACGCGGCCGAACTGGGTGAAGGAGCATTTCGAGATCGGCGAAGCGCTCGGCATGATGGATTTCGAGCGGGCAGCACGGCTTTCCGGCTCGCGCTTCACCGTGCTCAAAAGCGGCCTGGCGCGGATGGAACGCGCGCTCGGCCAGTTCATGCTGGATCTGCACACCACCGAGCACGGCTATGTGGAGATCCAGCCGCCGTTGATGGTGCGCGACGAGGTGCTTTTCGGGACCGGGCAACTGCCGAAATTCGAGGAGGATTCATTCTTCGTTCGGCATGGGGACGGCAGGCTCGGCCTAATACCAACCGCCGAAGTCCCGCTCACCAATCTCGTTCGCGACGAGATCACACCGCATGAAAAACTGCCGCTTCGCTATACCGCGCTGACGCCGTGCTTCCGCTCCGAGGCGGGCTCGGCCGGGCGCGACACGCGCGGCATGCTGCGCCAGCACCAGTTCTACAAGGTCGAGCTGGTGTCGATCACCGACCAGGAGACTTCGGTTGCCGAGCATGAGCGCATGACCGAATGCGCCGAGGAGGTGCTGAAGCGGCTCGGCCTGCCGTTCCGCACCATGACCCTGTGCACTGGCGACATGGGCTTTGGCGCGCGCAAGACCTACGATATCGAGGTCTGGCTGCCCGGCCAGAATGCCTATCGCGAGATCTCGTCGTGCTCGGTGTGCGGCGATTTCCAGGCGCGGCGCATGGACGCCCGCTACAAGGACAAGGACGGCAAGGGCAATCGCTTCGTCCACACGCTGAACGGTTCGGGCACCGCCGTCGGCCGCGCTCTTATCGCAGTCATCGAAAATTACCAGAATGAGGACGGCAGCGTAACCATTCCTGAAGCGCTTCGTCCTTACATGGGCGGTCTCGCAAAGATCGAATCATCGAGGTGACAAGCTTGTCGGCCCCGCGTTCCTTCGCGCCCCCCTCTGTCCTGCCGGACATCTCCCCCTCAAGGGGGGAGATTGCGCCGTCATCACAGCTTTCGCCAACTGTTGGCGTAGCAAGGAAGGCGGCGGCTACGGTATTGCCGATCTCCCCCCTTGAGGGGGAGATGCCAAGTGGTGGAAAAGAGGGCAGGACAGAGGGGGGTATCGTAGAGCGCTGCCGTCAATCCAATTCTGCAAAGGCGGTCTCATGCGCATCCTCCTGACCAACGACGACGGCATCCATGCCGAGGGCCTTGCATCACTCGAACGCATCGCGCGCACGCTGTCGGACGACGTCTGGGTGGTGGCACCGGAACAGGATCAGTCCGGCTATGCGCATTCGCTGTCGATCTCGGAGCCGCTGCGGCTCAGGAAAATCGGCGAAAAGCACTTTGCGGTGCGCGGAACGCCGACCGACTGTATCATCATGGGCGTGAAGAAGATCCTGCCCGAAGCGCCTGACCTGATCCTGTCCGGCGTCAATTCCGGCGCCAACATCGCCGACGACGTCACCTATTCGGGCACGGTCGCCGGCGCCATGGAAGGTGCGCTGCTCGGCGTGCGATCAATCGCCATCAGCCAGGCCTATTCCTATGTCGGCGAGGACCGCGTCGTTCCCTACGAGACCACCGAAGCGCTGGCGCCGGCCCTGCTCGAAAAGCTCGTCGCCATGCCGTTGCCGGACGGCGTGCTGCTCAACGTCAATTTTCCGAACTGTGCGCCGGAAGAGATCGCCGGAACTGTAGTCACTTCGCAGGGCAAGCTGGTCCACAGCCTGTGGGTCGACGAGCGGCGCGACGGGCGCGGCCTGCCTTACTACTGGCTGCGCTTCGGCCGCGAGCCAGTCGAGGGCAAGCAAGGCACCGACCTCCATGCCTTGCGCAATCGGCTGGTGTCGGTGACGCCGCTGCAGCTCGATCTCACCGCGCATGAAATCCGCGATCAACTGGCCAAGGCGCTCGCATGAACTTGAACCACGCTGCAACGGTCGACGAGCGCGAAGGTTTCGCTGCCTTCCTGCTTCGCCTGCGCGGCAGGGGGACGGTGCCGAAGGCGCTGATCGCCGCCTTCGAGGCGACGCCGCGGCGCGGCTTTCTGTCTCCGCATTTCCACTCGATAGCCTGGTCGGACCGTATGCTGCCGATCGAATGCGGCGAGGCCATCGAAGGCGCCGACCTGCAGGCGGCGGTGATCGCGGCACTTGCCATCGAGCCGGGCAACCGGGTGCTCGAGATCGGCACCGGGTCCGGCTACACGGCGGCGGTGATGTCGCGGCTTGCCGCGCGGATCGTCACCATCGACCGTTACAAGACGCTGGCCGAACAGGCCCGGCAGCGGCTCGAGGCGCTCGCCATCGGCAATGTCATCGTGCGCCAGGCGGACGGTTCAAACGGGCTGGCCAACGAAGCGCCGTTCGACCGCATCGTCGCCTGGGCGGCCTTCGACAGCCTGCCGCGCTTTCTCCTCGACCAATTGTCGAGCGGCGGCATCGTCATCGCGCCGATCGGACCCGACGAAGGCGAGCAGGTGCTGGCCAAGCTGACCAAGGTCGGCAGCCGCTTCGAACGCGAGGATATCGGCCTGGTGCGCCTGCAGCCGATCCTGCACGGTGTCGCCGCGGTCATCTGATTCCGGGTACATCGCGCCGCTTGGGGATCAGCCGAAGCCTGTCGTTTCGTCATCCCAGGGTCTCCGCGACGGAGCTTCGCTCCTGCTCCGCCCTAGGACGACGAAGTTGAGAGCCTTCCTCGAATATTTTAAGAAAATTTGCGTCTGATTCTACAGGTTTAACCGACCGGTAACATTAACGCGCTTTAATCACACTCAGTTGTACCGGGTCTGTGCGGGTTAGTGCGATGCAATTCAGTGTTTTGAAGGCAAACGGACGCAATCTGGCGCGTGGCTGCGCCGTCCTCATGATCGCAGGCGCTGCGACGGGGTGTAGTTCCCAGGTGGCGCGGTTCAACAGCGTCGATGACGTGTTCACCGCCTCGACCAACAACCAGCGCGCCATCATCGACAAGCAGGATGCTGCCCAGCCCTATCCGGGCGATGTTGCTGCCGCGCCGGTCGACGGCAGCCACACCCAGTCGGTCAGCCGCTCAAGCCTCGAACCGGTTACGGCGCAGCAGTTGCCACCGCCGGCTCCCGCCCTGGCACCCGCCGCCCGCCCGATGCGTACCGCTGCCGCGCCGGCGATGGCGCCTGCCGCTCCTCGTGTCGACAGGACGGCAACCGGCACCGTCGCTCCGGCGGCAAGGCCGTTCAAGAACGCCGAGCCCGACGCGCCGCGCATGGCGACGGCCGCCGGCGCACCGCATGCAACCGAGATCGTCGTCAAGGACGGCGAGACCATTTCCGGCCTGTCTCGGCGCTACGGCGTGCCGGCCGATGCCATCATGAAAGTCAACGGGCTGAGCGCGACCAAGGGGCTGAAGACCGGCCAGAAGCTCGTCATCCCGGCCTATGCGTATTCGAGCAACGGCGCCACGCCGAAAGTCGCCGACGCCAAGCCCGCGAACGGCACTAGGCACGACCAGCCGGCCGACGCGCCGGAGAAGGTGGCCGTGCTGCCGCAGCAGCCGAAGCTCAGGGAAGGCAAGTCTGCCGCGCAGGTGGACGCCTCGGCTGCCGCGAGCCAGCCGGAGGATGGAAAGACCGCGCCCAAAGTGGCTTCGGCGACGGCCAAGCCGGCCGGTGCCGGCGGCACCTACACGGTTCAGCAAGGCGATACGCTGTCGGCCATCGCCAGAAAGACCGGCGTCGGCGTCGTCGCGTTGAAGCAGGCGAACGGCATGCAAGATGGACTGCTCAAGATCGGCCAGACCCTGAAAGTGCCGGCAGGCGGAACCGCTGTCGTCGCCAGTGCGAAGCCGGCAAAGGTCGATCCGGTGACGACGGCCACCACCCAGCCGCCTGCCAAGGCCACGCCGACGCAGACGCTCGCCTCCTACACGCCGCCAAAGAAGGACGCGAAAGTCATCCAGCAGGCCGAGGACGACGATGCGGTGGCGCCGGACGCAACCGGCATCGGCAAGATGCGCTGGCCGGTGCGCGGCCGCGTGATCTCAAGCTTCGGCGGCGGCAAGGACGGCGTCGACATTGCCGTGCCCGAGGGGACGCCGGTCAAGGCAGCTGAAAACGGCGTCGTCATCTATGCCGGTGACGGCCTCAAGGAATTCGGCAACACGGTGCTGGTGCGTCACGAAAACGGTCTGGTCACCGTCTACGGCCACACCAGCTCGATCGAGGTGCAGCGCGGCCAGAAGGTAAAGCGCGGTCAGGAAATCGCCCTGTCCGGCATGAGCGGCACCACCGACTCGCCGAAACTGCATTTCGAAGTGCGCAAGAACTCGGCGCCGGTCGATCCTTCGACCTATCTCGAATAGACGACGAAAAGCGATTTGCGGGCCACCTGACCTTCAGCCCGCCGAGGAAGTCCGCTCCGCAAGGTGCGGGCTTCTTCTGCTGTTAGTCCTTGAGCGGCTAATCCTTAAGCGATTTGCCGAGCCGGCCTGCCAGATCCTGGGTGAACTGCCAGGCGACGCGGCCCGAACGGCTGCCGCGCGTCGTCGCCCATTCCAGCGCCTCGGCGCGCAGCGTCTCGGGATCGATGGCGAGATTGTGATGGCGGACATAGCCGTCGATCATGTCGAGATATTCGTCCTGCGAACATTTGTGGAAGCCAAGCCACAGGCCGAAACGGTCCGACAGCGAAACCTTTTCCTCGACCGCTTCGGACGGATTGATCGCCGTCGAGCGCTCATTGTCGATCATGTCGCGCGGCAACAGATGCCGCCGGTTCGAGGTGGCGTAGAAGATGACGTTGGCCGGGCGGCCCTCGACGCCGCCTTCAAGAGCTGCCTTCAGCGATTTATAGGACGTGTCGTCATGGTCGAATGACAGGTCGTCGCAAAACAGGATGAAGCGGAAGGGTGCCGCCTTCAGCAGTCCCATCAGCTTCGGCAGCGTGTCGATGTCTTCGCGATGGATCTCGATAAGCTTGAGCGGCAGGTCGAGGTTGGCCGAAGCGTTGACCGCGGCGTGCACCGCCTTGACCAGCGACGATTTGCCCATGCCGCGCGCGCCCCACAACAGCACGTTGTTGGCAGCATAGCCTGAGGCGAAGCGCTCGGTGTTGTCGACCAATATGTCGCGGACGCGGTCGACGCCGCGGATCAGGCCGATGTCGACGCGGTTGACCTTGCGCACCGGCTCCAGATAGCCGGGATCGGCCTGCCAGACGAAGCAATCGGCCTCGCCGAGGTCGGTTTGCGGCACCGGTGTTGGGGCGAGGCGGGCGACCGCCTCGATCAGGCGGTCGAGCTTCTGGCTCAGGATATCGATGGTACTGTCGGTCATCTCTTGTCTTTTTTGTTTCGCATTTGGGATGGTGCGGCAGGCCAACCTACCTGATTTCAGCGGTTTCGAAACTCGTCCCAAGCATTTGTTCGGGCATGATCTTTTGCGGAAACCGAGCGTCGCTTTTCGGGATCACCCTCTAACACGGCTCACCAAGCCGGAAAAGCAGCCGATTTGCCCGGCGGCGCAGTTGCATTGGCAACGTTACCGACTATATTCCGGCCAAATTTGGCGGGGCCGTCAAATTCCCAGAACGGTTTGGCGGCTGTTTTTAAAATTCAGGAGTACCTCGATGTTCGTGACACCGGCATACGCCCAAGGCATCGGCGGGGACTCGTCCGCAATGTTTATCCAGATCGTGCCGTTTGCTCT
Source organism: Mesorhizobium sp. M0808 (assembly GCF_040320025.1). Classification (NCBI taxonomy): domain Bacteria; kingdom Pseudomonadati; phylum Pseudomonadota; class Alphaproteobacteria; order Hyphomicrobiales; family Phyllobacteriaceae; genus Mesorhizobium; species Mesorhizobium sp. M0808. The sequence continues at coordinate 122,180 of NZ_JAMYOX010000007.1, forward strand.
GATTTTCGTGATCATGTATTTTCTGATCATCCGGCCGCAGCGTACACAGCTGAAGAAGCGCGGCGAGATGCTGGCGGCGGTTCGCCGCGGCGACACCGTTGTCACCGGTGGAGGCTTGGTCGGCAAGGTGACCAAGGTGATCGACGATAACGAGCTCGAGATAGACCTTGGCGGCGGTACCAAGGTGACGGCGCTGCGCTCGACGATCGCCGACGTGCGCGTCAAGGGCGAGCCGGTGGCGAACCAGAACGCCAAGAAATAACCGAATTGTCGGCGGAACGATCCGCCAGTACGCCCTGACGGACGACGCCATATGCTTTATTTTTCGCGCTTCAAGATGATCCTGATCTGGCTGGCCGTGGCCGCCACAGTGGTCCTCGCTGCGCCCAACCTTTTTTCCGCCAGCACGCTGGCCAAGTTGCCCGACTGGGTGCCGAAGCGGCAGATGACGCTCGGCCTCGACCTGCAGGGCGGCTCGCACATCCTGCTCAGGATGGATCCGAACGATCTGATCAAGGACCAGCTGGAGACGACGCGCGACGAAATTCGAACGCTGCTGCGCAATGCCAAGGTCGGCTATACCGGCCTTTCCGGATCGGGCCGCAGCGTTCAGGTCCGCATCACCGATGCCAATCAGGTCGATGCCGCCAAGAATGCGTTGAAGACATTAACCGATCCGGTGCAAGCTGGCCTGTTCAGCGGCGGCTCCATCCGGGAGATGACACTGGATGAATCCCAGCCCGGCCTGCTCAAGTTCACCGTCACCGAGGCCGGCATCAAATACCGCACCTCGGCGGCGCTGACGCAGTCGATCGAGGTCGTCGGTCGCCGCGTCAACGAGCTCGGCACCACCGAGCCGATCGTGCAAAGGCAGGGCGACGATCGCGTTCTGGTCCAGGTGCCGGGCCTGCAGGATCCGCAGCGGCTGAAGGAGATCCTCGGCCAGACCGCCAAGCTGACCTTCCAGATGGTCGACCAGTCGATGCCGGTGCAGGATGCGCTCAAGGGCCGCCCGCCGGCGGGGTCCTCGGTGCTCTATTCGCAGGACGATCCGCCCGTTCCCTATCTGATCGAGAACCGCGTCATCGTCTCGGGTGAAGACCTCGACAAAGCGAGTGCGACCTATAATTCCCAGACCAACGAGCCGGTGGTTTCGTTCACCTTCAATTCCAGGGGAGCGACGCGGTTCGGCCAGGCGACATCGCAGAATGTCGGCAAGCTGTTCGCCATCATCCTCGACAATCAGGTGATTTCGGCGCCGCAGATCCGCGAACCGATCCTTGGCGGCAGCGGCCAAATCTCGGGCAATTTTACTGCCGAGAGCGCCAACGACCTCGCCGTGCTGCTGCGTGCCGGTGCTTTGCCGGCGACGCTGACTGTGATCGAGGAGCGCACCGTGGGGCCTGGTCTCGGCCAGGATTCCATCCATGCCGGCAAGGTCGCGGGTATCATCGGGTCAATCCTGGTGGTGGCGTTCATGTTCGTCGCCTACGGTTTCCTCGGCTTCCTCGCCAACATCGCGCTGGCGGTGCATGTTGCGATGATCGTCGGGCTGCTGTCGCTGCTTGGAGCGACGCTGACCCTACCTGGTATCGCCGGTATCGTGCTGACCATCGGCATGGCGGTCGATTCGAACGTCCTCATCTATGAACGCATCCGCGAGGAGCGACGTGCCGGCCGCTCGGTCATTCAGGCGATCGATACCGGTTTCAGCAAGGCGCTGGCGACCATCGTCGATTCCAACGTGACCTCGCTGATCGCAACCGTGGTGCTGTTCTGGCTCGGAACCGGGCCGGTGAAGGGCTTTGCCGTCACCTATGCCATCGGCATTCTGACCACGGTCTTCACCGCCTTCACCTTCACCCGCCTGCTGGTGTCGATCTGGCTTCGCCGCGCCCGTCCGAAGGAGTTGCCGCGGGCGCCAGTGACGTTCATTCCGCCGGGAACGAAAATTCCGTTCATGGGCATCCGCCGCTGGACGTTCACACTGTCCAGCGTGCTTTCGGTGCTGTCGGTCATCGGCTTCATGACCATCGACATCAATTACGGCATCGATTTCAAGGGCGGCTCACTGATCGAGGTGCAGTCCAAGGCCGGCAATGCCGATCTGGCCGACATCCGCGGCAGGCTGACGGAACTCAATATCGGCGAGGTGCAGGTTCAGCAGTTCGGCGAGCCGAACGACGTGCTGATCCGCGTCGGTACGCAGGAGGGCGGCGAGAACGCCGAGCAGACGGTCATCGACAAGGTGCGCGGCGAATTGCAGGACCAGTATGATTTCCGCCGCGTCGAAGTGGTCGGGCCGACGGTCTCGGGCGAGCTTGCCAAGCAAGGCACCATCGCCATGCTGGTCGCGCTGCTCGGCATCCTGATCTACGTCTGGTTCCGCTTCGAATGGCAGTTCGCGGTCGGCGCCATCGTTGCGACCGTTCACGACGTGGTCATGACGATCGGCTTCTTCGTCATCACCGGCCTCGAATTCAACCAGTCGTCGCTGGCGGCGATCCTCACTATCATCGGTTATTCGCTCAACGACACGATCGTCGTCTATGACCGTGTTCGCGAGGATCTGCGAAAATATAAGCGAATGCCGCTGCCGCAATTGCTGAACAACGCCATCAACGAGACGCTGTCGAGGACGACGCTGACCTCGGTGACGACGATCCTGGCGCTGCTGGCGCTGGTGCTGTTCGGCGGCGAGGTGATCCGCTCGTTCACCATGGCTATGCTGTTCGGCGTCGTGTTCGGCACCTATTCGTCGATCTTTATCGCCGCGCCACTGCTTATCCTGTTCAAGCTGCGGCCGCAGGCCACAGCGTCGGACGAGGAAAAGCCGGTGGGCGGCGGCAAAGCCATAGCCACCTGACGGCTTGCCTCAAAAGTGGCCAAGGGCATCGTCATCCGCGAGGCGCATTTCCCCGGCCGCGCACCGATCGAGGCTTACGGCAATGGCGGTTTCCGCTTTGCCGACATGTCGCATCGCGGCTCGCTGCTGTGCCTGCCTTCTGGCATCTATGGCTGGGAGCCGGCCGATCCGTTGGCGCTGACGGCAGCGGATTTCACCAAGCTGTTCAACGAGGCCGCCAAGGTCGAGATCTTGCTGGTCGGCAGCGGCAAGGATCTGAGGCCGTTGCCGGCCGCGCTGCGTGCCGCGCTGAAGGACGCCGGCATTTCCGCCGATCCCATGTCGACCGGGGCGGCTGTGCGGACCTACAATGTGCTGCTGGCGGAAAACCGCGCCGTGGCCGCAGCACTCATCGCCGTCGACTGACGTGGCCGAAAACGCCAAAGTCGTCATGGAGACGGTGCGCGCCGCCGATCATGACCGCTATCTGACCGCGCTCTACGCGCCCGAAGACAAGCGGGACGCGCTGTTTTCGCTCTATGCCTTCAACGCCGAAATTGCCGGCATACGCGATCGCATCCGCGAAGCGCTGCCGGGCGAGGTCCGGCTGCAATGGTGGCGCGACGTCATCGCCGGCGAAGAGGATGAGGCTGAGATTGGCCATCCCGTGGCGGACGCGCTGAAGGCGACGATTTCCACTCACCGCCTGCCCAAGGCCGCTTTCGACAATATGCTCGAAGCGCGCGTCTTCGATCTCTATGACGACCCGATGCCGTCGCGCACCGATCTCGAAGGCTATTGCGGCGAGACTGCCGCCGCGCTCATCCAGCTTGCGGCGATGGTGCTCGATCCGGTCGAAGCACCGCGCTTTGCCGAACTTGCCGGCAGGGCAGGTTGTGCGCAGGCGATGACCGGTCTGCTGCTTCTGCTGCCGCTGCATCGTAAGCGGGGACAGTGCTTTGTCCCGGCCGATATTTTGGCCGCGGCGGGATCATCGCCGCAAGAGTTCGTTACAGGCGACGGCGGGCCGGGCGCGGAACGCGCCGTTGCCGCGATGATCGCGCTGGCACGCGAGCATCTTTCCGCTTTCGAGCAGGGGGCGTCCGCTCTGCCGGTTTCGCTACGCCCGGCCTTTCTACCGCTGGCTCTGACGGGCGCGTATCTCGGCAAGATGGAGGGCTCCCGCCATTCACCGCTTGATGGCGCGGTGCGGCTTTCGGCCTTGCGCCGGCATTGGCTCTTGTTCCGGCGAGCGACGCGAGGCTGGCCGGTCGCATAGAGGCTGATGACCAATGAGGAAGTCCGGGGAGGCCGCCAAGCCTGGACTGCAGGCGGCGAGCATCGCCCCGGCCGAGTAGTTTTTCATCGCGATGGATTACTCGATCCGCCATCGCGCATCAGCGTCTCATAATCGCGACCGCCGTAGAAGATGTTGACGATGCGAACAAGATCGTCGCTGACAACATAGGCGATAATAGCCGAGTGCTCGAACGGCACCGTTCGCAACCCTGGTGCAATGTCATCGCGCGGCCGGCCGCCACGCGGTGCATTGCCGATGCTTCGGCAGCGATCTTCGATTCGAAGCACGAATTTCAGCGCTATGTCCGGATTTCCGCCGGCCTCGATGATGTGCTTGAAAATGTCAGCCAAATCGTTTCTGGCGGTTTCACGGTAGTCGACCTCAAGCCGCTGAATCATCAGCGCGGCCTGAATACCGAGCAAACAGTCCTCGGAGATGATCGCGCACCTCTTCTCCGGTATAGCCAGGCCTCGTATCCTCGATCGACGCCTTTACACGGGCCCTGATCGAGGCCATGCGCTCGGCATGTTCTTCCTCCTCGCGCTGGAAGGCGCGAAGCGCTGCGCGGATGACTTCGCTGGCCGAACCGAAGGAGCCGTCTTCAACCTTTTCGCGGATCATACGCGCCATGGCGGGCGTTACGGTGATTGACAGTTTCTCAGCGGATTCCATAGAATTTGGCCTCGCGATACAAAGTAGGATGTTATCCTACTTCTGCGCCGCGCAATCCGCAAGCAGGGAGCTACTCCGCCGCTTCCGCCCGAAAAGGCAGCCCCAGCCATTCGCGGCAGTCGGCGAGCGCGCGCGATGTCACCGCATGCCGCTTGGCAACCGTCTTGTCCTTGCCGCGCAGCCGCTTGCCCTCGATCTTTGGCGCGTCCACGGGCGGGAACAGACCGAAATTGACGTTCATCGGCTGGAAGGAGCGCTTTCCCGGCTCGTCGTCGGAGACAATATGGCCGCCGGTGATGTGGTTGAGCAAGGCGCCGAAAGCGGTGGTCAAGGGCGGCAGCGACGGCGCGTGGCCAAGCCTTTCGGCGGCGGCAAAGCGCCCGGCAAGCAGACCGATGGCGGCGCTCTCGACGTAGCCCTCGCAGCCGGTGATCTGGCCGGCAAAGCGCAGGCCGGGTCGCGACTTCAACTGCAGCGACGCGTCGAGCAGCGTCGGCGAATTGATGTAGGTGTTGCGGTGCAGGCCGCCTAGGCGGGCAAATTCGGCGTTTTCCAGCCCGGGGATGGTGCGGAATATGCGCACCTGCTCGGCGTGCTTCAGCTTGGTCTGGAAGCCGACCATATTGTAGAGCGTACCCAGCGCATTGTCCTGGCGGAGCTGGACGACGGCATACGCCTTTACAGACGGATTATGCGCATTGGTCAGTCCCATCGGCTTCATCGGCCCGTAGCGCAATGTCTCGACGCCGCGCTCGGCCATCACCTCGATCGGCAGGCAGCCGTCGAAATAGGGCGTGCCTTCCCATTGCTTGAATTCGGTTTTCTGGCCGTCGACCAGCGCCTGCACGAAGGCAAGGTACTGCTCCTTGTCCATCGGGCAGTTGATGTAATCCTTGCCGGTGCCGCCGGGGCCGACCTTGTCGTAGCGCGACTGGAACCAGCAGATATCCATGTCGATCGTGTCGAAATGGACGATCGGCGCGATGGCATCGAAGAAGGCGAGTGCGTCGGCGCCGGTTGCTTCCGCAATCGATTGGGCGAGCGAAGGCGCGGTCAGCGGGCCGGTGGCAACGATCGCCTGGTCCCAATCCGCCGGCGGCAGGCCCGGCATTTCCTCGCGCCGAATGGTGATGAGCGGGTGGGCTTCGAGCTTTCTGGTCACCGCTTCGGAAAACCCGTCGCGGTCGACGGCCAGCGCACCGCCGGCCGGCACCTGGTGAGCATCGCCGGCGCTCATGATCAGCGAACCAGCCAGCCGCATTTCGGCGTGCAGCAGGCCGACGGCATTGGTTTGCGCATCGTCGGAGCGGAAGGAATTGGAACAGACGAGCTCGGCCAGCCCGTCGGTCTTGTGCGCATCGGTGCCGCGGACGGGACGCATTTCATGCAGGACAACGGGAACGCCGGCTTCGGCCGCCTGCCAGGCGGCTTCGGAGCCGGCAAGTCCGCCGCCGATAACGTGAATGGGGTTCTTGTCCATGAGCGCCGAAATAGTCGCTTGGCGCAAGGATTGCAATTGCCACGCGGGAGAATGGCTGACGGGGGAAGCCGCCCCAAAACAACAACACCCGCCGGGGGAGGAGGTCCGGCGGGTGTCGTTTTGTTGGTCGATCCTCGGGAGGAGGTGAAGATCGACCGTATTCGTCATCGCCGGGGAGGAGGTCGGCTTTGACGAAATTCTTTTCGCCATTTGAAAGGGCGCGAAACCCTTTTTAGAAACAACCTGGAAACAGCGCCCGCCGAGGGAGGAGGTCCGGCGGGCGCCGTTTTTGTGGTCAACCCTCGGGAGGAGGTGAAGGCTGACCGTATCCGTCAGGGTCGGGGAGGAGGTCGACCCTGGCGAAATTCTTGTGGTTAGATCGCCCTGCGAGCGACCATCTTGATCTCGTCGCGGACGATGCCGAGATCGTTGAGCTGGCGATTCGACAGGCGACCCAGCTCGGTAACCGTCTCGCGGTAGACGCGCCAGTTACGATAGTTGCGGATCAGGTTCATTGTCGTTCTCTTTTCAAAACTGGTTCGGACCATTTGCGGCCCGAAGGATTAGACCGCCTTGCGGGCGACGTAGTGAATGTCGCTGCGGCTGATGCCGAGGTCGGTCAGTTCACGGGTGCTCAGGCGGTTCAGCTCGGACACGGTGTCCCTATAGCGGCGCCAGTTGCGATAGTTGCGGATCAGGTTCATGGTAGTCTCGTTTCGTCTTTCTTTCGGATCATTCCGTCTTTGTGTGCACCGTGAAAATAGGTGAGGTTATATCGATTTAAAAGCGCTATTGGTGCATGGCAGCAATGCAAATTGTGCAATGCAGCATTAACGCGCGTCCGGTTTTCCGCCCAGATCGGAAAATGCCGTTAGGTCAAACGCTTGGCCGGACGAGCTAAAAGGACCAAGCAAAGGGGGAGGGGCATGGCGAGCTATTCGTCACGGGTCAGGTCGGATATCGCGCGATGGCAGCAGGCTGGCCTGATCGACGCGCCGACAGCCGATGCGCTGACGCGCGACGTCGAGGCAAACGAACGCAAATCGCTGAGTTTCGGCTCGATCCTGGCGATGATGGCGGCGCTGCTGTTCGGCGCGGCTATCCTGATCTTTATCGCCGCCAACTGGGAAGTCATCCCGCGGCTGGTGCGGGTCGCGGCACTTTTTGCCGTTATCCTTGCCGGCTATGTCGGCGGCGCGGTGCTGAAGATGCGCGACCATGCGGCGATCGGCGAAGCACTGTGGATCGTCGCGGCGGCGGCATTCGGCGGTTCGATCGCGCTGATCGGCCAGATGTATCATTTGTCGGGCGACGAGGCCTCGGCCTTGATCACCTGGGGCGCCGGCACGGCGCTGGCGGCGGTGGCGCTGCGCTCAAACCCGCTGACCGTCGCTGCTGTCGGCATCGCCGATGCCTGGCTGTTCCTGAGAGGGTTCGACTACTTCCGGCGCACGGAATTTCCGCATCTCTTCGTGGTCATGGCGCTAATTCTGTTCGCCGTTTCGTTCTGGACGCGCAGCCAGGCGGCGCGCCACCTGATCATCCTGTCGGTCCTTTTCTACCTCGTGCTGTTGGCCATGGAATACGACACGCTGCAAGTCGCCATCCCGCTCGTTGCCGCATCGGTGCTGCTTTTTACCGCTGCGATCTTTGCTGCCGGGCCGGTCGAGAGGGTTTTGCAACTCGGCGGCAGGTTGCCCTTGCACGCGCTGATCGGCTTTCTCACCGGCCTGGCGATGATCCAATTCGAACTGGCGGATGAAAGCAGCTACAATAGCGGCTTCGCCATTGCCTCGGCTGTTGCGCTGGCCGGCATCGTCGCGGCGATCGTGCTGGGCGGCCGCGAGAGCCGGGGACTGCGCTGGGTTGCCTATGCGGGCTTCGCCTTCGAACTCGCCATCATCTATGTGGTGATGCTGCAATCAATGCTCGACACGGCAGGCTTCTTCCTTGCGGCGGCGGTGCTTCTCGCCGTTCTTGCTTTCATTATCATCCGCATAGAAAAGCGCATGAACGCCTCGAACATGACAGGAGCGGCGGCATGATGACCGGCAAAAGACTGATCATCTCGGCGCTGGTCCTGGCGCTCGTCCAGATCGGCTTTCTGAGCTGGATCATCGCCGGACGCGCGGCGATCCTGCGCGATGGCAAGCAGGTCCTGCTCAGGGTCGAGCCGATCGATCCGCGCGATCTCTTGCGCGGTGACTACATTCTGCTCGGCTACGATATTTCGCGCATACCGGTGAAGCTGATCGGCAACATTCCGGCCGGCAAGCTTTCCAGCGAGGAAACGTCGATCGTGGTCAGGCTGAAGCAGGGCGCCGACGGCTATTGGGGGCCGACCGCGGCTTGGTTCGGGCAAGCGCCGGCGCCGGCAGCATCCGATGAAGCCGATATCGTCGGACACGTCTCCGAGGGCTGGAATATCAGCCAGGGAGCAACGACGATCGCGCCGGATTACGGCATCGAGCGCTTCTATCTGCCGGAAGGCGAGGGGATGGCGATCCAGAACGACATGCGGGTGCGGCCGTTCGGCATCCGGGTGGCGATTGCGGCCAACGGCACCGCGCAGATCAAGGCGCTGGTGGACGGCGACAAGACACTGTTCGAGGAGCCGCTTTACTAGATCGCGCTACGGCCTTGGCAATGATCCTCCTTCGCCAAGGCTTTGGAGGAGCTTCGAGTGGCCTGCCACCCGAAGCTCGAAGAGCGAAGGATGGTGCGGATGAAGGGACTCGAACCCCCACGCCTTTCGGCACTGGAACCTAAATCCAGGGCGTCTACCAATTCCGCCACATCCGCATTGCCCGGCCAATCCCATGTAGCCATCATTCTGTCAATGTCAGAGCCCACATCGGCATCCTTGGCCGGAATGCAAAGATGGTTGAAAATCGGCCGCGCCTGTGACAAAAGGCGTGTCGAATGTGACGGGACGCGACGATCCGCTTCTGCAGAATGTGATAAGAAGTAGGAAAAACAAAGACTTATTCACATTTTGGAGCGTATTTCTGGAGGATTTGTGCCGCGTTGAGCGGACAGATCGCCAAGTCCCGCACCAAAAGCCATTCCCGGCAAGATCATACCGGCAGGCTGTAAACGGCAGGGGCCGTTTGACGGCCTCATTGGTGGAAACAAAGGTTTTATGATGCAGGTCACCGAAACGCTCAACTCCGGTCTCAAGCGCGAGATCAAGATCACCGTGCCGGCCGGTGACATGGAAGCCAAGCTGATGGCGCGGCTCTCCGACGCCAGGAACAAGGTCCGCATCAACGGCTTCCGCCCCGGCAAGGTGCCGGTGCAGCATCTGCGCAAGGTCTACGGCAAATCATTCATGGCCGAAGTGGTCAACGAGATTCTCAATGATTCGACCCGTTCGATCATCACCGGGCGCGGCGAAAAGGCCGCCATGCAGCCTGAAGTGATCATGACCGAGGACGAGAAGGAAGCCGAGAAGATCCTGGCAGGCGGTGCCGATTTCGAGTTCCGCCTGAACTATGAGGTCATTCCGCCGATCGAGATCAAGGATTTCTCCGACATCAAGGTGACGCGCCAGGTGTTCGACGTGCCGGATGAAGAGATCGACGAGCAGGTCAAGCGTGTCGCTGAATCCGCCCGCACTTACGAGCCGAAGACCGGCAAGGCCGCCGAGGGCGATCGCGTGACCATCGATTATGTCGGCAAGATCGACGGCGAAGCCTTCGGCGGCGGCGCCGGCACCGATCAGCCGCTGGTGCTCGGCTCGAAGGAATTCATCCCCGGCTTCGAGGACCAGCTGGTCGGCAGCAAGGCCGGCGACGAGAAGCAGGTCACGGTTACCTTCCCGGAAAACTACCAGGCGGCGCATCTGGCCGGCAAGGAAGCCACTTTTGACGTGACGATCAAGGAAGTGTCGAAGCCCGGTGCGCTTGAGATCAACGACGAGATGGCCAAAAATCTCGGCCTTGAATCGCTGGAGCGCCTGCGCGAGGTGGTGCGCGGTCAGATCGAGAACCAGTTCGGCTCGATAACGCGCCAGAAAGTCAAGCGGCAGTTGCTCGACCAGCTCGACGCTGCTTACTCGTTCGAGGCGCCGTCCAAGCTCGTCGAGGCCGAGTTCAACAACATCTGGAACCAGGTCAACCGCGACCTCGAAGCTGCTGGGCGCACCTTTGCCGACGAAGAGACGACGGAAGAAGAAGCGCGTGCCGAATACATGCGGCTTGCCGAGCGCCGCGTGCGTCTCGGCCTGGTTCTCGCCGAAATCGGCGAGAAGGCCGGCGTCACCGTGACGGACGAGGAATTGCAGCGCGGCCTGTTCGAGCAGGTGCGTCGCTATCCGGCCAACCAGCAGCAGGAAGCCTTCGAATTCTATCGCAATAATCCCGAAGCGCTGAACACGTTGCGCGCGCCGATGTTCGAAGAGAAGGTGGTTGACCATCTGCTCGGCCAGATTTCGGTCACCGATGTCAAGGTCAGCAAGGAAGAGCTGCTGGCCGACGACGAGGATACGGAGACAACCAAGGCCAAGCCGGCGAAGAAGGCGGCTGCGAAAAAAGCGGACACCAAGAAGGCCGACGACGACGCTGAAGAGCCGAAGAAAAAGGCCGCGCCGAAGAAGAAGGCCGCCAAGGACGCTGAATAACGTCCCTGCTGAATTCCGAAAGGCCGCCTTCTCGAGGCGGCCTTTTTCGTTGTGGCGCAGACGCAACGGATTTCACGCATCTGGCGGTCGAGGTAGCGATATGAAGCTTTGATGATTATCTGCGCTGGGTTGCTGACCGCAGCGGTTGTTGGAGGCATCGTTGAGACAGTTCTTCGGTATCGGAAGCGTGGCGGCGGCGTTCCTGCTTGCGTCGGTCTGCGGCATTGCCCAGGCTGATACGGTTCTCGACAACTGGCGGTTCGACAAGAGCAGCGATGGCCTTGTCACCGCCTCGCTTTACGCGACCAACAAGCTCATCACCGGTGGCGGCGCATTGAGCTACAGCCCGGTTTTGACGATCGCCTGCCGGACAGCCGGCGAACCGCGTTGGAGCGAATGGCTGCAACTGAGCGACACCGTTTCCGCCAGCCGAACCATCGCCATGTCGGTGACTGTCGGCCAATCCGGCAAGCTCAACGAAAGCTGGTCGGTCGGCCCGCGCAGCAGAATGCTGGTCCGCGACGGTGCCGACGGCATCAGGCGACTGATTTCCGCGGACCGGCTGCTGCTGTCCTGGCGGTTCGGGCTGCTGTCGGGGCGCGGCAAAGCCGAGTTTGACCTCACCGGAGTTGAAGAGGCGATCGGCCGGATCGCCGCCAGCTGCAACACCAAATTGCCTTGAGCAGATTGTCCGCATTAAACCTTTGCATGGCCGAACTCTACCTGCCGGCCGGGTTCTGTGGTATGTAGGTGCCGCAACCCCAGGCATTGGATATCCGTTCTGCCATTCAAGAGCGCATGCCAGCGGACTAAATGTCGGCCTGTGCAGGTCAGCCAGGGCAAATTGGCGATCAGGGAGGAAATGCCATGCGTGCCATTGTGTTTTTCATCATCATGTCCGTCGCCACCGTCATTGCCGGCCCCTCGCGGGCACAGGATGCCGCGGCGGGTGAGAAGGTCTTCGCCAAATGCAAGGTCTGCCATATCGCGGACAAGGATCAGAACAAGATCGGTCCGTCCTTGAACGGCGTCATCGGCCGAACGGCCGGCACGCATCCAGGGTTCAGCTATTCCAAGGCTATGACCGAGGCCGGAAAATCCGGCGTTAAATGGGACGAAGCCACGCTGACGACCTACCTTCGCGATCCCAAGGCGATGGTCAAAGGAACCAAGATGGCGTTTGTCGGCCTCAAGAAAGACGAGGACATCGCCAACGTCATTGCTTATCTGAAGCAATTCTCCAAATAGCCCGGCTCTTCCGCCGGATCTTGGCATAGCAAACAGGTCGAGGCATAGCCTCGGCCGCAATCTGCCGGCAGTGTCGGTGGGAGGGCGGCTCGTTGCAAAAAAGACATTGGCCGGCTAGGCTGCCATTCCCATCGGTGGTCGTCTGAATGTCGACTGAAGAAAGCCGTCTCAAGGATACCGGCATCCGCCTCTCGGAGGCGACGGCGGGTGATTTCTTTGCGCTTTTGAAGCCACGCGTCATGGCGCTTGCCGTGTTTACTGCCTTCGTCGGCCTGATGATGGCGCCCGGCGTGATGAATCCAGTTATCGCCGTAATTGCCATCGGCGCAATCGCGGTTGGAGCGGGAGCCGCCGGCGCGCTCAATATGTGGTACGACGCAGACATAGACGCCTTGATGTCTCGCACGTCCAAGCGACCAATTCCGTCCGGTCGCGTCACGCCTGGCGAAGCTCTCAGCTTCGGTCTGGTGCTTTCCGCACTGTCGGTCATGACGCTCGGCGTGCTGGTGGGGTGGCTCGCCGCATCGTTGTTGGCGTTCACCATCTTTTTCTATGTTGTTATCTACACGATGTGGCTGAAGCGCTCGACGCCACAGAATATCGTCATAGGCGGCGCGGCAGGCGCCCTTCCTCCGGTGATCGGGTGGGCTGCTGCAACCGGCGCAATCGGCATTGAAAGTCTCATCCTGTTTCTGATCATTTTCCTCTGGACGCCGCCTCATTTCTGGGCGCTGGCCCTTTTCAAGGTCGGTGACTATGCCGCGGCGGGGGTCCCGATGATGCCGAATGTGGCCGGCCAGCACTCGACCAGAAAACAAATCTTCGCCTATTCGCTGCTCTTGGCGCCAATCGGCGTGCTTCCTTGGGGCTTCGGCTTCGCGAGCGGATATTACGGCACTGTTTCAGCCGCGTTGGGTGCAGGTTTCATTTGGCAGGCCTGGAAGGTTCTCGTCGCCGACAAGGAGATGAAGCCGGCAAAGGCACTGTTTGCGTATTCGATTGTCTATCTTTTCGCAATATTTGCGGCGTTGCTTGCCGACACCATTGTAATGCGAGTGATCGCTTCAGCCGACTATTGACCCCGGCTCAAAACATCACGTTGGCAGAGCACAAAATCCCAGCAACAGCAGAATAATGACGCCAAGGCCGAGTATGAGAACTGTCCTTCCGTCCATGACCTTCACCTTCGACTAGAAGAGCATATCGAAGAACGGCGTCCGTAGCTAGTCAGGCTACCCGGGAGCTCCTACTCCCGGGCCTTCCTACAAAGCGCGACAAGTCCCCCGCATGAGAGTATATTGATCATGGTGCAGGTCGCGGTTTGCGTGGGCCAATCATGCAGAACGGCAGCACCGTAAAACGCGACCTTACCGGACCTGGTCTGGAGGAATGGTCATGGCAAGCTTTCACGTGATAGCAGGCGCCAGCGAGACGCTGGAACACACCAGAATTCGAAAAATCGGTGTCTCCGATCTTTTTGATGCGCTCAGGCGTGGCGTCGATGATTTCATGGTCAAACCGTCGCACATCGTTTTTCTCTGCCTGATCTATCCGATTGCGGGAGTCGTGCTTGCTGTCTGGACATCAGGTAACAACACGCTGCCATTGCTGTTTCCGCTTGTATCCGGCTTTGCACTGATTGGTCCGTTCGCGGCGATCGGCCTCTATGAGATCAGCCGGCGACGGGAAGCCGGGCTCGACGCCTCGTGGAGGCACGCCTTTGAAGTCAGGAGTTCTCCGGCACTGCCGGCTATTGCAGCGGTCGGCGTCATGCTGCTTGCGATCTTTATCGCCTGGCTTTTGACGGCCCAGATATTCTACCAGACCCTGTTCGGCCCGGCGCCGCCGCAATCGCTGTCCAGCTTCATCAGTGAAATATTCGCCACGGGACGCGGCTGGACGCTCATCATCCTGGGTCACGCCATCGGCTTCGTGTTCGCCGCGGTTGTGTTGTGCACCACGGTCGTCGCATTCCCGTTGTTGCTCGACCGCGATGTCGGCGCCTACGAAGCCATCCACACCTCGGTGCGCGTTGTCCTGGCCAACCCGATCGTGATGGCCGTGTGGGGCCTTATCGTCGCCGTCGCCTTGATCATCGGCTCGCTGCCAGTGTTCGCCGGGTTGGCAGTCGTGCTGCCGATCCTTGGTCATGCGACCTGGCATGTCTATCGGAAAGTTGTGGAATCGCCGCCGGCCACCAGACCGTGAGCTGAAAAAAACCTGCCCTGCGCGCACCGGTGAAAGTGCCGGTGCGGGCAGGGTGAGGCAGAGCTTTCAATAGGCCGGGTGGCTGAAACGGGCCTGGCGCGCGTCCTTTGTCAGGTCGCGGAAATCCTTGCCGCTCACATGCACCAGCGTCCTATGGTCACCGCCCTCGAAATAGATTTCGGGAGCGTCGCCGAGGCTTTCATCCAGGACCACTGGCACATCATAGGCAGCGCCGATCGGCGGCACAGCGCCGACATCGCAATCGCCGAACAACGAGACCACCTCGTCTTCGGAGGCAAGTCCAAGAGGCTTGTCCATGACATCCTGCAATGTCGCGAGTTCTATCCTGTGCGTGCTTGGAACCACGGCGAGCGCGTAGCCACGGTCGTGGTGAACGACCACCGATTTGGCCATTATGCTGCCAGGCACATGTGCCGCAATGGCAGATTGTCTGCTTGTCGCCGTGCGGTGATGCTCGACGGTGTCGTAGGAAATTCCTTTCCTATCGATGAAGTCCTTCAGTCTGTTTGCGATGGTCATCTTGGGCGCCCCTTGCTGGTGTTCGCGACGCATGTGGAAACGCCGGCATCGCCTGTCGTTTCCGATACCAACAGAAATGGACCAGCCGTGGATTGTTTCAAGGCGAAGGCTCCAGGACCGGACCGCCTGGATCCGGATTGCATGTCAGGGCCCGGCCCCGAAAAACGCCATTCGGGTGAGAAGCGTGTAGTCCGCTTCGAAGACCATCATCGTCACGAACACCAGCACCAGCACCGGCGGCAGGATAATTGCATATGTCAGCGCCAGCCGTTCCCAGGCCATGTGCATGAAGATGGCGACGATCAGCCCTGCCTTGAGGACCATGAAGATCAGGATCAGCGACCATCTGAGATAGCCGTGGAGACCGAAATAGTCGACCAGATAGGAGCAGGTGCTGAGGATGAACAACCACGCCCAGACCACCAGATAGAGCTTGATCGGGTGCTCCTGATGAACCTCCGCCGGGGTAAACCCGGTCGTCGTCGCATCATGGGTACGGGCGCTGTCCAGCGCATGCTGTCCCAGGCCGTTTGCGGTTGCTTCAGCCATGTCCTGCCTCTCACCAAAGATAGAAAAATGCGAAAATGAACACCCAGACCAGGTCGACGAAATGCCAGTAAAGCCCCATGATTTCGACGTTCTCGTAGCGGCCCCTCCGGCTGGTGAAGAAGCCGGGCCGTCCGACATCGTAATCCCCGCGCCAGACCTTTCGCGCCACGATGATCAGGAAGATCACCCCGATCGTCACGTGTGTGCCGTGAAAGCCGGTAATCATGAAAAAGGATGCGCCGAACTGGGCAGCGCCCCAGGGATTGCCCCAAGGCCGCACGCCCTCGGTGATCAGCTTGGTCCATTCGAAGGCCTGCATGCCGACGAAGGTCGCGCCGAGTGCTGCGGTCAAGAGCATCAGCACTGCCGTCTTGCGGCGGTCGCGGCGGTAGCCGAAATTGACCGCCATGGCCATCGTTCCGCTGCTCGAGATCAGCACGAAGGTCATGATGGCGATAAGGATCAGTGGAATGTCGGAGCCGCCGATGCGCAGGGCGAAGACCTCGCTCGGATTGGGCCACGGCACGCGTGTTGAGATACGCGCGGTCATGTAGGAGAGCAGGAAGCAGCCGAAGATGAACGTGTCGCTGAGCAGGAAGATCCACATCATGGCCTTGCCCCAGGACACGTTTTTGAACGCCCGCTGATCCGAGGACCAGTCGGCGGCGATGCCTTGCCAGCCTGCGGGCCGCGGCTCTGTTCGGCCGATGTGGGCCAGTGTCGTCTCTGCCATCCGCCCGTTCCTCCTAGGTCAGCAACCCTCGGCAAATGTCGATTAAAGTCGAAGCCCAGCCGGCCAGAAGCGCAAAGATGGCGAGCCAGACGAAAAGCAGGAAATGCCAGTACATGGCGCACAGCTCGACACTGAGGCGAAGCCGCTGCGGCTGCGCTCCGTTCCAGGCGCCGACGCTCGTTCTGCCCAGCCCGACCAGTCCTCCCAGTATATGCAGGCCATGCATTCCCGTTAGCAGGTAGAAGAAGCTGTTGGCCGGATTGGATGCCAGAAAATAGCCGTCCGCACTCAGTTCCCGCCATGCCACAAGCTGTCCAATCAGGAAGACGAGCGCCGTGAGTCCAGCGGTGGCGAGGCCAAGCCTGACCATGTCCACTTGACCCTTGCGCGCCGCGAGCGAAGCGCACTGTATCGCAATGCTGCTCAAGACCAGTACGCCGGTGTTAAGCCAGAGCAGGGGCGGGATGGGCAGCGGCCGCCAATCCGACAGCGCCATGCGCATGAAGTAAGCACTGGTGAACAGCGCGAACAGGCAGCCGACGACGGCAAGGAAGACGCCGAGACCGATCTTTGCGGTCGGCAGCGCCGATCGGTCCAGAGCGACAAAATCCCCGATCATACCTTGCTCGAGCCACGGTTTCGTCATTAGCCGCTGATGGGAAAGCCACCACCCGGCAATACCGGCGATCACGAGCAGGAAGACCAGGATTACGCTCATGCCGGCTCCCTGGAGGGCGCGAAGGAGCCCGGAACGTTTTGCGGTATGAAGTCCTCCTTGGCTCCCGGTACGCTGTAGTCATAGGCCCAGCGATAGACGATCGGCAGATCCTTGCCGAAATTGCCGTGGGCGGGCGGTGTTTCGGGCGTCTGCCACTCGAGCGTCGTTGCCCGCCACGGATTGCCGCCAGCCTCACGGCCATGGCGGATGCTCCAGATGAGATTGAACAGAAACACAATCTGAGCAAAACCGACTATAAAAGCCATGATGCTGATAAACGAGTTCAGGTGATGGGCCGATTCCGTCATGATCGTCATGTCGGTCAATTCGTTGTACCGCCGCGGCACGCCCATCAAGCCGAGATAGTGCATGGGAAAGAAGATCAGATAGGCGCCGAGGAAGGTGACCCAGAAATGGAACCGGCCCAGTGTCTCGTTCAGCATCCGGCCGGTGACCTTCGGATACCAGTGATAGATCGCGCCGAAGATTACGATGATCGGGGCAACCCCCATGACCATATGGAAATGGGCGACGACGAACATCGTGTCCGACAGCGGAACGTCGACGACGACATTGCCAAGAAATAGCCCAGTCAACCCGCCATTGACGAAGGTGACGATGAAGGCCAAGGCAAAAAGCATCGGGATGGTGAGGTGGATGTCACCGCGCCACAGCGTCAGCACCCAATTGTAGACCTTGATGGCTGTTGGGACGGCGATGATCAATGTCGTTGTGGCGAAGAAAAAGCCGAAATAGGGATGCATGCCACTGACATACATGTGGTGCGCCCAGACCACGAAGCTCAGCGCGCCGATGCCGACGATGGCCCAGACCATCATGCGGTAGCCGAAGATGTTCTTGCGCGCATGGGTGCTGATCAGGTCGGATACGATGCCGAAGGCCGGAAGCGCCACGATGTAGACCTCCGGATGGCCGAAGAACCAGAACAGATGCTGGAACAGGATCGGGCTGCCGCCGCCGTGCTGCAACTGTTCGCCCATCTCGACGATCGCCGGCATGAAGAAGCTGGTGCCGAGCGCCCGGTCGAGCAGCATCATCACGCAAGCAACGAACAGCGCCGGGAAGGCGAGCAGCGCCATGACGGTGGCGGTGAAAATACCCCAGACAGTAAGCGGAAGGCGCATCAGCGTCATGCCGCGCGTGCGCCCCTGCAGCACCGTCACGACATAGTTCAAGCCGCCCATGGTAAAGCCGACGATGAACAGGATCAGCGAGACAAGCATCAGGATGATGCCCCAGTCCTGGCCGCCTGGCGTACCGGTCATGATCGCCTGCGGCGGATAGAGCGTCCAGCCGGCACCCGTCGGTCCGCCGGGCGCAAAGAAGCTCGACACCAGGACCAGCACGGCGAGCAGATAGATCCAGTAGCTCAGCATGTTGACATAGGGAAAGACCATGTCGCGAGCACCAACCATCAACGGGATCAGATAGTTGCCGAAGCCGCCCAGGAAGAGTGCCGTGAGCAGGTAGATCACCATGATCATGCCGTGCATGGTGATGAACTGGTAGTAGGCTTCCGGGGTGATGAAGTCGAATGTGCCGGGGAAGCCGAGTTGCAGCCGCATCAGCCAGGATAGCACCAGCGCGACCATGCCGATCGCTGTCGCCGTCGCCGAATACTGGATGGCGATGACCTTGGCGTCCTGCGAGAAAACGTATTTCGTCCACCAGCTGTGCGGATGGTAGAGTTCCATTTCCGCGACTTCGGCCGGCGGTACCGCATCTGCAGGTGTGATATCGACCATAGGAACACCTCCGTGCCCTTTTTCGGCCAGCCCGACAGTTCGGGCTTGCCGCATTAATTTCAATCCCGACGGCGCGCCGTCGTTCCGGCTTCCTATTCTGCCGAGCCCATCTGCTGGGGGGCGGACAGCTGCGCAAAAGTCTGCTGCTGGCCAAGCCACGCCAGATAGTCTTCCTGAGTATCGACCATGACCACGCCATGCATCATCGGATGTCCCTGGCCGCAGAGTTCGGCACACAGGACCTGGAAGGTTCCGGTCTTGGTCGGAGTGAACCAGAAATAGGTGACCGAGCCCGGGATCATGTCCATCTTGGCGCGGAATTCCGGCACGTAGAAATCGTGCAGCACATCGACCGAGCGGAGCAGCATCTTGACCGGTTTGCCTACCGGGAGGTGCAGGTCGGCCGCTTCCACTACGACATCGTCCTGACCGTTGGCATCGGTGGCGATGACGCCGAGTGGATTTTCAGCGTTGACGTCGCGAGTGTCGGATGTGCCGAGCTTGCCGTCCTTGCCGGGGAGGCGGAAACTCCATTGCCACTGCTGGCCGACGACTTCGACCTCGGTTGCGTCGCTTGGAACGTTAACGAACCGGCTCCAGACGAACAGGCCCGGAACGAGCAAAGCGGTGACGCCAACCGCGGTGACGACCGTCAGCCAGGATTCGAGCCGCCTGTTCTCAGGTTCATATGCCGCCTGATTGCCTTCCCGATGACGGAAGCGGAAGACGCAATAGGCCATGAAAAGAACCACGGCGGCGAAGACGACACCGGTGATCCAGAAAGTTATGATGATGGTGTTGTCGATATAGTCCCAGTTCGAGGCAATCGGCGTCCACCACCATGGGCTCAGGAAGTGGAACAACACCGAGCCCACGACTATCAGAACGAGTACAAGCGCAACGGCCATGTCCCGGTTCCTCCCGGTATTCCAAGCGGCGCAAGCCGTCCCGGGAAATACCAAGTGCATCATAACTTGATTTGCGATGAAAATTCTAGAGCCGGCTGTGGGAAGGGCAAAAATACCATTTCGGCGCTGGCGGTCCTTCGGTTCGGCGGTGATCAGCGGCAGCGCGTGGCAAACATCGTCAGCGTCGAGTAACCGGCAAGGGCGGGCACGCCGAATGTGCCCGGCAGAACCACCGGAACGGCGATCGTCGGGGATCGTCGCGCGCAGGTTCTGCAGGAACAGCAGCATGACGAAGAACGTCAGCACGATTGCTTCGACCAGTGTCCGTTCACCTGCTCGACGCTCGACGAAGGGAGTGGAGCCACTTTATTGGCCGGCAGATGTCACCCGCCAAACTGTGTTGCCGACGTCGTCGGCGATGAGCAGGGCCCCGGTTTTGTCGACAGCCAGGCCGACAGGCCGGCCGCGCGCCTTGTTGTCCTTGTCCAGGAAGTCAGTCACCACGTCGGTAGCGACGCCGCTCGGACGGCCGCCGCTGAATGGTACGAACACTACCTTGTAGCCATTAAAGCGCGTGCGGTTCCAGCTGCCATGCTCGCCAACGAAGGCGCCGCCGCGATATGCCTCGGGAAGGCTGGTTGCCGTATAGAAGGCCAGTCCCAGAGGGGCGACGTGGGAACTCAGTGCATAATCCGGAACGATCGCTTTTGCGACCAGGTCCGGACGTTGGGGCATGACGCGGGGATCGAGATGCTGGCCGTAATAGCTGTATGGCCATCCGTAGAAGCCGCCATCCTTTACCGAGGTCAGATAATCCGGCACGAGATTGGGGCCGAGCTCGTCGCGCTCATTGATCACTGCCCAGAGCGCCCCGGTCTGCGGCTCCCAGCTCAGGCCGTTTGGATTGCGCAAACCGCTGGCGAAAATGCGCGACCGGCCGGTGGCCCTGTCTACCTGCCAGATGGCGGCGCGGTTCTTCTCCGCCTCGATGCCGTTTTCGGCGACGTTGCTGTTCGAGCCGATGCCGACATAGAGCAGCGAGCCGTCGGGGCTTGCCGCCAGGCTCTTCGTCCAATGGTGGTCGATCGGGCCGCCGGGCAGGGCGGTTAGCGGCGTCCCGGGCGCGGTGATCTTTGTGTCACTGGTGCTGTAGGGATAGCGGACGATGGAGTCGGTATTGGCGACGTAGAGATCGCTTCCCACCAGCGCCACGCCAAAGGGGGAGCTCAGGTGGTCGAGGAATACGCTGGTCAGCTCCGGCTTGCCATCGCCATTGGTGTCGCGCAGCAGCGTAATGCGGTTGCTTGGGCCGCTGTCGCCGCCCGAGGTGACCCAGGATTCGATCCAGCCCATCACCAAATCTTTGGGCCGTTTGATCGGTTCGCCACCCGGCGCCTTGGACTCGACCACCAGGACGTCGCCATTGGGCAGCACGTAAAGCGACCGCGGATGCTGCAAGCCGTGGGCATAAGCCTGGATCTGCAGCCCCTGCGCGACGGTCGGCTTTTCGTCGTTCTTCCATCCGACCACGGAAGCGAGATGCATGGGCGGGAAGAAATATTGGATCGGCTCCGGCAGGTTTGGATTCGGCCCTATCTGACTGCTGGGATCCGGGTCGTTGCCGCTGCACGCTGCAAGAGTGATCGCCGCAGTGCAAACGAGGACGGACACCGCGATGCGCCTGGTCTGACCGATGGAGCTTGCTATGCGCATCAATCCGCCACTCCGACGTGATGCCGGTACACCATGGACCAGCCCAGCCAACCAGTGAAGATGAGGATGAGCACGACAACCGCCGAGAGGATCAAGCCGGTAGGAACGATGGAGGTCCATGCATCGCGGGTGTGCACGAGCATGTTGATGATGGATAACGCCAGCGCCAGAAGATTGCCGAGCACGTGCGGCCAGGCGGGGGGCTGTGCCCTTATCAGCGGATTGGCCAGGAAATCGATCAGCCCCGCGATCGCTGCTAGGCAGCCCATGATCACGCCGACGGTAACCAGCCAAGCGGAGAAGTCAGCCCACATCACCTCCGCTGTTCGCCAATAGGCTAGATCCGTCAGCAGGGTGCCGACGAAGCAGGCGATCGGAAATGGCACGAGCATCGGATGAATAGGATGTCCCGCAATCCTGGCCGTCGAACGCGGATTGTCACCGACCATAATGCGCCATCCTTCCTATTCTCGTCCAAACAAACGCCGCCTGCCCGGCCTCCGGTGGCTGTTGCCGAGAGACCGGCAGACGACCGATAGATCCGTCAGGCCCAAAAAAGGGCGCTGGCTGGCTGCGCCTGTTAGGCGGCGGACTGGGTCGGCGGGTTCTGATACATCATCCAGAGCTCGATCGCCGCCAGCACGGCGACCAGAATGCCGATCACGACATGCACGGTCATCGCCGTGGTCGCCTGGAATCCAAGCACCCAGGGCGATGCGAGAACCCACAGTCCGACGACCAGGTTCACCCACTCTTCCCACACGGCAAATGCTGCGAGGGCGGCAACCGAAAGCACGACGATCAAGATTCCGCTGCCGAGGGCGTTCTGCGTCTGCGGGCCTGCCGCAAATGCGAAGATCCAGGGAGAGAAGAACAGAATTGCCCCAAGGATCAGGTTGGCTACGTCACAGAGCCTGGCGTTTGTCCACTGGTTCATGGCATCCTCCATAAGGAGCGTTTATGGCTCCTGAGTTCGGCAAGGTGGTGCCTGAGTTCGGCGAGATGCGCCCGAAGCCGCTCACTCCGTGTCACGGTAGTGCCCTGCCCGGCTGGAATTCCGCATCTGGCGGTACTCCAGCCAAATCCAGCTATCTAACTGAATTCCGGGCTTTATGTTCCATTCGGCACCGGCACGCCTGGATCAATTGGTGGTGATCGAGCGATCCAAAGCTGCCTGTCAGGGGGCGGCGGGGCGGCGGCGCGTAGCTCATTCTGTCTTTTTATCGAGCCGGTGAAACATTTCTCATGGATCGCAGTTCTTGGATGCAGAGGAGTTGAATAAGGGAAACCTGATTGCACGGGAGGAGCACGGACGGCACAACTATAAATACGCTCTGCATAGAATACTTCGCAACGGGAAGCTCTCGCTTGTCTTGGTTGCCGCCGAAGCTTGTTTGAAAGACGGCGATCGCCGCCGAAAAGATTTTCTAAATGAAAATAGCCCAGATCGCACCGCTAACCGAATCCGTGCCGCCCCGAACCTACGGTGGAACCGAGCGAATTGTTTCGTATCTGACCGAAGAACTTGTCCGACAGGGCCACGAGGTGACGCTGTTCGCCAGCGCCGATTCTCGTACCTCAGCCGAGCTGGTGCGGTGTTGCGACGTCGCGCTGCGCCTGAACCCCAGGGTCCAGGACGGTGGTCCGCACCATGTTATGATGCTTGAACGGGTGCGTCGGCGAGCCGATGAATTCGACGTTTTACATTTCCACGTCGATGTCCTGCACTTCCCCATAATTCGGGATTTTGCCAGACGAACGGTTACCACGCTTCACGGCAGGCTCGACCTGCCCGATCTGGCGCAGCTTTATGCGATGTTCGACGACGTTCCCCTGGTCTCGATCTCCTTCGACCAGCGCCGGCCCATGCCGCCCGTCAATTGGGTTGGAACCGTGCATCACGGCCTGCCCCGCGATCTTTTACCATTCCACCCGAACACCTCTGGCTATCTTGCGTTTCTCGGTCGCATCTCGCCGGAAAAGGGGCCGGAAGCGGCCATAGAAATAGCAGCGCGGGCCGGGTTTCCCCTGAAGATCGCCGCCAAGATCGACAAGGTGGACCAGTCGTTCTGGAAGGAAAGGGTCGAGCCGCAAGTGCTGCGGCATTCGAACGTGGAGTTCATTGGCGAGATCGATGAGCGGCAAAAGGCGGATTTTCTGGGCAATGCGATAGCGCTTTTGTTTCCGATCGACTGGCCGGAACCCTTCGGGCTCGTAACGATCGAAGCAATGGCCTGCGGTACGCCGGTGGTTGCGTTCCGGCGTGGCGCCGTCCCGGAGATCATCGATGACGGTGTGTCCGGATGGATCGTGGATACGGTGGAGGAAGCCGTGGGCGCGCTCCGGCGCATAGACAGCCTCGATCGCGCACGAGTGCGGCAGACGTTCGAGAAGCGGTTCACGGTCGAGCGCATGTGCAGCGATTATGTGGCACTCTACCGAGCACTTACGAGCGGCACGGCAGACGCAGTTGCCCCCACAAACGAGCTCACCAGAAATATCGCGATGGTGGCTGTGCCGGGCTGAGGAACCGACTAATCCACATACAGAGGACGGCGGAGTCCGGGAGCGCCTGCGGGGTCTTGTCGCCGGGCGCGGCGATCGCGCCAGAAGCCTTCGATCAGCAGCCAGCCTTCCCGGGGCTAATGCTTTCGCGAGCGGCGGCGCACTGCCGCCCGGTCCGGATTGACGCGCGCTACTTTCGCTGCAAAGGTGCTTTAACGACTTGTTTACCATGCGTCAGTCAGGGGTGGGGGGAATTTGGAACGGTTTCTGGGCGCGAACCGCCTTAATTGGGATGATCGGGCCGAACTGCACTCGACCGACACAACGGGCAGCTACCACATCGAGAACGTGCTGGCCGGCGGATCCAATCTCTATGAGCTGGAAACGCGCGAGCTCGGCGATATCGCCGGCAAGGATATCGTCCACCTGCAGTGTCACATCGGTCTTGACACGATCAGCCTGAAGAATCTCGGCGCAGGCAGCGTGACCGGGCTCGACTTTTCACCGACGGCGATCGTGGCGGCGCGGGATTTTGCTGCGAAGGCAGGCACCGACGTGCGCTTCGTGGAAGCGCCACTGTTCGAGGCGGTGGAAGCGCTCGGCCGGACCTTTGATATCGCTTACGTTACTTGGGGTTCGGTAAACTGGCTGGACGACGTGTTCCGTTGGGCGCGGGTGGTTGCCGATCTTCTGCGACCCGGCGGCCGCCTCTACATGGCCGAGGGCCATCCATTGATGTTTCAGTGCGATCGAAAGGCCGCGGCCCTGGAATTGAAGCACGACTGGCGAACGCCGATAGCTCGGCCGCTCGCCTGGAACGAGGAACTGACCTACACCGGCGATGATCGTATCTTGAAGCATCCTCGCTATTATGAATGGATCCACCCGATCAGTGACGTGGTGAATGCGCTGATTTCAGCTGGTCTGACGCTCGATTTTCTCAATGAGCATGACACGGTTTCGTGGCAGCACTTTTCATTTGCCGTGCGGGCCGGCAAGGATATGTACGGCCTACCCGAGAACTCTCCCAAGATACCGATGGCCTATTCCATTGGCGCGACGAAGCGCAGCGTCGGCAAGATACCATACCTTGTGTCTCCCAAGGCGATTGAGGGGCACTAGTCCAAGGTCAATGCTCTGACGTACTCGGGTCGGAGCGTCGAAATGTGCAATGGCGCTCGTGCGCCTCGATCTTCCGAGCAAGGCTGATCTAGCTGGCGTTTCATGTTGGTCCGCATCGTGCAGCCCGCCTTCAGCATCGCTGTCGGTATCGCAGCCGGCGTCAGCCGTCGGAAAATGAAATTTCTCAGGAGTATGAAGGTCAAATTAAACATTGAAAGCTAATGTTCCTCATCGGGTCGACCCCGAGAACCTGAAAATGGCACTTGAGGAATCGCCTATTGGCTTTTTTCCGCGCTAGGTTCAACGGCATCAAGGAGGCCGTCTTTTCGTCGGCAAATATTCCGGCGGCGATCGCGTTTGTCGTCATCCTTGTCAGCGCAGCGTTCGCGGAGCACCAGAACAAAATCGTCTCGGACCAGGCCGTCCGTGCGGACGTGCTGACCAAGGTCAATCTCATCCGCGCCAAGCTCGAAGGCAATATCAATGGAAACCTCCAGCTCGTGCGTGGACTGGTCGCCGCGGTCGTGACCGAGCCCTATATGGGACAGCAACGCTTCGCCTCGCTCGCGAGCAATCTGTTTGGCGCCGACTCGCAATTGAACGATATTGCCGGCGCGCCCGATCTGGTCGTTTCCCTTATGTATCCGATGGAGGGTAACGAGCAGGCGATGGGTCTGGACTACCGCAAGAACGAGCGGCAGCGTGCGGCTGCGCTAAGGGCGCGAGACGAACGCAAGCTGGTGCTTGCCGGTCCCGTCGACCTGAAACAGGGAGGACAAGGCTTCATCGGCCGCTTTCCGGTCTTCGTGCCGAGCGCTGGCAATACGGAAAGGTTCTGGGGTATCATTTCCGCCGTTGTCGACGTGCAGCGCCTTTACAGAGCGAGCGGCTTGCTTGACGACGATCTCGGGATCGACGTAGCGCTGATCGGCAGGGACGCCCTCGGTCACCGAGGTGGTCAATTCTACGGCAATGAGGAGATCAGCAAAAGCGATCCCGTGACGGCTGACGTTTTGCTTCCTTCCGGCTCGTGGCAGCTCGCGGCCATTCCCAAAAATGGCTGGCCTTCGACGCCAAGCAACGCATGGTTGTTGCGCGCGATCATGGCGACGGCCGGAGCCTTGGTTGTGTTCCCTTTCCTGGTCACAGGCCGCCTGATTGGCGAAAGACAGCGCAATTATGCGGAATTGCGTCGATTGTCACGACGCTTGGAACTCGCTCTGGAAGCTTCGGCTATTGGGGTTTGGGAACACGATCTCGCGACCAACGAGCTTACGTGGGATGATCGCGTCAACGAAATATATGGCAAACCAACCGGCGAGCACCGGGGCTACCCAGACTGGGCGGGAGCAATCCACCCAGATGATTTGGCTGGCGCCAACGCGGACTTCGACAGGGCGGTGGCCAGCGGAAGACCATATTTGTCGGAGTACCGGATTGTGCGTCAGGATGGCGAGATCCGTCATGTCCGGTCCAAGGCGATCCTTTACCGGGTCGCAAACGACACCCCAAAAATGATCGGCGCGGAATGGGACGTGACTGCCGACGTCCTGCTGAACAAGGATCTGGTTCGTGCAAAACAGCTGTCCGAGTCGAAAAATGCAGAACTCGAGTCGGCCAAAGCGCGCATAGAGCACATCGCGCTTCATGATTCGCTGACCGGCTTGCCCAACCGGCGTTACCTCGACCAGGTACTGGAACATTACGCGGCAAACGCCAGGCGCTCAGGCGGGCACGCGGCACTGCTTCACATAGATCTGGATCGGTTCAAGCACATCAACGATACGCTGGGCCACGCCGCCGGTGACGCGATGTTGGTTCACGCGTCAACCGTGCTCAGGTCGAAGGTCGGCGACGAGGGATTCGTCGCCCGTATCGGAGGAGACGAATTCATCGTTCTGTGCGTGGTGCGCGACGATACCAAGCAACTGGCGCTGCTCGCCGACCGCATCATCAGCCAGATGCGCGAACCCGTCTACTATCAGGGTCATCGATGCCGTTTTGGTGTCAGCGTGGGAATCGCTGTCGATAACGCAAAAGATGTCGAAGCCAAACACCTGCTGGTGAACGCCGATATCGCCCTTTACCGCGCAAAGGGGCGGGGCCGCAATCGATACGAATTCTTCACCGACGCGATGCAAAGCGAAATCGTCGATACTAAGCGGATTGCCGACGAAATTCTCGGCGGCCTCGAGCGCAACGAGTTCATCCCCTTCTACCAGCCCCAATTTGACGCAAAGACGCTCGAAATCGTTGGGGTTGAGGCGCTGGCGAGGTGGAAACATCCAACAAAGGGTATTTTGGCGCCCGACGTCTTCCTGAGAATTGCAGAAGAACTGAACGTCGTCTCGATCATCGACCAAGCCATATTGAAGCAATCGCTTTCGGATTTCGAAGAGTGGTCCGCTGCAAAACTTCACATTCCGCGGGTGTCGGTCAATGTCTCGGCCAGGCGCCTTCAAGACGAGGAGCTCATCAAGAGCCTGCGAGAACAAAATATCAAGAAAGGAACAGTTTCGTTCGAGCTTGTTGAGTCGATTTTCCTGGACGAGAACGACGACCTTGTCACCTGGAATATCGAGCAGATAAAAGAGCTGGGGATTGACGTCGAAATAGACGATTTTGGTACCGGCTACGCTTCGATGGTCAGTTTGCTGAAGTTGCAGCCGCGCCGGCTGAAGATAGATCGGCAGCTGGTCACCCCAATCGTCAAATCTCCGCAGAGAAGGCAGGTTGTCTCGTCGATCATTGAAATCGGCAAGTCGCTGGGTATCGAGGTCGTGGCGGAAGGCGTCGAGACGATGCAGCATGCACGGCTACTCAAGGGCCTAGGCTGCGACATATTGCAGGGTTATGCGTTCGGCCACGCATTCGATTCCGAGGGACTTAAGACCTTTGTCAGATCGCGGCGCCTGCGCACGGCCAGCTGAGCCTCGGCGCCAGAGTTTTATCGAGCCGACCGCCTTGACGTTGCGGTCCATAGGCGCACAGCGGACAAAGCAGAAAACAACGCCAAACCTCAGATCAGCAGCAGGCCCTTCATGCTGGAGTGGCCTTTCCTGCCGATGATGATGTGGTCGTGAACGGCAATGCCAAGCGGTTTGGCCGTCTCTATGATCAGCTTGGTCATCTCGATGTCGGCGCGCGACGGCGTCGGGTCTCCCGACGGATGGTTATGCGCCAGAATGATCGCCGTGGCGGAGAGCTCCAAGGCGCGCCTGACCACCTCGCGCGGATAGACCGGTGTGTGGTCGACGGTGCCGACCTGCTGGACTTCGTCGGCGATCAGCGCGTTTTTCTTGTCGAGGAACAGGATGCGGAACTGCTCGCGCTCCTCGAAGGCCATCACCGACCGGCAGTATTCGAGAACCTGCGTCCAGGTCGACAACAGCTCGCGGCCGGCGATCTCGCCGCGCGCCATGCGCTGCGCCGTTGCCGCAACCACCTTGAGGTCGAGCGCCACCGCCGGGCCGATGCCCTTCACCTCCTGCAGGCGCTCGACGGGCGCACCGAGGACCTCGGCCAATGTACCGAAGCGTGCCAGCAATGCCTTGGCGACAGGCTTGGTGTCGGCGCGCGGGATCAGCCGAAACAATAAAAGCTCGAGCAGTTCGTAGTCGGGGAGGGTGTTGGTACCGGCGGCGAAGCGCTCGCGCAGGCGGTCGCGATGGCCGAGATAATGCGGCTTGTTGGCGGCCACCGCCTTCGCGGGCGATCGCACTGGCCTTTCGGGAAAGAAGGCCCGCTCGTCGTCGTCACCATTCATGACTGCCCCACCCAGCATTTGCCGGGCAAGGTAACGCCCGATCTGCCAGACACTAGGCCCGCAGGCCGGGGCGGTCGAGGTTTTTTGGCGACAGCGTGAAGATCTCGCAGCCGGTCTCGTTGACGCCGATCGTGTGCTCGTACTGCGCCGACAGCGAACGGTCGCGCGTCACCGCGGTCCAGCCGTCCGACAGCACTTTCACATGCGGCCGGCCGAGATTGATCATCGGCTCGACGGTGAAGATCATGCCCGGCCGCATCTCGACGCCTTCGCTGGCGCTGCCGTAATGCAGGATATTCGGCGCGTCGTGAAACAGCCGGCCAACCCCGTGGCCGCAGAAATCGCGCACCACCGAGCAACGCTCGGCTTCGGCATAGGTCTGGATGGCGGCGCCGATGGCGCCGGTTCGGGCGCCCGGCTTGATTGCCGCGATGCCGCGCATCAGGCACTCATACGTGACTTCGAGCAGCCGCTCCGCGGCACGCTTGATCGTGCCCACCGGATACATGCGCGAGGAGTCGCCATGCCAGCCGTCGAGGATATAGGTGACGTCGATATTGACGATGTCGCCATCCTTCAACGGCTTGCTGTCGGGTATGCCGTGACAGACGACGTGGTTGATCGAGGTGCAGGATGATTTCGTGTAGCCACGGTAGTTGAGCGTCGCCGGAAGCGCGCCATGGTCCATCCCGAACTCGAAGACGAAGCGATCAATCGCTTCGGTGGTGACGCCGGGCGCCACAATCGGTACCAGTTCGTCGAGGCAGCGCGCGGTGAGATCACAAGCCTTGCGCATGCCGACAAAACCTTCCTCGTCGTAAAGACGGATCTGGCCGGTGTTTCTGAGCGGTGCCGTGGCGGCGTCGAGATAGGTGACCATTTTTGTCCGTCTTGCAGGGATGCGAGGCGTGGATGAGCCCCGCGAGAGAAATCCCCCCAGATTTGGCACTGGAAAGCGCAAGGTTCAAGGACGAACTGCCGGCGACGGCCGAAGACCGGCGATATTCATGCCTGGGAGCATTCTCCTTGCCTGCAGCGGCTCATGCTTCCGCCGGATTCATCTGGCTACCGCAGTGACGACACATTTCTAGGCGAGAAGTCGGCCCAAGCGTTAGCCGCCACGGCAACTTTTTGCGACGAACGGCGCTGCTGCGGGGGTCGGTTCGGGAGAGATCGAATGGACAGACTGCAATTCGAGGTGCCGGTGCGGATCGCGCCTGTGCCCGGCCAGCCGGTCGAGGAAATCTACAGTGTCGAGCAGGCGCTCGATTTCCTGCAAACGTGGCCGGTTCGCCGGAAGGGACCAACCTACCAGGCCGCGTTCAATGCCTGTTTTGGCGCCACGGTGGACATCGTCGAGACCGAAGACGCATGGCGGGCCTTCATGGCCTTTTGCCGGGTGAGCCGCCTGCTTGCCAGGGACATGATGGTTCCGCGCAAGCGCGGCGGCGAGGCGAGGGGACTGCGGGCGTAGACAGCCTTCGACGTAGTCCTCAGTCGTCTTCGCCTCTTGTTGCCGACATCCCTATCAGAGTGGCGGGTCCAGCAAAGCTTGCGCAGCATCACGCTGGCGATAGACATAATGCCAAGTTGAAATGCTGGTACGCCCAAGGGGAATCGAACCCCTGTTACCGCCGTGAAAGGGCGGTGTCCTGACCGCTAGACGATGGGCGCGCTCAGATGTGAGCGCTTATAGTTGCGTCGCGACAAACCGGCAACCCGTCTGCCGCCGGCTGCGACAACTTTTTTCCTTTGGCTCCAAACCGCGTCTTTCCGACAGCCAAGCTGGTTTTTGCGGCATGATGCAACGCCGCCGAAGGGCCTTCGCGGTGACGGAAGATCCTCGCCCTAGCCGCGCCTGCGGCAGCGCCAGTTCCAGTCGCGCTCCGGTCCGACATCGACGTGAACGGATTCGGTGTGGCAGTAGGTGCCGACGCCGCCGCGGCCCGGCATGGTGCGGATGTAGCTCGCCAGTTCCCACTTCGAGACGCCGGGGACCTGGATGTCGGCGGCGGCGCAGTACATGTGCAGCGAATTCTTGGCGCCGTTGGCGCGGCGGTTGCGGGCCGGATCGCGATAGCCGGAGGTGACCGTCATCTTGCGGCCGTAGTGGCCTTCGATCGTCTTCAGCACGCGAACCAGCGACGGCTTCAAGCAGGCGACATCGACGCTTTCGTTCTGTTTCAGGAGGCCGTTGGGCGCCAGCCGGGCAAGGCCGGCGGCGGAGGCGACCTGGTAGGCGCCACCCGAACCTTCGTCTTCGTTGAGATCGACGTCACTCTCATCGTCGAGGCCGGATTTGCGCTTGATCTCGAACAGCGCCGTCTGTCGCACGCCGGGCAGCGCATCGGCCGTGAAGTGGCTGGTATCGCCCGTCGACACCAGCTGCACCGGCTTTTCAGCCGGGTTGGCCGAAGCCAGGGTCACGGTAGGTTTTGCCGCAGGCGTCGCCTTGGCCTGCATGACCGTTGGCTGCCCGCCCGATCTGCTGTTGGCCGGCGATGCTGCCGAAGCGGGGGTGGCGCTGAACAGCGAGGCCAGGAAGTTTTTCTTCGGTGCGTAGGCCTGTGGCTGCGGCATCTCACCGGCGGTCACATAGACCGGGTTGTTCATCGCCGGCGCGGCGGCCTTGGCGTCGGGCTTCGATGCATCAGCACTGTTCTGCGCCACGGCCTGTTCGGCCGTCTGGGCGTTTGGTTGCAGCGGCTGCGGCGTGTGTGCCGCGATCGTCTCGGCTGCCGTGGGGACGGCGATCGGGAAGCCAGCGTCGAGCTTGGCCCCTGGCTTGGCCACCGGCACATAGGCGACCTGCTCGGGAAGGTTGGCGTCACCGTCGGCATTCATCGTCATTTGTGCGGTCGTCATCTGCGACGATGATGCGGCCGTGCTGGCCTGGGGCGCACCGGCGGCCGTGCTGATTTCGGTAGCCGAGGTATTATAGCCTGGCATGCCGACCGACATGGTCGGGTCGCCGGCCGAGGTGCAGGACGCCAGGAGCACCGAGAAAAGCGCCGCCACAATGGCGCGGCTTTCTCCCTTCGCGAGGCGCGATCCTGCTGATCTCAAAACAAAATTCCCCCTCGATATCCGACCGGTTCGTCATTGGCGCGGCGTCGAAACGTCTCGTCGAAATGACCCTTGTTCCCCGAACCGGAAACGAGACCTGTGTCAAATCTGCAAGCCTCAAAGTAATTTGGCGGCTAGAGGATGAATCAAGGCTGCTCAGGGTTGACGGCACCATTTCGCCCGCTTTTGGCGGCGCGTCAACTCACCACACATTACAGATGGTTACACGCGCACCTTGACATAGGTGCCGGGGGCTTCGCCTAGAACTTGCATATGCTCGCCCGGTTTGCGGGCCGGTACGCGGGTATTGTCCCTGGCTTCGATCCAGCGTTGCCAGTGCGGCCACCAGGAACCGGGATGGTCGGTGGCCCCGGCGAGCCACTGGTCGAAGTCGCCGGCCGGCTTGCCGCCGGTCGAGTAGTGATATTTCTGCGCCGCCGGCGGATTGACGACCCCGGCGATGTGGCCGGAGCCGGCCATGACGTAATCGACCTCGCCGCCGAAATATTTCGAGCCGAGGAATACCGACAGCGCCGGCGCGATATGGTCCTCCTTAGAGGCGAGGTTGTAGACCGGCATGGTAACGTCCTTCAGCGAAACCGTGCGGCCCGCCAGTTCCATCATGCCTTGCGAAAGCCTGTTCTCGAGATAGCAATTGCGCAAATAGAAGGAATGGTTGGCAGCGCCCATGCGGGTCGAATCGGCATTCCAGTAGAGCAGGTCGAAGGGCAGGGGATCCTTGCCGCGCATGTAGTTGTTGACGACATAGGGCCAGATCAGGTCGCCCGAGCGCAGCATGTTGAATGCAGTCGCCATCTTGGTGCCGTCGAGATAGCCTTTTTCGTTCATCGCCTTTTCGACGGCCGCGACCTGTTCCTCGTCGACGAACACTTTTAGATCGCCGGCATAGGTGAAATCGACCTGGGTGGTGAAGAAGGTCGCCGATTTGATGCGGTGGTCGCCTTCCTGCGCCATCAAGGCCAGCGCTGCCGCCAACAGCGTGCCGCCGACGCAATAGCCGATGGCGTTGACTTGCCTTTCGCCGGTGGCCTTCTCGATCGTGTCGAGGCCGTATTGCAGGCCCTCCCTGATATAGGCCTCCCAGCTCTTGGCGCCGTGCCGCTCATCCGGGTTGATCCAGGAGATGACGAAGACGGTGTGGCCTTGCTCGACCGCCCAGCGAATGAAGGATTTTTGCGGGTTGAGGTCGAGGATGTAGTATTTGTTGATCCATGGCGGGCAGATCAGCAGCGGCCGCTTGAGCACGGTGTCGGTAGTCGGTTCGTATTGCAGGATTTCGGCGACGTCGCTGCGGCCGACCACCTTGCCCGGCGTGGTGGCGAGATTCTTGCCGATCTCGAAAGGCGAATAATCGGCCTGCCGCAGCTTCAGGTCGCCCTTGCCGGCGGCAATGTCCTCGGCCAGCATCTTCATGCCGCGCACCAGGTTTTCGCCGTTCGAGGCGACAGTCTCGCGAAACAATTCCGGATTGGTCAGGATGAAATTCGACGGCGAGATGGCATTGGACACCTGCTTGACATAAAAGCCGGCCTTGTGGCGGGTGTGCTCGTCCAGGCCGTCGGCGTGCTCGACCAGTTCGGCCGCCCAGCGCGAGGTGACCAGATACGCCTGTTTGAGGAAATCGAAGAAGGCGTTGCGGCCCCATTCCGGGTCCTGGAAACGCTTGTCACCGCGCTCGGGCTTGACCGCGTCCTCGGCGTCCTCGGCGCCGGCGCCGATGCGCTGGACGGCGTTGGCCCAGACGGTCATGTAGCCGGAAAACAGCCGCGTTTGCGCCTCCAGCGCGCGCTGCGGGTCGGAGAGCCAGTACTCGGTGAGCTTGGAGAACGTCTTCACCATGTCGACGACCGGCTCGGCGACGTGATCGCGCACCTCGCCCTTTTCCCGCGGCTCGGCCCATGCCGAGGCGGCCTTGCCGGCCTGCTCGATCATGCGGGCCATGTTCAGAGCGAAGCGTTCCGGGTCCTTCACCAGATATTGCTCGACGGTCGAAGGTTGGTCATCTTCCGCTTTGCCCGAATCGGGTGTTTTGGACATGGTTCGCAGGGTTCCTCCCGAAGCGTTTTGTTGACATATTACCATGGGATATCGAACAGGGTCCAATGTGCTCTAACCCGGCCGCCAGGAAAACAATATGACGATTAATATTGGCAAGAACGTTTTTTCCGGCACTGGTCGTTTTTGCCGCATGGCGCTCGTCATGTTGGCGATGGCCGGTTGCACGAGCAGCAACATAGAAGGTGCAGCGCCCGCCACCGGCCTTGTCGGCGCGAAGGACACCGGTTCCTATCCGAACCTGAACATCCGGCCGCAGGTGGCGGCCGAGCAATTCACCGACGAGGAAAAGAACGCCAAGCTCGCCCAACTGAAGGCCGAGGAGCAGAGCCAGGCCGCCAAGGGCGGCGGCGTCAAGGTTGCGGACCAGGCAGCGCTGGACCAGCTGGCAAAAAAACACGGCGCCGAGGCGCTGAAGCAGATCGAAGGCAAATGCGACCCCGCTCTCGACCCTAGTTGCAAATAAGCTTATACGCGCGACCGCAACCTCACTGTCTGGAACTGCCATGGAAGAATTTCACAAGGTCCGCCGGCTTCCGCCCTATGTCTTCGAACAGGTCAACCGGCTGAAGGCCAGCGCCCGTTCGCGCGGCGCCGACATCATCGACCTTGGCATGGGCAATCCGGACCTGCCGACGCCCAAGGCCATCGTCGACAAACTCTGCGAGGTGGTACGCGATCCGCGCACGCACCGCTATTCGTCGTCGCGCGGCATTCCGGGCCTGCGTCGTGCCCAGGCCAACTACTATGCCCGCCGCTTCGGTGTGAAGCTCGACCCGGACAGCCAGGTGGTGGCGACGCTCGGCTCGAAGGAGGGCTTTGCCAATATGGCGCAGGCGATCACCGCCCCCGGCGATGTGATCCTGTGCCCCAACCCGACCTATCCGATCCACGCCTTCGGCTTCATTATGTCAGGCGGCGTCATCCGCTCGCTGCAGGTCGAGCCGGACGACGGCTTCATCCCGGCGTTGGAGCGCGGCATCCGCCATTCGATCCCGAAGCCGCTGGCACTGATCCTCAATTATCCGTCCAACCCGACGGCACTGGTCGCTTCGCTCGATTTCTACAAGGAGGTGGTGGCCTTCGCCAGGAAGAACGACATCATCATCCTGTCGGATCTTGCCTATTCGGAGATCTATTTCGACGGCAATCCGCCGCCTTCGGTGCTGCAGGTGCCGGGCGCCATAGACGTCGCCGTCGAGTTCACCTCGATGTCGAAGACCTTTTCGATGCCGGGCTGGCGCATGGGTTTTGCGGTCGGCAATGAACGGCTGATCTCGGCGCTGACGCGAGTGAAATCCTATCTCGACTACGGCGCCTTCACGCCAATCCAGGTGGCGGCGGCGCATGCACTCAACGGCGACGGCGCCGACATCGCCGAAGTGCGCGACGTCTACCGCAAACGCCGCGATGTCATGGTCGACGCTTTCAGCCGCGCCGGCTGGATCATTCCCGCACCGGCGGCTTCGATGTTCGCCTGGGCGCCGATCCCGGAGCCGTTCAAGCACCTGGGCTCGCTTGAATTCTCCAAGCTCCTGATCGAGCACGCCGACGTCGCGGTGGCGCCGGGCGTCGGCTTCGGCGAGCATGGCGACGATCACGTACGCATCGCGCTGGTCGAAAACGAGCACCGGATCCGGCAAGCGGCGCGCAACATCAAGCGCTTCCTCGCATCCAGCGCCAAGCAGCCGAATAACGTCGTGCCGCTCGCCGCGCATCGCTGATTTTCTACACATCAACCGACTGAATGGGGCGTCGCCGGACATGGCTGAAGCGTTGCGTGTTGGAATTGCCGGGCTCGGCACCGTCGGTGCGTCGGTGGCCCGCGTGCTACGCGACAAGGCGGCCGAACTGACGCGGCAGTGCGGGCGCGACATCGTCGTGTCGGCGGTTTCGGCCCGCGATCCCAAACGCGACCGCGGCGTTGATCTTGGCACAGCACAGTGGTTCGACGACGCCGTCAAGATGGCGCAGACCGCCGAGATCGACGTGTTCGTCGAGCTGATCGGCGGCGACGAAGGCCCATCACGCTCGTCCGTCAAAGCGGCGCTCGAGGCCGGCCGACATGTCGTCACCGCAAACAAGGCGTTGCTTGCCAAACACGGGGTGGCATTGGCCGAGATCGCCGAGAGGAAAGGCGTGCTGCTCAATTACGAGGCGGCGGTGGCCGGCGGCATTCCGGTCATCAAGACAATGCGCGAGGCGATGGCCGGTAATTCGGTGACCCGCGTTTTCGGCATCCTCAACGGTACCTGCAACTACATTCTGACGCGCATGGAAGCCGAGGGCCTGTCTTTCGATGCCTGCCTGAAGGATGCGCAACGGCTGGGCTATGCCGAAGCCGACCCGACCTTCGACATCGAGGGTCACGACACCGCGCACAAGCTGTCGATCCTGACCAGCCTTGCCTTCGGCACGAAGATCGCCGCCAACGATATCTACATGGAAGGCATCTCCAACATCAGCCAGGCCGACATCCGCGCGGCCGGCGATCTCGGCTACCGGATCAAGCTGCTTGGCGTCGCCCAACGCACCGAAAGCGGCATCGAGCAGCGCGTGCACCCGACCATGGTGCCGACGGCCTCGGTCATCGCGCAGGTGCACGGCGTCACCAATGCGGTGGCGATCGAAACCGACATCCTCGGCGAATTGCTGCTTTCCGGCCCTGGCGCCGGCGGCAACGCCACCGCGTCGGCGGTGATCGGCGACATTGCCGACATCGCCAAGAGCCGGCCTGGCTTCCAGCATGGTCCGGTCTTCGGCCGGCCGGCGAAGGAATTGAAGCCTTACAAGAAAGCGCAGATGCGCAGCCATGCTGGCGGTTATTTCATCCGGCTGACCGTACACGACCGCCTCGGCGTCTTCGCGGCAATAGCCAAGCGCATGGCCGACAACGACATTTCGCTGGAATCGATCGTCCAGCATGCCGCCGGGCCGGAAACCGAGGCACAGAAGACCGTCATCCTAGTGACCCACGAGACAACCGAGGCGGCGGTGCGCAAGGCCGTCGACGGCATCACCAGGGACAGCCTTCTGACCGACAAGCCGCAAGTCATCCGCATCGAGCGGGCCGGATAGCAGTCTCACATTTTGCGTTTAATCGATTGATATTGCTGCGCTTTCAAAAAGGTCCAGCGCAGGTCTTGCTGTTGTCACGGGGCTTTGACACAAGAAGCGCGTCTCTGGCGGGAGGCTAATGCATGTCGCCCAAAAGTGTGCAGCGGTTTTGGGACAACGACATGCATAATAAAAACAAACTGCCAACGAGGATTGTCCATCGATGAATGTGGCCCAGAACATTGTCGCCGGCCTCGACCGGATACTGACCATGGAATTGGTGCGCGTCACCGAACGCGCCGCGGTCGCGGCCGCCAAATTGCGCGGACGTGGCGACGAGAAAGCCGCCGACCAGGTCGCGGTCGATGCCATGCGGCAGGAGCTCAACCGTCTTGCCATCAACGGCGCGGTGGTGATCGGCGAGGGCGAGCGCGACGAGGCGCCGATGCTCTATATCGGCGAGGAGGTCGGCACCGGCAAAGGCCCGGCTGTCGACATAGCGCTCGATCCGCTCGAAGGCACGACGATCTGCGCCAAGAACCTGCCCAACGCATTGGCCGTTATCGCCATTGCCGAAAAAGGCAGCCTTTTGTTCGCGCCGGACGTCTATATGGACAAGATCGCGATCGGCGCGGGCTATGCCGACGGCATCATCGACATCGATGCCTCGCCGGCCGAAAACATCGCCAGCCTCGCCAGGGCCAAGGGCGTGCCGGTGGCGGAGATCACCGCCTGTATTCTCGACCGGCCGCGCCATGGCGCCTTGATCGAAGCCGTGCGGGCGACCGGAGCCGCAATTCGTCTGATCGGCGATGGTGATGTCGCCGGGGTCATCCATACCACCGACCCGGACGAGACCGGCATCGACATCTATCTCGGCACCGGCGGCGCGCCGGAAGGCGTGCTCGCAGCTGCCGCCTTGCGCTGCACCGGTGGCCAGATGCAGGGCAAGTTGATCCTCGATACGCCGGAAAAGCTGGCGCGCGCCGCCAAGATGGGCATCTCCGACCCTAAACGGATCTACCACACGCAAGACATGGCACGCGGCGACGTGCTGTTTGCCGCGACCGGCGTCACCGACGGCAATATGCTGGCCGGCGTCAAGTTCGGCCGCAATTTCATCACCACGCACACGATCGTCCTGCGATCGTCATCGCGGACCGTGCGCGAAATCAAGGCCAGGCACCAGGATCTGGAAAAGTTTTGATTTCGACTCAGTTAGCCGTTGCATACTGTGCGCAATGACAAATTGCAGACGGCGCGTCACGTGACGGGGGAAAGACGCTTTTTCCTCGATGTCAGGCAGTCGGCCACCGGCGTTTCCTGGGAACACCGGCTGACCGAGCGTCAGGACATGGCCGCGCTCGCCATCGCGCAAGGGTATGGCGTGCCCGATATCGTGGCACGCGTGCTGGCCGGGCGTGGCGTCACCGCCGAGCAGACCGAGCAGTTTCTGGATCCGACCATCCGCAACCTGCTGCCCGACCCGGCATCGCTGACCGACATGGACAAGGCCGCCTCTCGCATCGCCCAGGCGGTGATGGCCAGGGAAAAGGTGGCGATCTTTGGCGACTACGATGTCGACGGCGCCGCCTCATCGGCGCTGCTCAAGCGCTTTCTCGCGCATTTCTCGGTGCCGTCGGAGATCTACATACCGGACCGCATCTTCGAGGGCTACGGCCCCAATCCGGAAGCGATGCGCGAACTCGTTTCGCGCGGCGCGACGCTGATCGTCACCGTCGATTGCGGCACCAATAGTGCTGCTTCCATCGACGCGGCGAAGGCCGTCGGCGCCGACGTCGTGGTGCTCGATCACCATCAGGTCGGCGGGCCGTTGCCGGCGGCGACTGCGGTCGTCAACCCCAATCGCGAGGACGACCTTTCCGGCCAAGGTCATCTTTGTGCCGCCGGTGTCGTCTTCCTTTGCCTGGTGCAGACCGCGAAGATTCTGCGCAGCCGCCTGCCGGATGCCGCACCGCCTGACCTGCTTGGCCTGCTCGATCTGGTAGCGCTTGGCACCGTCTGCGACGTGGTGCCGCTCACCGGCATCAACCGCGCCTTCGTTGTCAAGGGGCTGCAGGTTGCGCGGCAGCAGAGGAACGAAGGGCTGGCGGCGTTGGCGCGGGTCTCGCGTATCGGCGAGCCGATCAACACGTTCCATCTGGCCTTTCTGATCGGTCCGCGCATCAACGCCGGCGGGCGCATCGGCGACGCAGCACTTGGCAGCCGCCTGCTTGCAACCGACGACCCGGTCGAAGCCCGCACCATCGCCGAGACGCTGGATCGGCTCAACCAGGAGCGGCAGTCGATGGAGCAGGAGATGCTGGCCGCGGCGCGCTCAGAGGCCGACGCCGAGCTTGCCGGCGGCAATGGTCCGGCCATCGTGGTCACAGCCAGCAGCAACTGGCACCCGGGCATTGTCGGCCTGCTTGCCTCGCGGCTCAAGGACCATGCGCGCCGGCCCGCATTTGCCATCGCCTTCAACGTCAATGGTGTCGGTACCGGTTCAGGCCGTTCAGTGTCTGGCTTCGACCTCGGCCGGCTGGTGCGCGAGGCTGCCGATGCCGGACTTATCGTCAAGGGCGGCGGCCACGGAATGGCGGCCGGCATCACTGTCGAGCGGGCGAAGCTCGGCGAACTCAGGGCTTTCTTCGAAGAGCGCGCGGCGGTGGATGTATTCCGGCTGCAAGGCGAGGAGAGCCTGGCGATCGACGGTGCGCTAGCCGCCGAGGGCGCCACGCTTGGGCTGCTCGATGCACTAGAGAGGGCAGGGCCGTTCGGCGCCGGGCATGTCGCGCCGGTGTTCGCGCTGCCGCGCCACCGGCTTGTCGATGCGCGGGCGGTCGGCAGCAACCATATCCGCGCCGACCTGCAGTCGGAAAGTGGCGGCCGCATCCAGGCGATCGCCTTTCGCGCCGTCGATACTGCGCTCGGCGAATTCCTGTTCAAGAACAGGGGCAAACCGGTGCACGTCGCCGGCTCATTGTCGGGCAATCACTGGAACGGCAACCGCACGGTGCAGTTCCGCATCGTCGACGCGGCGCTTGCCTGAGAGCTCGCTGCCGCCCTGCCTAAGCGAGGACGGTCTGCAGCCGGGTCAGGTCGCCGATCTGCGCCATCGTTGCCTGGTAGCCGATACGGATCGCTTCGTCGGCGCGGTGGAATTCGGTCAGGCCGATATGGCTGAGCTTCGGCTGCAGCGATATGTCCGGCGGGTCGCCGGCCAGCCTGGCGCGCGAAATGCGG
The DNA here is from genome assembly GCF_040320025.1 of Mesorhizobium sp. M0808. Taxonomy (NCBI): domain Bacteria; kingdom Pseudomonadati; phylum Pseudomonadota; class Alphaproteobacteria; order Hyphomicrobiales; family Phyllobacteriaceae; genus Mesorhizobium; species Mesorhizobium sp. M0808. The sequence continues at coordinate 162,319 of NZ_JAMYOX010000007.1, forward strand.
TCCTGGATGATGTTGAAGGCCTCGACCATGACGCCGGTAATGCCGAGCCGCGTCTCGCGCGACTGGCGTTCGGGATCGGCGTGGCCGGCCCTCGGCGCGTCTTTCTCGATGACCAGCTCGCCGGCATTGTGCTTGATCACCGCGGCGCGGCCGAACAGATCGTAGTGAAGGTTCACCGCAACTACGAGCGGCTGCTCGTAGGCACGGCAGACCGAGACCGGCACCGGATTGACCAGTGCGCCGTCAACCAGCACGCGCCCATTGCAGGCGACCGGCTCGAACACGCCGGGCAGCGCGTAGGAGGCGCGCATTGCGGTGCTCAACGAGCCGCTCGACAGCCAGATCTCATGGCCGGTGCGGATTTCCGAAGCGACGCAGACGAATGGTTTTGGCAGGTCCTCGAAGCGGATGCCGGCTATGTGCTCGCGCAGCCGCGCATCGAGCTTCATGCCACCGAACAGGCCGCTGCCGCGTAGATTGAGGTCGAGAAGGCCAAAAATGCGCCGCCTGGTCAGGCTGCGCGCGAATTCTTCCAGCTCGTCAAGCTTGCCGGCAACATAGCAGCCGCCGACCAGCGCGCCGATCGAGGTGCCGGCGATCATCGACACTTCGATGCCGGCTTCGTCAAGCGCGCGCAGCACGCCGATATGCGCCCAGCCGCGCGCACAGCCGCCGCCCAATGCCAGCGAAATCCCTGTTTTGCCCGGAGATTTGGTTTCGGATGCGCCCGCGGCCGAGGAGAGGCCATTGCCCTCCCGAACGTCAGGTCTGTTGCGCAATGACGCCCAGTCGAGCATCACAATCTCCCTTGTCCCACGGCCATCCTATAGGCGGGCCGTATCGAAATCATGAATATACGTGGCTGAAGTGCTGCGAATGGTTCATATTGATGGTGTATTGCGCTTTCGATACGTTTTTTCCGCATCGAACAGTGGCTTGCTGCCGTCGCTGGCAAGTGTCCCTTTGCCATCGCTCAGCCCCACCGTCCGATAAAAGCATGAACGTCGGCCGGTGTGACAAGTTGCTTGGTGACCCAGCACTTTGACGCGCAACCATATCGCGTCCTGGTCACAATCCGTGAGCATCTCGACAACCTCCTGGACATTGCCCGAGGTTTCGCCCTTCTTCCACAGCGCGTTGCGCGAACGCGACCAGTAGTGCGCGATGCCGGTCTCGAGCGTCAGCGCCAGCGCCTCGGCATTCATGTGCGCGACCATCAGCAGCATGCCGTCTTCGGCATCGGTGACGACGGCGGTGACGAGGCCGCCGGCATCGAAGCGCGGCGAAAGGACCGTGCCTTCCTCAAGCGCCTTCTTGTCTGAGGGAGCTTTCGGGAACTCCAATGCCGACATTCGCCGGTCCTTATTTAACTAAGGTGGGGCGGGTCTGATCAGTTCCGCCGCCGCGCACCATGGTGACGAAGCGGACCTGCTCTTCGGGTGTATCCTTGAAGACGCCGGTGAAGGTCGAGGTCAGCGTGGTGGAGCCCTGTTTGCGGATACCGCGCATGGCCATGCACATATGCTCGGCCTCGAGCATGACGGCGACGCCACGCGGATTGAGCACGTCCTGGATGACCCCGGCAATCTGCGCCGTCATCGCTTCCTGGGTCTGCAGACGATGGGCGAAGATGTCGACGACGCGGGCGATCTTGGACAGGCCGACGACCTTGCCGTCCGGCAGATAGCCGACATGTGCCTTGCCGATGATCGGCACCATGTGGTGCTCGCAATGCGAGTGGAACGTGATGTCCTTGACGATCACGAGGTCATCGTAGCCGGCGACTTCCTCGAAGGTGCGGCCGAGTTCCTCGGCCGGACACATGTCGTAGCCGTTGAACATTTCGCGGAACGCCTTAGTGACGCGCTTCGGCGTGTCGATCAGACCCTCGCGGTCAGGGTTGTCGCCGGTCCAGCGCAGCAAGGTGCGCACCGCGGCTTCGACTTCGGCCTCGCTTGGCCGGTCGGTGACCGGCTTTTCCATATAGGCCGACTGCGGCATGAGTTTCTTGATAACGGCGTCCATAAAGGCGTCTCCCGTAGTTCCTCTCTCAGGAGGAACGAGTTGAACGGACCACGACCTTTCGGGTGTTAGAAACTCGCCCGGTTTCCAGCCCGTAAGTGGCGTGAACAGATTTGGGCATGACGAGGTTTGTGGTCGCCTTGTCGATACCCGACTACCGCCATTATATATGTTCGTGCCGAGCGAAAGGAAGACGCCAGAGCGGCAATCGCTGTTCGCTGGGCGGCGACGGATTGGAAAAATATGATCGACGATGTCTACAATGCGAAAATTCTGGGTTTTGCCGGAAATATCGCACGGATCGGCCGGCTCGACCGGCCCGACGCAACCGCACGAGCACATTCCAAACTGTGTGGCTCGACGGTGACCGTCGATCTGAAGATGGATGACGGCGTCGTCAGCGATTTCGCGCATGACGTGAAAGCCTGTGCGCTTGGCCAGGCGTCGTCTTCGATCATGGCGCAGCATGTCGTCGGCGCCAGTGCAGAAGAATTGCGCAGCGTGCGCGAGACGATGCTGAAGATGCTGAAGGAAAATGGCCCGCCGCCCGAAGGCCGCTTCGCCGACCTGAAATACCTGGAGCCGGTGCGCGACTATAAGGCGCGCCACGCCTCGACCATGCTGACCTTCGACGCAGTGGTCGACGCGATCGGCCAGATCGAAAAGAAGCGGGCGGAAGAGGCAGCTTAAACCTTCGCGAGAAAACGCCGGCTTTCGGCGAATTCCGCCCGGACCCAGTCGGCAAAAGCCCTGGCTGGCTCGGAAAGGTCATTCAGCCTTCTGGCCACTAGCCAATAGGCGCCCGACGCGACGTCGATGTCGAAAGGCTTGATCAGCGCGCCGGACGCAAGTTCTTCGCCGATCTGCAAAAGATCGCCCAGCGCGACACCATGTCCAAGCAAGGCTGCCTGCTTTGAAAGCGAAGCATCGGCCAGCATCGGGCCGCGCGCAGGCACGGCATCAGCCGTCACGCCCGCCGCTTCGAACCAGCGCGCCCAAGCCTGACGGTTTTCTTCGTGCAGCAATGTATAGCGACCAAGGTCGATCGGCTTTTCCAGAGCTGGGCCGGATGCAAGAAGTGCCGGCGACAGAACTGGGGAATCGACGACCGCGGCAAGCTGTTCGGCTTCGCTGCGTGGCCATGAGTTGGCGTGCGCACTGAAACGTAGGGCAAGTTCGGGCTGATCGCTGCGAAACTCTATCAACCTCGGGTCGACCTCAAGGGAAACGTCGATGTCGGGTCGCAACTCGCGAAACCGGTTGAGCCGCGGCACCAGCCATACGGATGCAAGCGATGGCTCGACGCTGACACGTACCACGGACTGCGTCGGGGCTGCCGTCAATTTCGAAAGCAGCCTGTCGATGCCCTCGAAACTTCTGACCAACTGATCGAGCAGCCGCCGGCCGGTGTCGGTCAACTCGACGCGGCGATGATGGCGGAAGAACAAAGGTTGGCGCAGGAAGGTTTCGAGCTCGCGGATCTGTCGGCTGATCGCCGCCTGCGAAACATAAAGCTCCTCGGCCGCACGGCTGAAGCTCAGGTGACGACCGGCTGCTTCGAAGCTTCTGAGAGCCGTCAGGGGGAGGTGTCCGCGCTTCATTCGCATAACTCAGAGTTATCTGACGTGGACGTTATACTCGTTTGAAGAGCAAGGCCAGCGGCGCTCTAATCGGTGCTCAAGGAGTGCCGCCGTGATCCAGTTTCTCAACATTCTGGGCGATGTCGTGCGGATCGCGACGTTTCAGTGGTACGACGAGAAACCGCATAGGGATTGGTGCGAGGAGAGGCCGCCGACCAGCGTCGCCGTATGTCGGAAGCCGACGCCCGACCGCTACCCGGTTCGCCGTACCAGGCCATGACGGGATTGCCGGAACGGCATTGCGTTCCTGGCCCGATGCGCACATCTATCGCGTAGGGAAACGCGATGTGGAGACTGCGGTGGTCGGCCAACATCGGCAAGCGCACGGCGCCAGACCGATTCGACAAGGACGCAATTGGCCCGGCCCGTGGCGCAAGACGCCGGGCCGCGTCTTCGGCACGTCGCTTGTCCGACTCTACCAGCTGACGCTGTCCGGCTTCGTCGGCAATTCCTGCCGGCATCTGCCGACCTGTTCCGAATACGCGCACGAAGCGATCGCCCGCCACGGGCTGTGGGCCGGCGGCTGGATGGGGTTTTTCCGGGTGCTGCGCTGCGGACCGTTCGGCACGCACGGCATCGACCGGGTGCCTGAGGCACTGGCTGATCGCTACCTCTGGTTCACGCCATGGCGGTACTGGCGGATCGGGAAAAAACGTGGCGACCTGGACAGTTGACCGCAGCTGTGCGGTGCACAAAGGGATCGCTTTTTACGATCTGTTAGGGTTAACCGCAGCTTGCGCTGACATAGCGCATTTGAGACAAAATCGAGACAAGACACCTCGCTAAGCCGCTCCTGACACCCTTCAGGAGAGATTACCAAATGCGCCGGATAGATCGTCTTCCCTTCGTTTTCGCCGTGGTTCTCTATGTCCTGGCGTGGCTGATGGGTTTTCCGATCCGTGCGCAATCGGCGCCGCTCGGGGACGTCGAATGCACGCTGATCGTCGACGCCGCAAGCGGCGAGACGCTGTATCGCCAAGGGACCTGCGATCAGCGCTTCAGCCCCGCCTCGACGTTCAAGGTTCCGCTGGCGCTGATCGGCTATGATGCTGGAATCCTGAGCGACGAGCATACGCCAAGCTGGGAGTACAAGGCAGAGTTCAATGCCCCGAAACGGGACCGCAAGACCGTCGACCCGACGATCTGGGAAAGGGATTCGGTCCTTTGGTTCTCACGCGAGATTACGCGCCGGCTCGGCAGCAAACAGTTTGCCGGCTATGTGTCCAGATTGGACTATGGTAACACCGAAGTCTCCGGCACTGCCGGCAAGAATGACGGCCCCACCCATTCCTGGGTGAATTCTTCGCTCAAGATATCGCCGGTCGAGCAGGTCGATTTCCTGCGCAAGCTGCTGGCGCGGAAACTGCCGGTCTCGGACAAGGCCCATGCGATGACCAGCGCGATTGTCCCGACCTTCCGGGCAGGCGGCTGGACGGTGCAGGGCAAGACCGGAACGACCAGGCTCGGCGACAGCGCCGACAAGCGCTCGCTTGGCTGGTTTGTCGGCTGGGCGCAGACCGATGCCCGCAAGATCGTCTTTGCCCGCCTGGTAGTCGATACGAAACGTGCCGACACGCCAAAGGGGCTCAAGACGCGGGCGATGTTCCTGAAAGATCTGCCGAATCTCCTCAGGTGACCTACATCCGGCTTTACGGCGCCGAAAACTGCCCATAAAAGACCGCTCGCCGCCGGACGCATCCGGCTCTTACTGATGCATGTCGTAGCCCCAAAACCGCTAAGCAGTCTTGGGCGACATGCATTTCACCACCCGCGCTCGTTTGCGGGACTGGATAGGAGAATCTTATGCTGAATTCCGTTTCCCTGACATTTCCCGATGGTTCCGTTCGCGATTACGACGCGGCGATGACCGGCGCCGGCCTGGCGGAATCGATCTCGAAGTCGCTGGCCAAGAAGGCCGTTGCCTATTCGATCGACGGCACAGTGCGCGATCTTTCCGACCCGATCGGCAGATCGGGCAAAGTCGAGATCATCACCCGCGAGGACCCGCGTGCGCTGGAGCTCATCCGCCACGATGCAGCCCATGTGCTGGCCGAAGCCGTGCAGGAACTTTGGCCGGGAACGCAGGTGACCATCGGGCCGGTGATCGAAAACGGATTCTACTACGATTTTGCCCGCAACGAGCCGTTCACGCCCGACGATTTCCCGGTGATCGAGAAGAAGATGCGCGAGATCATTGCGCGCAACAAGCCGTTCACCCAAGAGGTCTGGTCGCGCGAAAAGGCGAAGAGGATCTTTGCCGACAAGGGCGAGCGCTACAAGCTTGAGTTGATCGACGCCATCCCCGAGGATCAGGACCTCAAGATCTATGCACAAGGCGACTGGTTCGACCTTTGCCGCGGCCCGCATATGGCCTCGACTGGCCAGATCGGCAACGCCTTCAAGCTGATGAAGGTCGCCGGCGCCTATTGGCGCGGCGATTCGAACAACCCGATGCTGACGCGCATCTACGGCACGGCCTGGGCCGACCAGGCGCAGCTCGAAGCCTACCAGACGATGCTGGAGGAGGCCGAGAAGCGCGACCACAGGAAGCTCGGCCGTGAGATGGACCTGTTCCACTTCCAGGAAGAGGGCCCCGGGGTCGTGTTCTGGCACGCCAAGGGCTGGAGGATGTTCCAGAACCTGGTCAATTACATGCGTCGCCGCCTCGACGAACAGGGCTATCAGGAGGTCAACGCGCCGCAGGTGCTCGACAAGAGCCTGTGGGAGACGTCGGGCCACTGGGGCTGGTACCGGGACAACATGTTCAAGGTGACGGTTGCTGGCGACGACACCGACGACGACCGGGTGTTTGCGCTGAAGCCGATGAACTGCCCCGGTCACGTCCAAATCTTCAAGCACGGGCTGAAATCCTACCGCGATCTGCCGGTAAAACTTGCGGAATTCGGCAATGTGCATCGCTATGAGCCGTCCGGCGCGCTGCACGGGCTGATGCGCGTGCGCGGCTTTACCCAGGACGATGCGCACATCTTCTGCACCGAGGAACAGCTCGCCGACGAGTGCATCAAGATCAACGATCTGATCCTCTCGACCTATGCCGATTTCGGCTTCGACGAAATCACCGTCAAGCTGGCGACCCGCCCCGAAAAACGGGTCGGCACCGACGCGATGTGGGATCATGCCGAGGGCGTGCTGCAGGACGTGCTCGACAAGATCGCCGCGCGGTCGGGCAACCGGATCAAGACGGGCGTCAATCCGGGTGAGGGCACGTTCTACGGGCCGAAGTTCGAATATGTGCTGAAGGACGCCATCGGCCGCGACTGGCAATGCGGCACCACGCAGGTTGATTTCAACCTGCCGGAACGGTTCGGCGCCTTCTACATCGGCTCGGATTCGGAAAAGAAGCAGCCGGTGATGGTGCATCGCGCCATCTGCGGCTCGATGGAGCGTTTTCTCGGCATCCTGATCGAGAATTATTCCGGCCATTTCCCGCTCTGGTTCGCGCCGCTGCAGGTGGTGGTGGCGACGATCACTTCCGATGCCGACGATTACGCCCAAAAGGTCGTTGCGCAGCTGAAGGCGGCGGGGCTGATCGCCGAAGCCGATCTGCGCAACGAGAAGATCAACTACAAGGTCCGCGAGCATTCGCTGGCCAAGGTCCCGGTCATCCTCGTCTGCGGCAAGCGCGAGGCCGAGGAAGAAACGGTCAATATCCGTCGTCTCGGGTCGCGCGACCAGGAATCACTCGGCCTCGCAGCCGCCGTGAAGCTGCTTGCCGATGAGGCGGTGACACCCGACCGCAAGCGCCGCGCGGCCTGAACCAGCCGACCAGCAACGAATGGCGGTGGAGCGATCCACCGCCATTTTCATATGCCTGTCACGCCGCGCGCCTATCTGGCAAATCGATCGACGTGCGCGTCGGCGATGCGCTGGCGCGACGCATGCGCAAGGCAGCTTAGAGGGGCGCGCCTCAGTCGGCGCCTTCCTCGGAATCGATGGCCGAAGCCTCGGTGGCCAGAACCTCGATGTCCTGGTTGTGCCCAGCCACCACCGTAAAATCCTTCTGGTAGATGCGGTCGCGGTTCTTGGCGATGATAGTGTAGTCGCCCTCGGCCAGCACCATCGAGGCAAAGGCGCCGACGGTTTCCTTGATCGGATCGCCGGATTCATTGAGCAACGACCAGGAGGTGTCGGCGATAGCCTCGCCGCCTGGTTCGCGCACCAGCTTCATGGTCATCTCGGCGGCACGGTGCTCGACGGTCGCTTCGGTCAGCTTGCCGGCCTCGACGCGGATGTCGGAGCGGATGACCGCGTTCACCGCGCCATAGGTCGACACGACGTGGTAGGTGCCGGCATTGAGCCGCACGACGCTGTTCGGCTCGACATCGGGTATGATCAGGGCGCGATCGCCATCGGCCGCGGCGTGGCTCTCATAGATCGAGAAGCGCAGCTTCTTCGGCGGTATCCGTACCCCGCCGGACAGCACGGCATCGAGCTTGAGGCCACCGGCATCGAGCACGAGGCTCTCGCGCTTGGCTTCCTTGCCGACGGTGATGCGCTTGGTGGCGCCGGCCCGCCCGTAGGAGGCGTGGACCAGATACGAACCCGGCTCGAGCTGGAATATGGCGGTGCCGCCATGAGCGGAGGCGACCATCGGCAGCTTGCCGTCGCTAGCCGATTCGGGTTTGAAGACGCGCCAGACTATGCCGCGCGTGATGTCGGCGCCCTTGTCGGTCAATTGCGCCGACAGCGTGATCGCCCCGCTGTTGCCCAATGCCAGCGACGTCTCGCTTTTCGGAGGCGCATAGCCCGAAATTCCGGGAAGCTTCAGCTCGCCGAGGCCGTCCACATCCTGGGCGACGGCAAGCGAAGCCGGCACCATCAACAGTGCGGCAGCGAGCCATATCAGGAAAAGACGCAATGTCCCCTCAAACATGCCTTGCGTTGAAGCCCAAGGCGGTGGCAATTTCAAGGCTTAAGAGTCCGGTCGGCTTCTGCTACAGGGCTCTTTGTCCGGCGCGCCGCGCCAATGCCCAAGCCGCCCGATGTCCCGATGGTGCGCTTCAGCTCAAATTCCAGGAGACTTGCGCCCATGGCGTCGCCGATCATCGATCTTCTGCTGACCCGAAATTCCGCGCCGATCCCGGATTTGAAAGAACCGGCACCGGGCGATGCGGAGATCGCGACGATGATCGCCGCCGCTTCGCGGGTGCCGGACCATGGCCGGCTGGAGCCTTGGCGTTTCATCCTTTATCGCGGCGAGGCCCGCATCGAGATCGGCAAGAAGCTGGCAGAACTTGCCGAACAGCGCGAAGGGCCGCTGCCGGAAGGCCGGCGCAACCAGGAACTGGCGCGCTTTTCGCGGGCGCCGCTGGTCATCGGCGTGATTTCTATCCCCAGGGAAAACCCAAAGATCCCGCAATGGGAGATGTTCCTGTCCGGCGGCATGGCGGCGATGAACCTGATGCTTGCCGCCAATGCGCTGGGCTACGGCACCAACATGATCAGCAACTGGTATTCCGACGTGCCCGAGGGCAGGGCGATCCTCGGCCTGGCGCCGCATGAGCGGGTCGTCGGCTTCGTCCATATCGGCTCCTACCAGGGGCCAGCGCCGGAACGACCGCGGCCCGATCCGGCAAAGCTCTATGCCGACTATTCAGGGCCGTGGGTGGGATAATTTCGGCGCGGAACAGACCCTAAGCGTCAAGCCCCGCTGCCTTGGCTCGCGCCAGGAGCCGTTCGGCGAGCTTGAGATGCGGCCGATCGTACATCTTGCCGTCGATGCCGACGACGCCGGGATTTCCTGCCGCCTCGAACGCCTCGACGATCGCCAGGGCGCTTTTCACCGCTTGCGCCGAAGGTGTGAAGGCGGCGTTGATGACCGGCACCTGCGCCGGATGGATCGCCATCTTGCCGGTGAAGCCGTCGCGCTCGGCCTCAGTGCATTCGGCCTCGAAGCCGGCCATGTCGCGAAAGTCCGGAAAGACGGTGTCGATCGCCGCGACTTCCGCGGCACTTGCGGCAAGCATGGTCATGGTGCGGGCGAAGCGGAACACATCCGTGTAGCGGCCGTTCCCGTCGCGCGTCGCGCGTGCGCCGATTGCCGCCGACAGATCTTCCGCGCCCCAAGTGAGGCCGGCAAGCCGCGCGCTTGCCTTGGCGTAGGTTGCAGCGGCCATTACGCCGGCTGCGGTTTCGGTGATGATCGGCAGGATCCTTATCGCGCCATCCGGCAGGCCGCCTTCGGCTTCGTGCACCCTGAGCTTGGCCGAGAGATGCTGGACATCCAGTCCGCTGTTCGACTTAGGCAGCATGATGCCGTCTGGTTTCACCGGCACGAGCGCCGCCAGATCGTCGTCGGTCAGTCCGGTCGAAAGATCGTTGACGCGAACATAGATCGCGGAGCTGGTCCGGTGCCTGTGCGCGGCGATAAAACGCGCCGCTGTGTCGCGCGCCAGACCTTTGTTCTGCGCGGCAATCGAATCCTCGAGGTCGATGATGACCACGTCGGCGCCTACGCCAAAGCCCTTCTCCAGCTTCTTTTCCGAATCGCCGGGAACGAAGAGCAGAGAACGCATCGGCTATGCCTTTTTCATCATCATGGCTTGCCTCGTGCATTTGGCAACCAGCACATCGTTCTGGTTATAGGCGCGGTGCTCGAACTCGACGATACCGCGGTCCGGTTTCGACCTGGAATCGCGCACCGAAACCACCGTGGTCTCGACGCGAATGGTGTCGCCATGGAAGACGGGGTGCGGAAACACTGTCTCCTTCATGCCGAGATTGGCGATGGTGGTGCCGACGGTGATGTCATTGACCGAGATGCCGATCATCAGGCCAAGCGTGAACAGCGAATTGACCAGCGGCTTGCCCCATTCGCTCTTCGCCGCGAAGTCGAAGTCGATGTGCAGCGGCTGCGGGTTCAACGTCATCACCGAAAACAACATGTTGTCGCTTTCGGTCACGGTTTTGCGCAGCGTGTGCGTGAACACTTGGCCGACAGCGAACTCCTCAAGATAAAGCCCGGCCATGGTCGATCTCCTCCGCTGCTTCAGGGTTGATAGGCGTTGCATATCGCGCTCGCAAGCCAGTTAACGAACATGGTGAACCGTTCGTAAACCATTTGTGCCTACGGTCTCCGCCAGGGTCAGAAGCGTTCTGGCAAGGGGCGTAAGCAGGCGACATGGTCGTTTCGCATTTCCTGAAATGGATCCATACGGCGAAGGTGTCGGAGCGTGCTGCGGCGGCAAGCGCGCTGGCTCGCGCCTATGTCGACTCGGAGCTGCCTTTCGAGGACCGCTGCGCTGCCGAGGCGGCGCTGACGTTGCTGCTCGATGACGTATCGTCGAAGGTGCGGCTGGCGATCGCCGACGCGCTTTCCATGAGCCATCATGCGCCGCCGCAGATCGTCAGCGCGCTGGCCTCGGACCAACCGGAAGTCGCAGCCTTGGTGCTGGCGCGCTCGCCGCTGCTCACCGATGCCGACCTGATCGATCGGGTTGCCGGCGCCCAGAAAGCGACGCAGAGGGTGATCGCCGACCGGCCGCGTGTCTCGATGTCGGTTGCGGCGGCGATCGCCGAGATCGGTGAGCCGGAGGCTTGCACCACGCTGCTCGCCAACAGCGGCGCCGACATCGCATCCGTCAGCTTTCGCCGCATGGCCGAGCGGCACGGCCATCTGCCTCTAGTGCGCGAGGCGCTGATTGCCGACGCGCGCCTGCCCGCCGACTGCCGGCATATGCTGCTGGTCAAGCTCGGGGAGATGCTCAAGGGGTCGCCGCTGGTGCTGGCGCTGATGGGCGCCGCCAGGGCCGAGCGCGTCACGCGCGATGCTTGCATCAAGGCTTCGGTGACGCTGATCGAAGGCACGCGGACAGAGGAACATACCGCACTTGTCGAACATCTGCGCCTGCGCGGCGACCTGACCGCAAGCTTCGTCGTCCGCACCATTGCGCACGGCAAGGTCGACTTCTTTGGTTCGGCGCTGGTCGCGCTCAGCCAACAGTCCGAACAACGGGTGAGAGCACTGCTGGCCGGCGGGCATGACATAGCGTTGCAGGCACTGTTCCGCAGCGCCGGGCTTGCCGCCGCCACCCACGCCATCATTCTGCGCGCGCTGAAGGTCTGGCGCGAGGTCGCCAATGGCAAACGCCTCGCCGGCGTCCAGGAAGTCAGTTGGCTGATGCTGAAGGAATTGGGCGGACAGTCCGCCGAAGGCGATCTCGCCGGGCTGGTCAAATCGATCCATCTCGACGCGCTGCGCGAGAACGCACGCGGGCACGCGCTGGCGATCGCTGCTGCCTAAACCCGGTCTTTCGCGAAAAAATCCGGAAAATCCTCGATCGCGGCGGCGATGATGCGCAGCGAGGCGGCGATCTGCAGCATTTCGGCCGCGACGCTGCGCTCCGCGATGCCTGCTGCATACTGCCTGGCGACTGCGACGGTCGCCGTCTGCGGCTCGCCGACGCGCCTGAACAGCAGTTCGCGTGCCAGCCCGCGCAGGAAATTGGTGATGGAAAGTGCCGTTTCGGATGGCATCGTGGAACTTTGCTGCGCGTTGCGCAGCCGCAGGATTTCGAGGCCGACGGTAACCGCAGCTATGCCGCCGCCGAGAACCGCATCGCCTTTCTTGCCGGCGTTCTGCAGCAGTGGCATCAACTGGTTGATCCGGTCGTAGGCAAGGCTTTCGAAGGCCGATCGCCGCGGTAGGCGGTCGTGCAGGCAAAGGCGTGCAAGATCTTCGCGCATGGTTTGCAGGATGCGGTTGACTGTAACCCAGGGGTCGGCGGGCAGCACGACGGCGAAGACGCCGATCGCCAGAAGAATGCCGACAAGGACCGCTGCCGAATTGGCGAGGAACGGCTCCGGATCGTAGGTCATGACCTGATGTGGGCTGAGGAAGGCGAGGAAATTGATCGCAAAGGCCGTTGCCACGCCGACATAGCGCGGATTGGCCATGCCCAGTGCCGCTGGCACCAGGATCGGCACGACAAAGACCATGAACCATCCGAAGCCTGGCAAAGCCGGAAGCGCCAACTGGCCGATGAGAAACGCAAAGGGCAGGGCGAGCAACGTGCCCTCGAAGAAGTTCCATGCCGACCGGATCGGATCGGGGCGAGCGGCGAACAGGCTGGAGACGACGGCGACCAGAATGACCGTGCCGGTCGCGTCCGACCATTTCGTCGCCAGCCAGAAGCCGGCGACCAGGAGCGTGGCGATTGCTGCGCGCACGGCATTGCGCGATGCCGCACGGTAATCGCGGTGCACCACCAGCGCTGGCTGCCGCCGTTCGCGACTGGCACGAGACGGGGGAGAGCGGAGTGCATCCAGGCCGCGCAGCACTTGCTGCATTGCCTCGGCGAAGTCGGCGGCAATGGTTAGGCGGGTGACAGTGCCAGCCCAGTCAATGTCTTGCCCGGCCGCGATGTCAGGCATCTGCCGTGCCTTGCCGGCGATTGCGTCGAGCCGCGCCACCCAGGGCGCCGTATCGTCCAGCGCGCCCGGCTTGGCTACCAGTTCGCCGACAACGGCCTGCAACTCGGCGCGAACGGGGATGAGGGCTGCATTCTTCGGCGCGGCGTGGGCATGCAGCGCACGCGCCGCCGACAGGGCCGACAGAAGCTGGCCGATGGTACGCCGGACCGGATAGGCGCGGGTGGCGAGGCTCGGCCCCTCCAGCCTTGCGTAGGTGCGCATCTCGCCGAGCGTCTGGACGTCGCCGATCAGCTTGCGGTGCAGCCCGGCAAGCTTTTCCGCATCGCCGCCGGAAAAAGCGCCGTCCGCATAGGCCGCCAGGTCGAGAATGCTGCGTTTCAGTCTTGAGATGATGGCGTCGGCGGCCAGTTTCGGCAGGATCAGCCGGCTGGTCAGCGCAGCGCAGACGATACCAAGCACGATTTCCGCGCAGCGCGCCACGGCGAGATCGATGACGAGGTGCGGCTGGCCGAAAGCCGCCAGGCCGATGATCATCGCGGTGTAGCCGGCAAGCGCCGCGCCATAGGCTTCCGGATTGCGTAGCAGCGACGAGACCAGCGAGCAGATGCCGATCCAGCCGGCAAGAACTGCAACCAGCAACCACGGGTTGGCATCGAAAACAGTGGTAATGCCGATCGCCGCCAGCGCGCCGGCAAGCGTGCCGAGGAGACGATAAAACCCCTTCGCCAGCACCATGCCGGCGACCGGCTGTGCGACGATGAACACCGTCATCATCGCCCATTGCGGGTGGTCGAGCTTCAGCGCATAGGCGGCCAAAATCGCGATGAGGCCGGCCGAAACGGTGCGCAGGGCAAAGATCCAGTCCGAGCGCGTCGGCCGCGTCAGGCCAGCGATCCGCGTGCCGATATCGTCCTTCAGCCGCGCCCAGGTCAAGTGCTCGTCTCCAGCTCAGAAGGCCAAGCTAGCGGCGGGAGCTCAGATATCCAGCACTTCCGTCTCGGCGAATTCCGCGCGTTCCTGGATGAACCGGAAACGGGCCTCGGGCTTGGTCCCCATCAATGCGTCGACCGCATCCTTGGTCGCCGCCTCGGCATCGATAACGTCGACCCTGAGCAGCGTGCGCTTTTTCGGGTCCATGGTGGTTTCCTTGAGCTGGGCGGCCATCATTTCGCCCAGCCCCTTGAAGCGGCCGATTTCGATCTTGCCGCGCCCGGTGAATTCGGTGCGCAGGAGTTCGTCCTTATGCGCGTCGTTGCGGGCATAGGCGACCTTGCCGCCTTGCCGGATCGAATAAAGCGGCGGCACCGCCAGATAGAGATGGCCGCCGCGGACCAGGCTTGGCATCTCCTGGTAGAAAAAGGTGATCAGCAGCGAGGCGATATGGGCGCCGTCGACGTCGGCATCGGTCATGATGATGACCCGGTCGTAACGCAGGTCCTCGTCGCGGTATCTCGAGCGCGTGCCGCAGCCAAGCGCCTGGATGAGGTCGGATATCTGCTGGTTGGCGGCAAGCTTGTCGTTGCCGGCGCTGGCGACGTTGAGGATCTTGCCGCGCAGGGGCAGCACCGCCTGGCTGGCGCGGTCGCGCGCCTGCTTTGCCGAACCGCCGGCCGAATCGCCCTCGACGATGAACAGCTCGGCACCGGCGGCGGCATTCTGCGTGCAGTCGGCGAGCTTGCCGGGCAGGCGCAGCTTGCGCACCGCACTCTTGCGCGACACTTCCTTTTCCTGGCGGCGGCGCACCCGCTCGTCGGCGCGCGCGATCACCCATTCGAGCAGTTTCGAAGCCTCCTGCGGATTGTCGGCCAGCCAGTGGTCGAACGGGTCGCGGATGGCGCTTTCGACGATGCGGATCGCCTCGATCGTCGCCAGCCTGTCCTTGGTCTGGCCGACGAATTCCGGTTCGCGGATGAACACCGACAGCATGCCCGCCGCCGAGATCATCACATCCTCGGAAGTGACGATCGAGGCGCGCTTGTTGCCGACCAGGTCGGCATAAGCGCGCAAGCCGCGCGTCAGGACGTTGCGGAAGCCGGCCTCATGCGTGCCGCCTTCGGCGGTCGGAATGGTGTTGCAATAGGAATTGATAAAACCGTCGCCGCCGAACCAGGTTACCGCCCATTCGAGCGAACCGTGGCCACCCTGCTTCTCGCTCTTACCGGCAAACATTTCACGGGTGACCTGGAATTCGTCGCCGAGCGAGGCTTTCAGATAATCCTTGAGGCCGCCCGGAAAATGGAATTCTGCCTTGGCCGGCGTCGTGTCCTTTTCCTTGATCAGCGACGGATCGCAGGTCCAGCGGATTTCGACACCGCCGAACAGATAGGCCTTTGACCGCGCCATGCGGTAGAGCCGCGCCGGCTCGAAAGCAGCACCCTTGCCGAAAATCTGCTCGTCTGGATGGAAGCGGATCTTCGTGCCGCGGCGGTTGTGCACCTCGCCGAGCTGCTCCAGGCCGGTCACCGGAACGCCTCGCGAGAAGCGCTGGCGATAGAGCTTGCGCCCAATCGCGACCTCGACCTCGAGATGGTCGGACAGCGCGTTGACCACGGAAACGCCGACACCGTGCAGGCCGCCGGACGTCTCGTAAACCTTGCTGTCGAACTTGCCGCCTGAATGCAGCGTCGTCATGATGAGTTCGAGCGCCGGCTTCTTGAATTTCGGGTGCGGATCGACCGGAATGCCGCGGCCGTTGTCGGTGACGGACAGGTATCCGTTGGCGGACAGCTCGACATCGATGAAAGTCGCATGGCCGGCGACCGCCTCGTCCATCGAATTGTCGATGACTTCGGCGAACAGATGGTGCATCGCCTTGTCGTCGGTGCCGCCAATGTACATGCCCGGGCGCCGTCGCACCGGCTCCAGCCCCTCCAGCACTTCGATGTCGGCGGCACTATAGCTCTCGCTGGCGTCGCGGGGCGCCGGCCGCTTCGCCGCCTGCACCAGCGGGTCGGCCGGGCGCGCGGCGGCGCGAGCCGGTTGCGGCTGCTTGTCCAATTTGGCGAAAAGATCGTTATTGTCGTCCATGCCGATCCTGGATTCCGATGCTGCGAATCACCACCCGATACTGCCACGCTTTTCGCGGGCAGGCGACGGAGGTTCCTGTTACGTTCGAGGATAGAGCCTCTTACTGCAAAACCATTCGACAGCCAAGCGGCGGAAATGGGGTCGAAGCCTGGAGCATCGACGCTTTGTAAACCTTGTCCGAAGGTTACGCCGCAAGGTTGGCTGAAAAACGATATCCGCGAACTGTCGCTGACCTAGAATGCAGTGGAACCCTCAAGAGGCTGTCGCTTAAGCATGTTGGATTACAGTTCGCTTCTGCTCGCGGCGGCGCTGTCGGGCACGTGCCTTAGCATCACCATGTTTGCGATCTGGTTCAGCGCGCCACAGGCACGCTTTGTGCTGACGGTGGCCTGCGGCATTCTCGTGCTGGTCGCACATGTCGCGTTGTTCTGGCATTACACCAGGGATCCAAGCGCCTGGCTTTGCCAGATCGTGCTTGCGCTTCTCAGCCTCGGTTTCCTGATTATCTGCCTGTCGGCCATGCAATATCTCGGCATAGGCGACTACAGGCGCGCCATCTTGCCGACCTTGGTTGCGATGGCTGTTTGCACAGGCGCGACGTATCTCGGATTTGATGGTGTCGGCTTCATTGTCACCTACGCGACGGTAACGGCGCTGCTCTCGCTCATCGGAGCGATGTTCTGGATTGAGGGTGGTCACGATCGACGGATATTGCTGGTCGTCTCGTTCCTGAGCGGCGTCTGTGCGCTGTCGTTCGGACTTTGCGGCGCGGTCCTGCTGGTCAAGGGCCAATGGGTGCTGGGTGTTGCGCCCGACAATTGGGCCGAGCGGGTGAATTCCGTCGTGGCCGTCGCCTGCATGACCGGGCTCGGCGCATTGACGCTCTCCCTGCACCACTTGCAGGCGCAGATCGAATTGAAGGCCGAGACGATGACCGATCCATTGACCGGGCTGATGAATCGGCGGGCGTTGACGGCACTCTACGGCGAGCGGGTCTTCGGCCCGTTCATGTCCGTCGCCATGTTCGACCTCGACCATTTCAAGAGGACGAACGACGTATTCGGTCACCCGGTCGGCGACCAGGTCCTGCGCCGCTTCGCCGGCATCATCAGGAAGTACGCCAGAACCGGCGTCGACGCCTTCCGGTTGGGCGGCGAGGAATTCGTGCTCGTCATGTCGCGGATGACGGAAGAGAAGGCCTATGACATTGCGAGCAAGATCAGCGTCGCCTTCGGCACGGAAGTCGTGGCCACCCAACTCGGTCCGTTGCGAAGCACAGTCAGCGGCGGCATCGGCTTTGGCGGAACAAACGGCACCGGTCTCGACGATGTGCTGGCCGAAGCCGACGCAGCACTCTATGCGGCAAAGCGCGCCGGGCGAAATCGCGTCGTCGTTCGGGACCGGGCGAGCAAGGCCGACGGGCCGGCCTTGCGTTCTGCCTGATTGAGGTTTCTATCTTCTTGTTAGACCCATGATCTTGTCCGAAAACCGGATTCCACTTTTCGGGATCATGATCTATTCCGCCGCACCCAGATATTCCGACAGCGGCGGGCAGGAGCAGACAAGGTTGCGGTCGCCGGCGACATTGTCGATGCGCGACACCGGCGGCCAGTATTTTGCCGCCGTGTCGGCATCGCCGGCGGGGTAGGCCGCCTCCAGGCGCGAATAGGGATGGGTCCACTGGCCGGCCAACGCCTCGGCGGCGGTGTGCGGCGCATTGACCAGAGGATTGTCGGCCAACGGCCATTCGCCCTTCGCCACCTTGGCTGCCTCGCCGGCTATGGCGATCATCGCCTCGCAGAAGCGATCGAGCTCGCGCTTGGGCTCGGACTCGGTCGGCTCCACCATCAGTGTGCCGGCCACCGGGAACGACATGGTCGGTGCATGGAAGCCATAGTCGATCAGCCGCTTGGCGATATCGTCGACGCTGATGCCGGCGCTGTCCTTGAGCACGCGGGTGTCGAGGATGCATTCATGAGCAACGCGTCCGTTGCGCCCTTTGTAAAGCAGGGGGAAATGCTCGCCGAGCCGCGTCGCCACATAGTTGGCGGAGATGATCGCCGTCTCGGTCGCCTGCTTCAGGCCGGAAGCGCCCATCATGCGGATATACATCCAGGTGATCGGCAGGATGGAGGCACTGCCGAACGGTGCCGCCGCCACGGCATGGGCCGAGCCTTCGGTGACGTGGCCGGGCAGATATGGCTCCAGATGCGCCTTGAC
Source organism: Mesorhizobium sp. M0808 (assembly GCF_040320025.1). Lineage (NCBI taxonomy): Bacteria > Pseudomonadati > Pseudomonadota > Alphaproteobacteria > Hyphomicrobiales > Phyllobacteriaceae > Mesorhizobium > Mesorhizobium sp. M0808. The sequence goes on from NZ_JAMYOX010000007.1 coordinate 180,621, forward strand.
GCCGATCGGGCCGACGCCGGGGCCGCCGCCGCCATGCGGGATGCAGAAGGTCTTGTGCAGGTTCATGTGGCAGACATCGGCGCCGATATCGCCGGGACGGGCGAGGCCGACCAGCGCGTTGAGATTGGCGCCGTCGAAATAGACCTGGCCGCCATGGCTGTGGACGAGGGCACAAAGGTCGCGCGCGCCTTCCTCGAAGACGCCATGCGTCGAAGGATAGGTGAACATCAGCGCCGCAAGATTGTGCGCATGCTCGGCCGTCTTGGCCTGCAGGTCTTCCATGTCGATATTGCCGTCCTCGGTGCAGCGCACGACGACGACGCTCATGCCGGCCATGGCAGCACTTGCCGGATTGGTGCCATGCGCCGAGGATGGGATCAGGCAGACGGTGCGATGGCCTTCGCCACGCGACAAATGATAGCCGCGAATGGCGAGCAGGCCGGCATATTCGCCCTGGCTGCCGGCGTTGGGCTGCAGGGTCACCGCGTCGAAGCCGGTGATCTCCGCCAGCCAGCCTTCCAGCTCGTCGATCATGGCGCGATAGCCTGTCGAATGGTCAGCCGGGGCGAAGGGATGCAGGTTGGCGACATCAGGCCAGCTCACCGGCATCATTTCGGCGGCGGCGTTGAGCTTCATGGTGCAGGAACCGAGCGGGATCATGGCGCGGTCAAGCGCCAGGTCCTTGTCGGACAGCCGACGCAGGAAGCGCATCATGTCGGTTTCCGAGTGGTTTTCGCGGAAGACGGGCTGGGTGAGGAACTCCTTGCCGCGCGGTTTTCCGGGCATGGAACTGCCGGCGGCAACGCCGGCCTTGGCGCCGAAAAGTGCTGCGATCGCCTCCAGATCGGCTTCGGTGGAGGTCTCGTCGAAGCTGATGCCGACATGGTCGGCGTCGATGACGCGCAGCAGCCGGCCGGTCTTCTCGGCGGCGGCGGCGATGGCGCCGGCTCTGCCCTTCACTTCCACTGTCACAGTGTCGAAGCGGCTGTCGCCGAGCACCGAAACGCCCGCTGCCTTGAGGCCGGCAGCCAGGCGGTTGGCCAGCGTGTGGATGCGGCCGGCAATCGCCTGCAGCCCGGCAGGGCCATGCCAGATCGCATAGGCCGTCGCCATGTTGGCGAGCAGCGCCTGTGCGGTGCAGATGTTGGAGGTCGCCTTGTCGCGGCGGATATGCTGCTCGCGTGTCTGCAAAGCGAGGCGATAACCGGGACGGCCCTTGCTATCCGTCGACTGGCCAACGAGCCGGCCGGGCATCAGCCGCGTCAGCCTGTCGGAGACGGCGCAATAGGCGGCGTGCGGCCCGCCAAAGCCCATCGGCACGCCAAAACGCTGCATCGGGCCGACGGCGATGTCGGCGCCAAGCCTGGCCGGCGCATCGGTCAGCGTCAGGCCAAGCGGGTCGGCGATGAAGACGACCAGCGCGCCGGCCGCGCGGGCCTTGTCGATTGCTGCCTTGTGATTGCCGTAGACGCCGAACGTATCGGGCCAGGAGACCAGCAGGGCGGCGGTGTTGTCGTCGATCACCTCGCCGTCCACCTCGATGCCAAGCGGCTCGGCGCGCGTGCGCACGACGTCCAGCGTCTGCGGGTGCGGCGTGCCGGCCAGTGCCACCTTGGTGCGCTTGTCGCGATGATGGCGCAGCGCGATGCCAACCGCTTCGGCCACCGCCGTCGCCTCGTCGAGCAGCGAGGCCGATGCCACCGGCAGGCCGGTCAGTTCCGTCACCAGCGTCTGGAAGTTGAACAGCATTTCCAGCCGGCCCTGACTGATCTCGGCTTGGTAAGGCGTGTAAGCGGTATACCAGGCCGGGTTCTCGAACAGGTTGCGCTGGATCACCGGCGGCACGTGGACGCCATGATACCCGGCACCGATGAAGCTCTTCAGCACCGTGTTCTTTGCCATCGTCGCCGCGAGCTCGGCCAGCGCTTCCGCTTCGCTTGCGGGGGCGGGCAGGGCCAGCGGCCGGTCGAGGCGGATCGACTTCGGCACTGCCTGGCTGATCAGGGTCTCGACCGAAGGAACGCCGATCGTCGCCAGCATGGCTCTGACGTCATGGAGGCCCGGGCCGATATGGCGAGCCGAGAAGGGGTAGGGTGCTGCGGTCATCTTTCCTGGTCCTGCTCTCAACCAATATGGGCTTTGTAAGCGGCTTCATCGAGGAGGCCGTCGAGCTGGCTCTCATTGGCCAGCTTCATCTTCCATAGCCAGCCGTCGCCGGTTGCCGCCGAATTGACGAGTGAAGGATCCGATGACAGCGCGGTGTTGGCCTCGGTGATCTCGCCGTCGACCGGCGCGTAGACATCCGATGCGGCCTTGACCGATTCGACCACCACGGCGGTGTCGCCCTTGGCCAGTTTTCTGCCCAATTCCGGCAGCTCGACGAAGACAAGGTCGCCGAGCTGCTGCTGTGCGTAGTCGGTGATGCCGACCGTGGCGATGCCGCCCTCGACGCGCAGCCATTCGTGATCTTCGGTGAAATAGGTCTTTGCCATTGAAATCATCCTTTGCGGTAGCGATGGGGCGTGAAGGGCAAGGGGTGGATGTCGACCGGGATTTTCGTCCCGCGGACATCGGCGAACAGTTTTGCGCCGGATTTGGCAAGCGGCGTCTGGACGTAGCCCATGGCGACCGGATGACCGGCCGAGGGGCCGAAGCCGCCTGAGGTGACATGGCCGGCAGGGTTGCCGTCAGCATCGAAAAGGGCAGCACCGGCGCGCACCGGCTGGCGGCCTTCCGGCTTCAGGCCGACGCGTTTTTGCGCCGGACCACGCTCCAGGATGGCGCGCAGCGCATCGGCGCCGATGAAGGCGCCAGAGGCGCGAACCTCCTTGGGGATGGCCCACATCAGCCCGGCGCTGGCCGGATCGATCTCTGGCGTGATGTCCAGCCCGTGCAGGCACAGTCCGGCTTCGAGCCGCAGGCTGTCGCGGGCGGCAAGGCCGACCCACATCACCCGCTCGTCCTCGAGCAGCCTGGCGACGAGGTTTCTTGCATCCGCTTCCGGCAGGCCGATCTCGAAGCCGTCTTCGCCGGTATAGCCGGACCGGCTCATGAACCATTTTTCGCGCGGTTCGATGCCGTGCATGAACACCAGCGAACCGGTCTCGATGCCGGCGCGGGAAAGGGCAGCCCACGCCTCGGGGCCCTGTATGGCCAAGAAGACGCGGTCGAGCGCATCCACTTTTACATCGAAATCGCCCTCTGCATCGAAATTTTTGGCCAGTGCGCGCAGATGCTTTTCGTCGGCGGCGGCGTTGCCGGCATTGGCGACCATCATGAAGCGCTCGGCGCCGAGCCTGGTGACGATCAGATCGTCCAGAATGCCGGCCGCCTCATTGAGGAAGAACGTGTATTTGGACTGGGAAATCTCAAGCGCGCCGGCATCGAACGGGCAGGCGCGGTTCAGAAGCGCTGCTGCGCCCGGGCCGCTGATCTCGAACAGCTTCATGTGCGAGATGTCGAACAGGCCGGCATGCTCGCGGCTGTGCAGGTGCTCCTTCATCACGCCGGCCGGATAGGTCAGCGGCATCGACCAGCCAGCGAAGGCGCCAAAGCGCGCACCAGCTGCCATGTGCAGATATTCGAGGGGAAGGTGTTTGGTGTCGTCGCCCGTCATGTCATCTCCAGAGTCGCACGCAAGCGGCCGCGAATGGCGACCAGTCCGTGCCCCTCTGTCTGAAGCCTGAGAGACTCGCGCCCCGTAACTCTGTCGGCAGCGCTTACACCTTCGGCGCGGGGGCAAGCCCCGACTTTCCAGAGTGTCTTTCCCGTCTACGGTTCTTTTGCCTGAGAGATTTCGGGCGATTTCCCCTTCGGCGGCAGCTCTCGCTGCTCTCTCCCACAAACAGGTAGGACTCGGTCAGGAGCCCTCGACTCGTCATCCATAGCCCGTGGACGACACCTTGTCACCTGCCGGCGACATTTTTACGCCAAGTCTTCTGCGGGCCTTCTTTACAGGCAAGCCTTCGCTAACCACGCCGCTTGCCGGTTTCTCAAGACCTTGCCGATATACCGCATAAGGGCCGGCAATTACCGGCGGCGGGCGGGGAAGAAAATGGGCGAATTGATCATGAGCGCGCCGGTGGCCGGGCTGACCTCGAAAAATCGGATCACGGCGGAAGACGTGGTCATGCTGCGCGGCGAAGTGTTCGGCGACGGCGTGGTAACGCGCGGCGAGGCCGAGGCGCTGTTTGCGCTGGATGCAACGGCGAGGGACAAATGCGCAGAATGGCTTGAGTTTTTCGTCGAGGCCGTCACCGATTTCATCGTCCACCAGGAAAAGCCGGCGGGCTATGTTTCGCAAGACAATGCCGACTGGCTGATCCGGACGATTTCGCGCGACGGCATGGTCGACAGCCAGACCGAACTCGAGGTGCTGGTGCATGTGCTGGAAGTTGCCAAATCATCGCCGAGCACGCTTTCCAGCTATGCGCTGGAGCAGGTCGCTCATGCGGTCGTGGACGGCAAGGGGCCGCTGATGACCGGCGGCAGGCTTATCCCTGGGTCGATTGCCAAGGCTGAGGTCGAGCTGTTGCGCCGCATCCTTTACGCCTACGGCGGCGATGGCAACATCGCCATCAGCCGCGCCGAGGCCGAGGTGCTGTTCGAGATCAACGAGCGGACAGCGGCGGGCGACAACGATCCGTCCTGGAACGATCTGTTCGTCAAGGCGATCGCCAATTTCGTCATGTGTTCGGCCGGCTACGAACCGCCGGTGCGCGACGTGGCGCTGCGCCGGGATGCTTTTTTCGAACAGGCCGATCCGGAGATCGGCGGGTTCTTCAGCCGCATGGTATCGGGCGGCCTGTCCGGCATCATGGAAGCCTATCGCTCACCGGGCGACGTCGAGGCCGAATGGGAATCGAGGAACAAGGCAGCCGAGGCACTGGCCCGCCGCGCCGAGACGGTCGATGCCGGCGAAGCGAAGTGGCTTGCTGAACACATCGGCGACCGGCCGCTGCAGGAGAACGAGCGTGCGCTGCTGACGCTGATCAAGCACGCCTCGCCGGAAATCCACCCGGCGCTGAAACCGCTGATCGACAAGGTTGCGTGAGCCTTTCACGAGCAACCGAGCGTCACTGCCAACCCTGAAGCGATGCGAACGGACAGGCAGCCAATTAACCGGACAGGCTCAAGTGCATCTCTAGCGACTGATTACAGCCGACGGCAGCGCATTAACCTTTCCGAGGACAGGCAACATCAGCCAGGATCGGTAGGCAGCCCTTAAGCGACAATGTCCTGAATCAGGCGCGTGAGTGGGGCTTCGTCGCCGGAAAAGCTTGAGATCATGGCCTTCATGACCCGATCGCGATCCAGTTCGTCATCGTCGAAACCATGGCCGGCGTTGTCGGCTAATATCGCCAGAAACGCCAGCTGAGTGCGGCCGTTGCCTTCTCGGAAGGGTGTATCGCATTGATCTCAGCGAGAACGTGTGCTGCGCCAGCTGCAAAGACCTCGGCTGATGTGCCGGAATAATGGCCGGCGGCTGAGAGTTCTCCGAAAACCCGCTGCATCTCGGCATCGATGTACTCGGGGTAGCAAAACCAGTTACCGCCCTTGCCGATGCGGATGGTGCGCGGTTCACCGGCCCACGCATAGACGTCCTGAAACAGGTGACGATGCAGTGCCAGATAGTGCGGATAATCCAGATCACCAGCTGGAAAAGCCTCATCGGCCCGGGTCAGAAACAGAGCGAGCTCAAACTCGTCGAGCTCGGACTGATCATGAATGTCGAGGAGGTTGCGAAGGACGGTCGTGCCCGGATAGCACAGAGGATCGGATTCTGCGGCATAGACCAAGGTCCGCTACTTCTTGCGCGCCTGTTCTTTGATGAGCTTGCGTCGCTCATCACCGCTCAGCCCACGCTGCGAGCTTTGCTCAAGGATATGCCCCATGCGTGGACTTAGCTTCATACCTTCGACGGCGCTGATTTTGGCGCCTCGACTGCTCGTCAGGACATATTGTCTGCTCTTTGGCGAGCGATCTAATTTGGGGGAACGACTTTTCATCTGGCAACGCTAGCACATGCCGGCCAAGGGGACCAAAGCGAATTTTGCGGCCGTGAAACAGCTGAATCCGACGATCATGGAGCGAGCGCGCCACTGTCGCTGAAATACGGTCGCTGATCGACAAGGTCGCATAACAGGTCGCGACGCTATTGTTTGGCGGGCTCCGGCTTGGCACTGGTGTCGAAGCGCGACATCCATTTGAAGCTGCCGAACCAGTAGCGGCGCACGCCGCCTATGGTGCCGTCGGCGGTGCGCGCGCCGATCCAGTTGTTGACGTATTGGATGAGGCGGACATCGTCCGGGCGCATCGCAAACGCTTCCGGCGTCCGCAACAGCGGGCCGCCCACCATCGTCAACTTCGCGTCATAGAGCCTGGCGGCCATCTGCGGCGTCGGCGACGTCGCGACCATCGCCTGTGCGTCGCCGCCGATGATCGCGGCGAAAACATCTGAGGTATTGTCGAAAGACAGGATGGTCGCCTTGGGAAAAGCTTCCTTCGCGGCGGCTTCATCGGTGGAATTGGACAGCACGGCGATCTTGTATCCCGGCGCCGCCACCGCCTTTCCCGGCCTTTTCCCAAGGCTGGCGATCGTCGCAACCATACGGATATCGGCGGTACCGGTCTGGTTGGAGAACACCACCTCGCGTGCGCGTTCCGGCGTGCTGGCGTAGCCCGCCGCGATCATGTCGAAATCACCCTTGAGCAGTCTTGTCTTGAGGTCGTTCCAGGGCACCTCGACCAGCTTCAGGTCGACGCCGAGATCAGACGCCAGCGCACTGGTCAGGTCGACATCATAGCCGGCGAACTTCCCGTCGGCCTTCTTGAGGATCCATGGCGGGTTGAGCGCCACGCCGATCGTCAGTGTCTTCTGGTCGATGATGCGCTTGAGGCTGTCGTCCGCCCGGGCTGGCAGCAGCGACAAAGCCAACCAAGCAGAAAGGGCAAGTATAGTTGTGGCGATCATCTTAGCGCGCATTAATATAACCTCGCTGAGCCCGTCCGGTTGTCAGATTTACACAGAGGTGCCATTCTGTCGATAGCGGACCCTGATGGAGAGTTGCGATGTCGACACGGATGACGGTTACCGGTTCGATGATGTTCCTGGTTTGCATCCTGGGCAATCCGGCGAAGCTTTCGCTGCTGCCGGCGGCAGCGCAGGCTGCGGGGGCAAAACGCGTGGTCTGCTCCAGCGCCGACTACCGCTATTCCTATTGCTGGATCGATACGCGCCGCGGCGTGCAGTTGACCTCCAGGCTGTCGAAGGCGCGTTGCGTATACGGTAGAAGCTGGGGCTATGACGGCGGCGGCATCTGGGTCGACAATGGTTGCTCGGCCGAATTCGCAGTCGCCGGCCCCAACCGCAATCCCTCTGCTGGCGACGTCGCCGCAGCCATTATCGTCGGCGGCGTGGTAGGCGCCATTCTCGATAACGGCAATTCGCATCGCCATCATTCCGATAATTACTATCCGAAGCCGCGCCCGCGCCGTTACGACCAATTGATCGATCCGACGCCGCAATTCGACAATCAGGGCAACCCCAACTTCGATACCCACGGCAACTACCAGGGACCGCACGGGCTGGGCAAGCTTGTCACCCCTGACGATAATCCTGACCTGAATCCGGCCCTGCGCAACGACGGCGACGACAGCGACGACGACAGTTAGATGAAGCTTGGGTCAGGTTTCGGTCAGATGCCGCCGTACCAGTCGTAGCCATTGTCCTCCCAATAACCGCCTCTGCCGCCGCCGAGATTGGCGAAGCCGTCGACCAGCTCGATCTTGTAGAGGTATTTCGGCATCTTGTAGCCGAGCTGGCGCTCGACGCGGACGCGCAGCGGCGCGCCGTTTTCGACCGGCAACGGCTTGCCGTTGAGGCCATAGGCAAGGATCGTCTGCGGATGACGGGCATCGACCAGGTCGATCGAGCCGTAATATTTGATATCGCCGGCCAGGCTGCGGTCGATCGTGTCGAGACAGTGGAACATGACGTAGCGCGCCTGCGGCTTGACCACTGCCTGGTCGAGCACCAGCGACAGCGGCGTGCCGGTCCATTTGGCAATGCAGCTCCAGCCTTCGACGCAGTCGTGACGGGTGATCTGGGTGCGGCTCGGCATGTTCATCAGCTGCTCGCGGCTCAGCGACAGCGGTTTTTCGACGAGGCCTGAAACCTCCAGCCGCCAGTCGGCGAAATCGCTGGCGAGTAGGCCCTTATAGTAATCGTCGTCGGGCGCGGTGACGCCGTTCGGCCGCTGCGGCTGGCGAATGTCGGCCTCGGTGAACTCCGGCGCCAGCGCGTCACGGCCGGCAAGCAGTCGCTGCGCCCGCCAGGTCAGGCCATTGGCGCTTTCGAGGAAGCTGCGCAGGCTGTCGCCGACGCCAAGCTGGCTGTCGAAGGCGTCGCAGCCCGACAGCATGATGCCGGAAAGGCCGAGGCTGGCCGAGGTCAGGAACTTTCTTCGGCTTATCTGTAGCTTGGGGCTGATCTCGAATTTCGCCATGTCAGGCACTCCTCTCTGGCGCTTTGTCGCCATGCGCCGGCGGGTCGGTTCGGTACCACCCGGTGATGATGGAGCGCAGCTCGTTGATCGGGCCGGCGGCCAGGATCATCAGGATGTGGATAATGAAGAAGGCGACGAGCAGCAGCATCACCGTGAAATGAATGGTGCGCGCCGTCTGCCGGCCGCCGAGCAGATCATTCAGGAACGGCAGCACCGAATCCATGCTCGGCGACATGGCAAGGCCGGTGATGATCATCAGCGGCAGCAGCACGAACAGCACGCCGCCATAGGCCATCTTCTGCAGCGTGTTGTAGTCGCGCGTGTGATGGAACCTGAGCTTGGCGTGCTCGACAATGTCTCGCGGCAGGCGCCTGAAATCATCGAGGCGCGGGGCAAGATCGCGGCGCAAATGGCCGTTGATCAGGCTGGCGACCAGCCAGACCAGCAGCGTGGTGGTCAGCACCCAGGCAAAGAAGAAATGAACGACGCGCGCGGTGCCGAGATCGTAATAGGAAGGGATCGTCGCCCAGGACGGGAAGGCACGGGAGGTCTCCTGGCCGGCCGGACCCGACCAGCCGAGCACGCCAGTGGTATCGAAGCGCTTGCCGAAGATTTCGGTATAGCCGCGCGGGCCAGTCGCCGTATTCTCGGCGCCAATGGCGAAGACGGTGTTGTTGTAGCCAAAACCCGACTCCTTGCCGATGTAGAGCTGTGGGCGGGCGTTAAATATTTGCAGACCGGAAAGCAGCATGAAGAACAGCGCGATCGCCCACAGCCAATGCGTCAGCCGTGTCCAGCGCGACTGCCGATAGATCAGCGTCGCATCACTCGGCGCGGCGGTATCTGCTCCGGCGGCTTGGTTTCTGGCAAGCGATTCCATTTGTTGTTTCCTCCGGCCGCGCGTTCGTCGCGGCCTCGTCAGATCTCTTCTCCTCCCAATACGTCGCCAGCCTAAGCGATGTTTCACCCGATCACGGATTTATTACGGACTGCCGAGGCTGACGGCGAGGTTGACCGCGGCTGCCACGATGACCGTGTTGAAGAAGAACGACAGGATCGAGTGCACAAGCACGACACGGCGCATTTGCGAGGTCGTGATGTTGGTGTCGGCGGTTTGCGCCGTCATGCCGATCACCGTGGCGAAATAGAGGAAATCCGAGCCTTCCGGCCGCTTGCCGCCCGGGAAGTCGAGGCCGCCGACCGGAATTTTCTTTTTTGCGTCGCCACCCATCGCATCGCCATCCAACCAGTAGATATGCGCGTAGTGAAGTGCGGCCATGGCATGGATGGTCAACCAGCCAAGCGGGATAGACAGCAGCGCCACCGTAAGCTCGACGGTGTCCGCGCTCTTCTCCCTGTTGATCAATTGAAACAACGAAATGATGGCAATAGCGACGACAATCAGCGTGACCGCGAAGATGGCCAGTACCGGCAGGTCCGTGTCGCCTGCATTCTTGCGCAGATAGCTGCCGGTAAGCCGCGGCATGTGGGCGATGACAAGAACGAGATAAGCGGCAAAGAACACATTGGCGCCGATCGAGTAGGCAAGCGGCGCACGCCAGACCAGCGCGGCGCCAAAGGCTGCCACGCCGATGCAGGCCGACACCGCGAACGGCGTGTGGCGTTGCATGGGCATCTTGGTCGGGGTACCAGTCGTCATGGCCTTCAGTCCGCTGACGCGGATTTCAGCGCTCGCCGTAGGATGCGGTCAAGCTCGCCGAGGAACCGCGAGCGATCCTGCGGCGCGAAGCTCGAATTGTAGCCCTTGCTTTCGCCGGTTTCGCGCAGATGCTGCTTGAGATCGCGCATTGCCACCGCCATGCCGATCGTTTCGGGCGTAAACGGGCGTCCGGTCGGACCAAGTACGTGGGCGCCAAGCGCCACCGCACGCGCGGCAAGCGGGATATCGGCGGTCACCACAATGTCGTTGGACCGGGCATTTTCGACGATCCAGTCGTCGGCGGCATCGGCGCCCTTGGAGACGACGACATTGCGGATCATCGGATCGCGCGACGGACGCAAGCCGCCATTGGAGACGAAGGTGACGACGATACCGTGCCGCTCGGCGACTTTTTCGACCTCGGCCTTCACCGGGCAAGCGTCGGCATCGACGAGAATAGCAGGTGCGGGCATCGTTGTTCCAAATGTGAAAGAGCCGGGCGGCGTCGCCCGGCTCGATCGATGATAGTCGAGCGGCCACTAGGCCGGCAACGCGCCGGACCTCTTGGCCGTCCAGGTGGCGATATAGTCCATCAGTCCTGGATTGAGGCAATCATAAGGTTCGAGCCCGATCGACTTCAGCTGTGACCTTATGCCGTCCATGCGGCTCGGATCGACACCGGACTCGATGATCGAAGAGACAAAGGCGGTGAAGCCCGGCGGCGCCCAGCCGTCTTCCTGGAAGCGTTCCGGATGGATGAAGGACAGCCCCTTGAAAGCGTGGTCGCGCTCGACCGGGCCGTGCATGTGGACGCCGCAGCCTGTGCAGGCATGGCGCAGGATCAGCGCGCCCGGATCGACGATCTTCAGCTTGTCGCCGTTTTCCGTCACCGTCACGTCGTTTGTACCGGCAACCGCCACGACCGAGAACAGCGCGCCTTCCGGCTTCCAGCATTTGGTGCAGCCGCAGGCATGGTTGTGGGCGATCTGGCCCTTGACCTTCACCTTGACCGGGTTGCTGGTGCAGGCGCAGACCAGCGTGCCGCCGGCAAAGTCGGCCTTTTCCCGTGGCAGTCCATTGTCGATTTTAGGATGCAGTTTTTCCGGCATTTTTGTCTCCTCCCGTGTTGAACATCTGCATTTTTCGGCCGCTGGCTGGTTAGCCGGCGGCTTTCTCGTCCTCAGTAAACCACCACGCTCCTGATCGACTTGCCTTCATGCATCAGGTCAAAGCCCTTGTTGATATCCTCGAGCGTCAGCGTGTGGGTGATCATCGGATCGATCTCGATCTTGCCGGCCATGTACCAGTCGACGATCTTCGGCACGTCGGTGCGGCCGCGCGCGCCGCCGAAGGCGGTGCCCATCCAGGTGCGGCCGGTGACCAGCTGGAACGGCCGCGTCGAGATCTCCTGGCCGGCGCCGGCAACGCCGATGATGACCGACTTGCCCCAGCCGCGATGCGACGCTTCGAGCGCCTGCCGCATGACTTTGGTGTTGCCGGTGCAGTCGAACGTGTAGTCGGCGCCGCCGATCTGGTCGGCGCCGCGCTTGGTCATGTTGACGAGATGGGCCACGACGTCGCCGTCGATCTCCTTCGGATTGACGAAATGCGTCATGCCGAATTTCTCGCCCCATTCCTTCTTGTCGTTGTTCAGATCGACGCCGATGATCATGTCGGCGCCGGCAAGGCGCAGGCCCTGGATGACGTTGAGGCCGATGCCGCCGAGGCCGAAGACGACCGCGGTCGCGCCTTGCTCGACCTTGGCCGTGTTGATCACCGCACCGATGCCGGTGGTGACGCCGCAGCCGATGTAGCAGATCTTGTCGAACGGGGCGTCGGCATTGACCTTGGCCACCGCGATCTCGGGCAGCACGGTGAAGTTGGAAAAGGTCGAGCAGCCCATATAGTGGAACAGCTTGTCCTTGCCGATCGAGAAGCGCGAGGTGCCGTCGGGCATCAAGCCCTGTCCCTGCGTGGCGCGGATGGCGGTGCACAGATTGGTCTTGCGCGACAGGCAGGACGGGCACTGCCGGCATTCCGGCGTATAGAGCGGGATGACATGGTCGCCCTTCTTGACCGAGGAGACGCCCTTGCCGACGTCGACGACGATGCCGGCGCCCTCATGGCCGAGGATCGCCGGAAACAGGCCTTCCGGGTCGGCGCCCGACAGCGTGAACTCGTCGGTGTGGCAGATGCCGGTTGCCTTGATCTCGACCAGCACCTCGCCATCACGGGGGCCTTCGAGGTCGACCTCCATGATCTCCAGCGGCTTTCCGGCGGCGACGGCGACAGCGGCGCGCGTTTTCATCAGGCAATCCTCCCAAGGCAGTCTGCAATCCAGGTTAGATTTAACTTACCATTCAGCTCTGCGCTATGCACGAAGCGACGTTCTGACCCCGGATTTTCGTCAGCGCCCGCCGATTTGCATGCGGGATAGGCTCCGACTTTGCCTTGACCGGCCCCCTGAAGCCCATAAAACGGGAAGCCCGTAAAAGAAGGGCAGCCGAGGGACGAGGCCTGCATGTTCACAAAGATCCTGGTCGCCAACCGTGGCGAGATCGCCTGCCGCGTGATCAAGACGGCGCGCAAGATGGGCATCGCCACCGTTGCGGTCTATTCCGACGCCGACCGCGACGCCGTGCATGTCGAAATGGCCGACGAGGCGGTGCATATCGGGCCTTCGCCGGCTGCGCAAAGTTATCTGGTCGCGGAAAAGATCATCGCCGCCTGCAAGGCGACAGGAGCAGAGGCCGTGCATCCCGGCTACGGTTTCCTGTCCGAGCAGGCATCCTTCTGCGAAGCGCTGGAGCAGGAAGGCATCGTCTTCATCGGCCCGAAGCCCAAGGCCATCAAGGCGATGGGCGACAAGATCGAATCGAAGAAGTTCGCCAACGCGGCCAAGGTGTCGACGGTGCCCGGCTGGCTCGGCGTCGTCGAAAGCGCCGCCCATGCCGAAAGAATAGCCGGCGAAATCGGCTATCCCGTGATGATCAAGGCTTCGGCCGGCGGCGGCGGCAAGGGCATGCGCATCGCCTGGAGCAAGGCAGAGGTGCGCGACGGCTTCGACCGGGCGCGGTCGGAGGCCAAAAGCTCGTTCGGCGATGACCGCGTCTTCATCGAAAAATTCATCGTCGATCCGCGCCATATCGAAATCCAGGTGCTCGCCGACGCGCATGGCAACACGCTCTATCTCGGCGAGCGCGAATGCTCGATCCAGCGCCGCAACCAGAAGGTCGTGGAGGAGGCGCCGTCCCCGTTCCTCGACGCCAAGACCCGCAAAGCCATGGGCGAGCAGTCGGTGGCGCTGGCCAAGGCCGTCGACTACCAGAGCGCCGGCACGGTCGAGTTCATCGTCGACAGCGACAAGAACTTCTATTTCCTGGAAATGAACACGCGGCTGCAGGTCGAGCATCCGGTGACGGAACTCGTCACCGGCATCGACCTGGTCGAGCAGATGATCCGCGTGGCGGCCGGCGAAAAGCTCGCCATCAAGCAGAGCGATGTCAAGCTGAACGGCTGGGCGGTGGAAAGCCGCCTCTATGCCGAAGATCCGTATCGCAACTTTCTGCCGTCGATCGGCAGGCTGACGAAATACCGGCCGCCGGAAGAGGGAAAATTCGGCGAAATCGTTATCCGCAACGATACCGGCGTTACCGAAGGCTCGGAAATCTCGATGTTCTACGACCCGATGGTCGCCAAGCTGTGCACCTGGGCGCCGACACGGCTGGCGGCGATAGACGCGATGTCGGAAGCGCTGGACAGTTTCGTCGTCGACGGCATCGAGCACAACATACCGTTCCTGGCGGCGCTGATGCAGCATCGGCGCTGGCGGGAAGGTCTGATATCGACCGGCTTCATCGCCGAAGAATACCCCGATGGCTTCGCGCCCATCGTGCCGAACAGCGAAGAAAAAGCGGTGCTGGCCGCGATTGCCACCGCGGTGGAACTGCTGCGCCGCGACCGGCTCGACCGGCTGGGCGGGCGGCTGGCGCCGCATTCGGGTGCCTTGAAACGCGATTGGGTGGTGAAGATCGGCCGGGACTATCTTTCGGTCGCCATCGTCGAAGGCATGATTTCCATTCCGATCGAGCTTGACCTGTCGATCGACGGCGGCGAGCCACTGACGGTGGCATCCGACTGGCGGCCGGGCGATCTCATCTGGCGCGGCACGGTCGGCGGCCGCAAGGTCGCGGCGCAAGTCAGGCCGGTGCTGAACGGGTTCCGCATCGCCTGGAAAGGCATCTCGGTGACAGCCCGCGCCATGCTGCCGCGCACCGCCGAGCTCGAAAGGCTGATGCCGGAAAAAGTGGCGCCGGATACCTCGAAGATGCTGCTTTGCCCGATGCCCGGCCTCGTCGTATCGATCGCCGTTGCCGAGGGGCAGGAGGTCAAGGCCGGCGAGACGCTGGCCGTGGTCGAGGCGATGAAGATGGAAAACGTGCTGCGCGCCGAGCGCGACCTCATCGTCTCGAAGCTCAACGCCAGGCCCGGCGACAGCCTTGCCGTCGATGCGGTGATCATGGAATTCGCGTGAGGCCGAAACCCCCGCCCTCGACGCCCGTCAGAAGTTGGCAGGACAGAGGGGGGCGCGAAGGAACGCGACCTTGCAATTGGTTGGGCACGCTCAGTGGAGGAGGGACAAGGCGAGGCCGTGAGGAATTCGCACTTTTTTGCCGTCACAACGTATTTTGTTCTTGCTTTGTGCCGGCAGCTATGCTATTAATTTGCGCATGGTGCTAATTGGCTCCAGCGACCCGCCCGCAGTGGCGGGTTTTTATTTGCAGCCTGACGTCGGCGGGACAGCGCCCTCTCTGTCCTGCCGGACATCTCCCCCACGAGGGGGAGATTGGCAGCTTCGGTGGTTGCTCTAAACTTCCAAAGCTCCAATCACCACCGCTGGACTCGTGTTACCCGGTGCCGGACAATACATCTTCATCGACTGAGTCCTTGTGAGGCGGCGCGAAAAAACCATGGCGGATGAGAGACTTCCACGCGATCCCTTGCTGCGCGAGGCCTATGCAAAGGCGTCGCGGGCGGAGGCGGCGGCGCGTCGGTTCATTCATCTGCGCGTGCATTCGGCCTATTCGCTGCTCGAAGGTGCCTTGCAGCTCGGCAAGATCGTCGGCCATGCGGTGCAGGACGAATGCCCGGCAATCGCTGTCACCGACACCAACAATCTGTTCGGCGCGCTGGAATTCGCCCAGAAGGCGGCAAAGGACGGCATCCAGCCGATCATCGGCTGCCAGATCGACCTCGCCTTTTCCGGCGAGGCGAGCGACAGCCAGCGCGACCGCAGGCGGCAAGGACCGGAGATGCGGCCGGTCGTCCTGATCGCCGCAACCGAGGCCGGCTACGGCAATCTGGTCAGGCTGGTCAGCCGCGTCTACCTCGAGACACCGCCCGGCGAAGCGGTGCATCTGACGAGCGAGATGCTGCAGGGCCATTCCGACGGTCTGATCTGCCTTACGGGCGGGCCGCGCGGTCCGATCGGCACTGCCTTGAAACAGGATCGCCGCGAACTCGCCGAGACCCGGCTCTCGGCGCTCAAGAGCCTGTTCGGCGACCGGCTCTATGTCGAGCTTGAGCGCGTGTCGAGCTACGACCGCGCCATCGAGCAGTCGTCGGTCGATCTCGCCTACCGCCACGATCTGCCGCTGGTTGCCACCAACGAGGCGTTTTTCTTCTCTCGTGAAGACTATGAGGCGCATGACGCCCTGATCGCCATCGCCGAAGGTTCCGTGGTTGCGGCCGACAATCGCCGCCGCCTGTCGCCCGACCACTTCCTGAGAAGCCAGGCCGATATGGCGAGGCTGTTCGCCGACCTGCCGGAAGCAATCGACAACACCGTCGAGATCGCGCTGCGCTGCTCGTATTACCCGAAGACCCGCAATCCGATTCTGCCGCGCTTTGCCGGCCGCGATGTCGCCGACGCCGATGCTGCGGTCAAGGCGGAGGCGCAGGAGCTTGCCAGGCAGGCGCATGAAGGGCTAGAGGCGCGGCTGGCGGCGCACGGGCCGACGCCCGGCTATACCGTCGAGCAATATCGCGAAAGGCTGGATTTCGAGCTCGGCGTCATCGAGAAGATGAAATATCCGGGCTATTTCCTGATCGTTGCCGACTTCATCAAATGGGCCAAGGCACAAGGGATTCCGGTCGGCCCGGGCCGCGGTTCGGGCGCCGGCTCGCTGGTCGCCTATGCCACGACCATCACCGACATCGACCCACTGCGTTTTTCGTTGCTGTTCGAGCGCTTCCTCAATCCCGACCGCGTGTCGATGCCCGACTTCGACATCGACTTCTGCCAGGACCGGCGCGAGGAAGTCATCCGCTACGTCCAACGGAAATACGGCCGCGACCAGGTTGGCCAGATCATCACCTTCGGCACGCTGCAGGCGCGCGCGGTGCTGCGCGACGTCGGCCGCGTGCTGCAGATGCCTTACGGGCAGGTCGACAAGCTGAGCAAGATGGTGCCGTCGAACCCGGCCAATCCGGTCAAGCTCGCCGACGCCATCGCCAACGAGCCGCGCTTTGCCGAAGAGGCGGAGCGTGAGCCGATCGTGCAGACGCTGCTCGATACGGCGCAGAAACTGGAAGGTCTTTATCGGCACGCCTCGACGCACGCCGCCGGCATCGTCATCGGCGACCGGCCGCTGTCGGAGCTGGTGCCGATGTACCGCGATCCGCGCTCGGACATGCCGGTCACGCAGTTCAACATGAAATATGTCGAGCAGGCCGGGCTGGTGAAATTCGACTTCCTTGGCCTGAAGACGCTGACGGTGCTGGACAGGGCCGTCAAGCTGATCCGCCGCCGCGGCATCGAGATCGATCTTGCCCACATTCCGCTCGACGATCCCGAAACCTACGCCATGCTGTCGCGCGGCGAGGTGGTCGGCGTGTTCCAGGTGGAAAGTGCCGGCATGCGCAAGGCGCTGATCGGCATGCGGCCCGACTGTATCGAGGACATTATCGCGCTGGTCGCGCTCTACCGGCCGGGGCCGATGGAGAACATACCGACCTACAACGCCAGAAAGCACGGCGAGGAGGAGATGGCGTCGATCCACCCGAAGATCGACCATCTCGTCAAGGAGACGCAAGGCGTCATCGTCTACCAGGAACAGGTGATGCAGATCGCGCAGGAGCTCTCCGGCTATTCGCTGGGCGAAGCCGATCTGCTGCGCCGCGCCATGGGCAAGAAGATCCGCGCCGAGATGGACAAGCAGCGCGAGCGCTTTGTTTCGGGCGCGGTCGAGCGCGGCGTCGGCAAGCCGCAAGCCGACTTCATCTTCGACCTGCTGGCAAAGTTTGCCGACTACGGTTTCAACAAATCGCATGCCGCCGCCTATGCCGTCGTCTCCTACCAGACCGCCTATCTGAAGGCGCATTACCCTGTCGAATTCCTGGCGGCATCGATGACGCTCGACATGGGCAATACGGACAAGCTCGCCGATTTCCGCCAGGATGCGCTGCGCCTCGGCATCGAGGTGGTGGCGCCGTCGGTCATGACGTCGTTCCGGGATTTCGAGGTCGGCGAGAACCGCATCTTCTATTCGCTGGCCGCGCTCAAGGGCGTCGGCGACGCGGCGGTCGAGCACATCGTCGCTACGCGCGGCGAAAAACCCTTCAAGAGCCTCGCCGATTTCTGTGATAGGGTCGATCCGAAGATCGTCGGCAAGCGCGTCTTCGAAAGCCTGATCATGGCCGGCGCGCTCGACTGCTTCGGTCATGACCGTGCGGCGATGATGGCCGGCGTCGAGCGGATGATGGGGCTGGCGTCGCTGGCGCAGCAGAATGCCGTCACCGGCCAGCATGACATCTTTGGCGCCTCGCTCGGCGCACAGTCGCAGGCGCTCAACTTGCCGGCGACCGATCCCTGGCTCGCCGCCGACCGCCTGCACCGTGAATTCCAGGTGGTCGGGTTCTATCTCTCGGCGCATCCGCTCGACGAATACAAGGCGGCGCTGCAGAAAATGCGGGTGCAGACCTGGGGCGAGTTTTCGGCCGCCGTCAAACGCGGTGCTGCCGCCGGCCGGCTCGCCGGCACGGTGACCACCAAGCAGGAGCGCAAGACGCGCACCGGCAACAAGATGGGCGTCGTGCAATTCTCCGACACGTCCGGCCAGTATGAAGCGGTGCTGTTTTCCGAGGGGCTGGCGCAATACCGCGACTTGCTCGAACCCGGCCGCTCGGTGGTGATCACCGTTTCGGCCGAGGACAGGCCTGAAGGCGTCAATCTGCGCATCCAGACCGTGCAGTCGTTGGAGGAAGAGGCAAGCCGTATCCAGAAAGCGTTGCGCATCTTCGTCAGAAATGACGCACCGGCATCGACAATTCAATCGCAGCTTGGCCAGCGTGGCGACAGTCAGGTGAGCATCATCGTCATCAAGGAAGGCGGCGAGGGCGAGGTCGAGATCGAGTTGCCCAACCGCTACCGCGTATCGCCTCAGATCGCGTCGGCGATGCGGGCGGTGCCGGGCGTGGTCGAGGTGGAACTGGTCTAAGAGTTAGCGCACGCTTATGAAGCGGCGATCTCCGCCGGTTGCGGTGCTCTCCGCTGCAGGTTGAGCAGATTTCCCATGAGGATCAGCAGGGCGCCACCGGCGGTGAAGGCGTCGATCTGCTCGTGATAGAGCAGCCATCCGATCACCGCCGACAGCGGCACGCGCAAAAAGTCCATTGGCGAGATGACCGTCGCATCGGCATAGACAAGTGCGCGGGCCATGCAGAAATGCGACGACATGCCGGTGAAGGCGATGAGCAGGATCCACGGCCAGAGCTCAAGCGGCGGGTTTTGCCATTCGTAAAGCGCCGGGACCAGGCCAAGCAGCGACTGGATGATCAGCATCCAGAAGATGATGCGCACGACGCTGTCCGTCCGCGTCAGCGACTTGACGAGGACCACCGAGACGCCGAAGCAGACCGCGGCTCCCAGCACGATTACATGTCCCGGATTGACCGCGCCGACGCCCGGACGCACGATGATCACAACGCCGATCAGCCCGAGCACGATCGCTGCGAGCCGTGGCCGGGAGAGCCTTTCGCCGAGGAAACCGACGGCCAGCAAAGCAGTCCAGATCGGCGTCGTGAATTCGATCGAGATCAGTACCGCAAGCGGGATCAGCGTCAGGGCGTAGAGCCAGGCAGCCTGGCCGGTATAGTGGACGACGTTGCGGGCGATATGAGCCAGCGGGCGTCCGGTGCGCATCGCCGCAAAACCGCCTGACATCATGACCAGCGGCAACAGGATGAAAAAGCCGATCACCGAGCGCAGCTCGAGCACCTGGAAGACGTTTAGTTCGGCCGTCGTGGCGCGGCCAGCCACCGACATCGCCAGGAACGAGGCGATCGACAGCGCCATCCAGAACGCGGCCTTGGGGATCGAGGGTGCGGGTGCCATGCGGCTATGTCGCAAGCCGGAGCGCTCATCGCAACCGCTAGCCGACGCATTCGGCTGGGCCAGCCGTGCAGCGCTTCACGCAGTGATGTTGAAGCCGGAACTCGCGACTGAGGGAAGCGTTGGTCTGTCACTGCTTGCGTTCTGTGTTTTGGATACCAACGAGGAGCGGTCCGATGAAATCATTCGCACGATTTGTACTTGCCGGCTGCCTGACGGCCGGGGCCGGCGCAGCGCATGCCGACGATCCGGATTTTCTTCGCTCATTCCAGGGGAATTTCGCCGGCAAAGGCATCGTCAAGGTGACCACCGATGCGCCGACGGTGAATGTCTCCTGTCATTTCAATTCCGACGCAACGTCGAGCTCGCTATCGCTCGACGGCAGCTGCCGCGGTCTTATCGTGGTAACGCGCGCCATCAGCGCCGATCTCAAATCGAGCGGGACGAAATACACCGGCACCTATGTCGGATCGCGCACCGGGCCGGCGCAATTGAGCGGCAGCCGCTCCGGCAACGCAATCAATCTCGGCATCCGTTGGGCCAAGGAGGTCAATGGCGATCGCAGGGCGCAAATGACTGTTGAGAAAACCGGCGAGGACGGCATGCGGCTGACCGTTATCGATACCGATCCGAAAACTGGAAAAAGGGTGGTGACCAGCAGGATCGATCTGCGGCGCACCTGACGGGCTCACTCCTCGACCGGTTCGGGCGGATGGGCATCGCGGCCCTTGCCGAAGGTATAGCCGGTTTCCACCGCCCTGCGGCCGAACTTGCCGCGCAGCGTGTCGATGGCGCCTTCGGCCATGGCGCGCTTGCGTGACTGGACGTCGACCAGGTCGGGCGGGTCCGCCCGGTCATCGTCGGAGAGATCGCTGACGCCAATGCCGAGCAGCCGGTATTTCGTGCCATCCGCTTCCTTGCGCAGCAGCTCGAGCCCGGTCTGAAAGATGCGGTCGGCCAGCCGGGTCGGATCGCCGAGCTGGCGATTGCGCGTGCGGATCTTGAAATCCTGGGTCTTCAGCTTGAGGACGACGGTGCGTCCGGCAATGCCGGATTTCTTCAGCCGGGCCGAGACTTTTTCCGACAGCGCCCTCAGCACCGAAACCAGTTCGTCGACGGAGGCGATGTCGGTATCGAAAGTGGTTTCTGCCGACACACTTTTCGCGTCCTGGTCGGGAACGACGCGACGGTCGTCCTCGCCGCGCGAAAGCCGGTAGAGCCGGTCGCCCATGACGCCGTAGCGGCGCATCAGATCGCCACGTTCCATGCGCTGCAACTGGCCGATGGTGCGGATGCCGTCGCGCTCGAGCGTGGCGGCAAAGGCCTTGCCGACCCCCCAGATCAGCGTCACCGGCTGCTCGGCCAGGAAGCCGATAGCCTCGGCCTCGCCGATCACCGAAAAGCCGCGCGGCTTGCGGAAGTCCGACGCCACCTTGGCCAGGAACTTGCAGTAGGAAAGGCCGGCCGAAACGGTGATGCCGATCTCCTTTTCCACGCCGAGTGCGAAGCGCGCCAGCACCACCGCAGGCGGCAGGCCATGCAGGCGCTCGGTGCCGGCGAGGTCGAGAAAGGCCTCGTCGATCGAGAGCGGCTCGACCAGCGGCGTCAGCGCCTGCATCATGGCGCGCACCTCGCGGCCGACGCGCACGTATTTTTCCATGTCCGGCGGCAGGACCACCGCTTCCGGGCAGGCTTCGAGCGCCTTGAACATCGGCATTGCCGAGCGCACGCCGTGGATGCGGGCAATGTAGCATGCGGTGGAGACGACGCCGCGCTTGCCGCCGCCGATGATCAATGGCCGGTCCTTCAACGCCGGGTTGTCGCGCTTTTCGACCGCCGCGTAGAACGCGTCGCAATCGATATGGGCAAGGCGCAGCCGGTAGAGCTCCGGATGGCGGGCGAGCCGTGGACTGCCGCAGCGCTCGCAACGGCCTGCCTCGCTGCGCTGAAAACTCAGGCAGTCGCGGCAAAAACCGTGTTCGGGATTGTTGACAGGGGCCGCCATCGCTGCGAACATAAAGAGAACAAATGCAATGGTACGTCAGGACGGACGCCACGACAAGGCGGTGGGCCGGGAGAGAGCTCATGAATACGACCATAGCGCCGCTAGTGCCCGAGCTTTGGGCGGATTTCGAAGATCTTTTCGGTAGGCAAGGCGCCTGCTACGGCTGCTGGTGCACACATTTCCGGCTGTCGCCCGCAGCGCGCCGCGCGAGCAACCGGGAGCGCAACAAGGACCACATCAAGGCGCGGATCGAGGCCGGGCCGCCGCCCGGCCTGTTGGCCTTCGAGGGTGGCCAGGCGGTCGGCTGGATGCAGATCGGCCCGCGTGCCGACGTGCCCGAATGGAACAACCAGGGCAGGGGGTCGGCGCCGATCGACCCCGCCGACGCCAGCGATCCGGGCGTCTGGGCGATCTCCTGCTTCTTCATCCGCACCAAAGCACGCGGCAAGGGCCTGTCGCACCGCCTGGTCCAAGGCGGCATCGAGTTCGCCCGCCAGAACGGAGCGCGGCTGATCGAAGCCTGCCCGATCGATCTATCGAAGGATTCGCGCTCGATCGGGCTGTTCGTCGGCTCGTCGCGGGTCTTCGAAAAGGCCGGGTTCCAGCGGTTGGTCGAACGTAAGCCAGGCCGACCGCTGATGCGGCTGGTGCTGTAACAGCTCCGCAACACATAGGCCTTCTCTTGCGGCTGCGATGGTATTTGCCTACCAGTGATAGAACGGCTTGAGGGCCGCGATTAAGTGAGGATCGAGATGAAGCGCGTTTTGCCACTTGTTTTACTTCTTGCCTGCAGCGCACCGGCCTTCGGCCAAGCGGTCGACAGGCAAGGCGCGAAGCAGCTTTCCGACGATCTGGCGCACTACATCGGCAAGAAGCTGTTCGATATCGGGTTCGTGAAAATTTCAGTCGACGGCGATGCCTACAAGCTCGCTTTCGACTTCAAGCCAGTCACGGATTTGATGGCAAAGCAGCAAGCCTTCAAGTTCGACGTCACGCCTTACTTCATCTTGGTCAAGCCACGCCAAGATGGACACTGGGACGTTTCGGCGGACGTGTCCCCGAAGGGGTCTATCGATTTCGTTGGCCCTGAGGGGGCGCAGCACATCGACTTCTCCGTGTCGGACAACAAGTTCACCGGAGTTTATGACCCCGACCTGGCCGCTTTCGCGAGCGCAACCGGTTCGATGGCTGGCATGACGATGACCACCCGAGAGCCCAAGCAGCAGGCGGATGTCACGGTCGGTGCTGGCACTGCCGTAATAGTTTCGACCAAATCCGCAAATGGCGGCATCGATTTCACGGTGATGGAAAAAATAACGAACTTCGCCGAAACGATCAAAGTCAACGATCCCAAAAGTGGGTTGAGTTTTCCGGCTGCTGTAAAAGCGCCTGAACTTTCCGTGGATGCGTCCGGCAAGGGTTTGCGGACAAAGCCGCTGCTCGACCTGCTTGCTTTCATCGTGGCGACTGATGATGCAGCCAAATTCAAGGCGGATGAGGCGGAGTTCAAATCGCTTCTGACGGCAGCACTGCCATTGTGGGAGCGGATCGACGGCACCTACGGCTTCAAGGACTTTGTGGTGGAGAGCCCGGTAGGCAAGTTCGGTGCGACGCAACTGAATACCGCCGTCGGCATGGACGGCATCGCCAAGGACGGCAAGATCAACTACGCGTTCAAGGTTTCCGGCCTGACAATACCACAGCAGGTGCTGCCCAGCTGGAGCGTTGCGTTGCTGCCGACGGATATCGACCTCAACTTCGGCGGCACCAACATCGATCTGGACAGCATGGCGAAGAAAACCATCGAAACCCTTGATTTCAGCAAGGATCCACCGCTGCCGGCAGATTTCGGCAACCAGATCTTCGCCGATTTCCTGGCCAAGACGCCAAAGGCCATTCTCGGACACAGCACGATCAAGAACGGCAACATCGAGATTGCGATGGAAGGTGAAATGACGTTCCCCGGCAAGAAGCCCGAGGCGAGCATGACCATCGATGTCGCGGGCTATGACAAGATTGTGGAGGCTCCGCAGACGGCGGCCAAGACCGAGCCGGAAGCGGCGCAGTATTTCCCCTTCGCACTCGCCGTCAAAGGATTTGGCAAGGCGCTGCCGGATGGTCGACTGGAATGGGTCGTCAACGCTAAGGCAGACGGTTCGGTCACGGTCAACGGCGCCATGCTGAAGCCGGCCGATGCCGTTCAGGACAACCCCGTCATGGACCCAAGCGAGGCTACCGTTCCGGATCATGGCTCGGGCGAGAATGACAATGGCGGGGCAGGGGCGAAGTTGAAACCCTAAGCGCCGAGCTTGGAGCGGTTCATCGTTTCCCGGAAACGCCGAACCGCTCCATGTCTTTGTTTTTGCACAATCCGGACGGAAAACCGTTTCACACTTTTCCTGGAATTGCTCTAGAAGCGGCTGGCGTTAACGCCCGAGTGCGCTCACGATTTTCGCCGCCGCGATCTGCCCGCAGTCTCGGGATCGCCGCTTATATCGAATGCTCATGATTGTCGTCGCCGAGCGGCAGCGCCCGCAATGCCTTGCCGACTGCGGCGGGCGGCGTTCCGGTCTCCTCGGAAAAACGCATCAACGTCGGCTCGTGGGCAAGGATGAACTGCAGCACGCCGGCCAGGAATCCCGGCTCGCCCGCCGCCCGGCGGATGGAATGGGCTTCGATGCCGGTGATCGCCAGGAAGCGGGGCAGAAGTTCCGAATCGGCGGCGACGAAGCCCAACGCCTTTACGGCAACCGTTTCCGCTTCCTCGCGCATTGACGCTGCGTTTGCCATCGCTACCTTCCTTCATGGGCGGAATCGTTCTGTTTTCGCAGTAGTGGCAAGTGTCGCCGGCAGCAAGCTCGCCGACCTGGAATCCGAACGCTTTTAGGGCGACCGGTTTCCGTTTCGTCAATCATATTGCCGTATAGTGGGAACAGGTTTGGTGCGTGCCGACAAGGGGCGCATGACGGCACCCTTCGAGTGGAAGGCCAGCCGGGACGGGAAATCGATGCCAAAGAAGGTTATGATCGTCGAAGACAACGAGCTCAACATGAAGCTCTTTCGCGACCTCATCGAAGCGAGCGGCTACGAGACGGTGCGCACACGCAACGGCCTGGAAGCGCTGGATCTGGCGCGGCAGCACAGGCCGGACCTCATCCTGATGGACATCCAGCTGCCGGAAGTGTCGGGCCTCGAGGTCACCAAATGGCTGAAGGAGGACGATGATCTCCACGTCATCCCGGTCATCGCCGTCACCGCCTTCGCGATGAAGGGGGACGAGGAGCGCATTCGCCAGGGCGGCTGCGAGGCATATATCTCCAAGCCGATCTCGGTGCCGCGTTTCATCGAAACCATCAAATCCTACCTGGGCGATGCCTGATGTATCTTTCCAGCCGAGCCGGAGCTTTGTGAAATGACCGCGCGGATCCTCGTCGTCGACGACATCCCAGCCAATGTCAGGCTGCTGGAGGTTCGGCTGCTCGCCGAATATTTCGAGGTCCTGACCGCCACCAACGGGCCGGACGCGATCGAGATCTGCGAGAACGGCAAGGTCGACGTCGTGCTGCTCGACGTGATGATGCCCGACATGGACGGGTTCGAGGTCTGCCGGCGGCTGAAGGGCGACCCGGCAACATCGCACATCCCTGTCGTGATGATCACCGCACTCGACCAGGTTTCGGACCGGGTGCGCGGCCTCGAGGCCGGCGCCGACGATTTTTTGACCAAGCCGGTCAACGATCTGCAGTTGATGACGCGCGTCAAGAGCCTGGTCAGGCTGAAATCGCTGACCGACGAGCTGCGGCTGCGCGCCTCGACGACACGCAATATCGGCATCGAGGAGCTTTTGAGCCGCAACTTCGCTGCCGACGATGCGGTGCCGAAGGTGCTGCTGGTCGACGAGCGCAAATCCTCGTTCGAGCGCATCCAGAAGATGCTGCGCGGCAGTGCCGATCTCGACGTCGCCAATGATCCGCATGCCGGCTTCTTCCAGGCCGCCGAGCAGCCGTATGAATGCGTGATGATCTCGACAGCCTTCGCCGATTTCGACCCGCTGAGGCTCTGCTCGCAATTGCGCTCGCTCGATCGCACCCGTTTCCTGCCGATCATCCTTCTGGCGGACGAGGGCGAGGAGGGGCGTATCATCCGCGGCCTCGAACTCGGCATCAACGATTATCTGATGCGGCCGATCGACCAGCAGGAGCTGACCGCGCGGCTGCGCACGCAGGTGCGCCGCAAGCGCTACAACGACCAGCTTCGCGCCAGCGTCACCCAGACCATCGAGATGGCGGTGACCGATGCCCTGACCGGCCTGCACAACCGCCGCTATCTCGACAGCCATTTGCAGACGCTGTTCGACCGCGCCGTGGCACGGCGCCGGCCGCTGTCGGTGATGATCACCGATCTGGACCGCTTCAAGAGCATCAACGACGCGCATGGCCATGACGGCGGCGACGACGTGCTGCGCGAATTCGCGCGGCGGCTGCGCAAGAATGTGCGCGGCATCGATCTGGCCTGCCGCTTCGGCGGTGAGGAGTTCGTCGTGGTGATGCCGGACACCGACGGCGCGGTAGCCGAAAAGGTCGCCGAGCGCATTCGCGCCGAAATCGCCCAGCTGCCGTTTGCCGTCGGCACCGAAGGCAAGGCCGTCGAAGTCACCGTCAGCGTCGGCGTGTCGTCGGTGCTGAAGGGGGTAGACACGGTTTCGGCGCTGATGAAACGCGCCGACCTCGCGCTCTACGAAGCCAAGAGCGGCGGCCGCAATCGCGTCGTCGCCAAGGCGGCTTAGCACCGAACACCAATTGCCGGGTCAACGCGACAAGGTTACGAATTTACCTTAATCCAAGCGATTTGCGAGGCTTGGTTAAGAAACGGTTGATTTCCATAAGTTGTTGCGCAAATGTGCAGCCCTTAGACGTAACCGGCACGAGGCTAGATCGCCGGTTCGACCCGAAGAATACCCCATGATGCTCAGGTCCGCCGCATCTCCTGGGTCCGTGGGGTCGGCCGGCCGGCGCTGGCACATAGTGGCCTCCTCGTACCGCTGCCAAACGCCGGCCGGCCCCCAATTTTCAAAACACATCAGGATTCTACGTCAAGACCCGGAAAACGCTTGGTTTTTGTTGCGGCAGCGACAGCGCCCTTTGAAATAGCCGGCTGGGCAGAGCGTATGCGCCAGCAGTCGGTTGACAGGGCCTTTCTTCTATGCAGAAATTGGTTGGACCATTGAGCCATTTGGTGACCCGTTGGCATGACGGAATTCGGCCTTTCCCCCATACAGGCAACTGCTCGCGACGACGCGGTGCTCAAGGCGCTGGCCGGCTTTGTGATGCGGGAAGCTCTCGGGCCCGGCCAGAGACTGCCGACCGAACGCATCCTTGCCGAGCGCCTCAAGGTGAGCCGCAACACCGTGCGCGAGGCGCTGACGCGCTGGGAAGGGCTCGGCCTGGTCGAACGGCGGCAAGGCAGCGGCACCTATCTCAAGGGAGTGGTCTCGCTGGACATGCTGCACATGCCGCTGACGCTGGCCGGCGGCAATGATTTCACCAGCCTGATGCAGACGCTGGAAATCCGCCGGGCACTGGAAGCGGAAGCCGCCGCCCTGTGCGCCGTCCGCGCGGGCCAGGCAGATCTCGTCGGGATCGGGCGCAAGCTCGACATTATGGAGCAGGCCTTCCACACCCGCGCCGGGATGTCGGCGGAGGAGGACTGGGAATTCCACCAGTCGATCTACCGCAGTTCCGGCAATCCGCTGTTCGAGCAGATCATCGCCGCCATGCACGAACTGTTCCATCGTTTCTGGGAGCATCCGCTCGGCGTGCGTGATTTCGGCCACGCCAGCTTTCCCTACCACCGCACCATCTACGAACGCATCGCCGCGCACGATCCGGAGGGGGCCCGGGCCGAGGCGCTCAAGCTGATCGCCACCGTCGAGGACGATCTGAAGCGCGGCGCGGCCAAACTCGAACTTTCAGGCCAGAAATGAGCGATCATCCCGCCGGTTTCGAAAACGACTATCTCGCCGAGGCAGCGACGCTTCTCGCCCATGACGAGCCTTTCCCCGGCGGCGCGGTGGTCCCGCCGATCTACCAGACTTCCCTCTTCACCTTCGCCAACTATTCCGAGATGGCCGACACATTCGCCGGCAGGCGACGTCAGCCGATCTATTCGCGCGGCGACAACCCGACGGTCATGGAGTTCGAGGCGCGTGTCGCCGCTCTCGAAGGCGCGGAGGCCGCGCGCGGCTTTTCCAGCGGCATGGCGGCGATCAGCGCCACGGTGCTTGCTTTCGTCGGTGCCGGTGAGCGCATGGTTGTCGTGCGCAATTGCTACGGCGATGCCTACCGGCTGTTCGAACGGCTTTTGCCACGGCTCAACATCAAGGTCGACTATGTCGACGGTTCCGATCCGGACGCGGTCGCGGCAGCACTTCCCGGCGCCAAGCTGCTCTACCTGGAAAGCCCGACGTCGATGATGTTCGAGCTCCAGGACATAACCCAGCTGGCGCGGCTGGCCAAAGAGCAGGGCATCATCACCTCGATCGACAATTCCTGGGCGACGCCGGTGTTCCAGAAGCCGATTTCGCACGGTGTCGACCTGGTGCTGCATTCGGCCTCGAAATATCTCGGCGGCCACAGCGACACCGTCGCCGGTGTGGTGGCCGGTTCGGCCGCCCATATCCGACATATCAACGAGCAGACCTATTCCTATCTCGGCGGCAAACTTTCGCCTTTCGAGGCCTGGCTGTTACTGCGTGGCCTGCGCACATTGCCGCTGCGGTTGCCGCATCACATGAAGAGCGGGCTGACCATCGCCGAACGGCTGAAAGCGCATGACCATGTCGAGCGGGTCAACCACCCGGCCTATTCCAACCATCCAGGCAAGGCGACGCTTGCCGGCTATGCCGGGCTGTTCTCGTTCGAAGTGACGGAAGACGTCGACATCCCGGCTTTCGTCGATGCGCTGAAACTCTTTCGCATCGGCGTCAGCTGGGGCGGCCATGAGAGCCTGGTCGTTCCGGCAAAGGCCTCGCTCGAGCAGACGCCGGGCCTGAATTCGATGGCGCGCTTCGGCGTCAGCCCACGAACCATCCGCCTCAGTGTCGGATTGGAAAGTGTCGAAGACCTGTGGGCGGATGTTGCCCAGGCCTTCGACAGAGCAAAAAGATAAAGGAGCCGTTCAAAATGGGAGTGCTGAACATGAAAAAACTGAGCATCCTTCTTGGTGCCGTCGCGGGTCTGGCGATTTCCGCCGGCAGCGTGCTGGCCGATTCCACGGTCAAGATGGTCGAGGTCATCACCAGCCCGCCGCGTACCGAATTCCTCAAGAAGCAGATCGCCGAATTCGAGGCGGCCAATCCGGGTGTCAAGGTCGAGCTGGTATCGCTGCCCTGGGGACAGGCGTTCGAGAAGTTCCTCACCATGGTGCAGGCCGGCGACACGCCCGACATCGTCGAGATGCCAGAACGCTGGATGGGCCTTTATGCGACCAACGGCCAGCTCGAGGATCTCGGGCCATACATGGCCAAATGGGACGATGCCAAAACGCTGGGCGAGCGTGCCAAGCAGTTCGGCTCGACGGTCGATAACAAGCAGTACATGATCCCTTACGGCTATTACCTGAACGCGCTGTTCTGGAACAAGAAGCTGTTCAAGGAGGCCGGTCTGGACGGTCCGCCGGCGACGCTCGATGAATTCGTCGAGGACTCCAAAAAAATCTCGGCGATACCGGGCAAATACGGCTACTGCCTGCGCGGCGGCCCGGGCGCCTTCAACGGCATGCATATGTTCATGAACATCGCCGCCGGCAAGGGCGGCTATTTCAACGAGGACGGCACCTCGACCATCAACGAGGAAGGCTCGGTCAAGGGCCTGCAGATGCTCGCCGACATGTACAAGAACGGCCTGGCGCCGAAAGATGCGGTGAGCTGGGGTTTTAACGAGACCGTCACCGGCTTCTACAGCGGCACCTGCGCCATGCTGAACCAGGATCCCGACGCGCTGCTCGGCATCGCCGACAAGATGAGCGCCGACGATTTCGCCGTGGCGCCGATGCCGGTCGGGCCGAGCGGCAAATCCTATCCGACGCTCGGTTATGCCGGCTGGGCGATGTTCGCCAATTCCCAGCACAAGGACGATGCCTGGAAGCTGATGGCGACGCTGTTGTCGCCCAAGGACAATCTGGAATGGGCAAAGGAAGTCGGCGTCATTCCAATCCACAACGGCGCCGACCAGGACGCCCACTTCAGGACCGAGCAGTTCAAAGGCTGGTTCGAGGAACTGAACAACGGCGACAAATACGAGATGGTGACGCCTCCGACGCATCTGGAAAACCTTGGCAATTTCGTAGACCAGGTGGCGATCAAGAATTTTCAGGAAGTGCTGCTTGGCCAGAAAGCGGCCAAGGACGTGGCTGACGAATGGGCCAAGTTCCTGACCAAGGAACAGCAGGACTGGCTGGCCAAGAACAAGAAATAGCTTTTGTTCCTTCTCCCCGTTCACGGGGAGGGGGTGTCACGAAGTGACGGATGAGGGGCGGCGCCAACCCGACTTGGCTCGCGCTGCTTCTCATCTGCCTGCCCGTCCTCCACAGCAGCTGCGCTGCAGCTGCGGAGGGTGGACCGGCATCTCCCCGTAAACGGGGAAGGCGCTGTCGCCAGCCCGTGCTTACCCAGGAGACGATCCAGTACCAATGACCTATGCCGTGTCCGAAATCCGATCCGCCGGCAGGCCGCGAAAGAAGCGGCTATCCCATGCCGCGATCGAGCCTTGGCTCTATCTCAGCCCGGCGATCGCGCTGCTGGTCGTCGTGCTCCTGGTGCCGCTGGTTATCGGTGTCGGCTACTCGTTCCGCAAATTCTCCGCTTTCAAATCCGAATATGTCGGGCTTGGGCAGTATCAGGCGATGCTGTCGGATCCTGTGCTCGGGCAGGCGCTCGTCAACACCCTATGGTGGACGGCAGCCAGCCTGTTCTTCCAATTTTTCCTTGGACTCGGCCTGGCGCTGCTGCTCGATACGCCGTTCCGGGGCAGAAAGATCGTGCAGGCCGTGGTGTTCCTGCCTTGGGCGGTACCGTCCTTCCTCTCGGGCCTGACCTGGGCCTGGCTGTTCAACCCGATCATCGGGCCGCTGCCGCATTGGCTCTACGCCTTGGGGCTGAAAGCCGAGCCAACCAACGTGCTCTCCGATCCCTCGACAGCCATGTGGGGGCCGATCGTCGCCAATGTCTGGTTCGGCATTCCCTTTTTTGCCATCACGCTTTTGGCGGCGTTGAAGTCGATCCCGTCAGAACTGCATGAGGCGGCGGCGATCGACGGCGCCTCGCCGTGGCAGCGCTTTACCAAGGTAACGCTGCCGTTCCTGGCACCGACCATCGTCATCACCGTCATGCTGCGCACCATATGGATCGCCACCTTCGCCGACCTGATCTTCGTCATGACCGAAGGCGGGCCTGCCGGTTCGACCGCTACCGTCCCGGTCTATATCTACGTCAGCGCGTTCAAGTCGCTGGACAAAGGCTATGCCTCCGCAGTGGCGGTGCTGCTGCTTGCCTTGCTAATCGTCTACGCGGTTGCGCTTATCGGCATCCGCCGGTCGCTGGTGAGGCACGTCTGATGATTGCCGGACGCTCCGCTTCCTCGCGCGTCCTCGGCGGTATCGGCCTTTACGGCGCCATCGCCGCCTATATGGCCTTCGCGTTGTTCCCGATCTTCTGGACGTTGAAGATCTCGGTCACGCCGGAGCGGCTGCTCTATTCCGAAGGCATCACTTTCTGGCCGTCGCAAACGACGCTGCAGAACTTCGTCACCGTGCTCGAAGCCAGCGATTTCCCGCGTTACTTCCTGAACAGCGTTATCGTTTCGGTTTCGACGGCAGCCTTCGTAACGGTGATTGCCACGCTGGCCGGCTACGCCATGTCGCGATTTTCCTTCCGCGGCAAGGCGACCCTGGCCATCCTGCTTCTGCTCACCCAGACGTTCCCGCTGGTGATGGTCATTCCGCCGATCTACCGCATCATGGGACAGATCGGCCTCATCAACAGCCTGACCGGCCTCGTCATCATCTACACCGCCTTCAATACGGCCTTTGCGACCTTCCTGATGCAGTCGTTCTTCGACGGCATTCCCAGGGATCTGGAAGAGGCAGCGATGATCGACGGCTGCACGCGCCTGCAGGCGATGCGCAAGGTGATCGTGCCGCTGACGCTGCCCGGCATGGGTGCGACGCTCGGTTTCGTCTTTACCGCCGCCTGGAGCGAGTTGCTGTTTGCGCTGATGCTGATTTCCAGCGACGACCAGAAGACCTTCGCGGTCGGCCTGCTCACCTATATCGGCAAATTCGCGGTCGACTGGGGACAGATGATGGCGGCTTCCATCCTGGCGCTGATCCCGGTCTGCATCTTCTTTGCTTTCCTGCAACGCTACCTCGTCACCGGCCTTACCGCCGGTGCCGTCAAGGGATAGATCGATGGCCTCCGTCACACTCGACAAAGTCCGTAAAGACTATGGAGCCGTGCGCGTCCTGCACGCGGTCGATCTCGAAATCGCCGACGGTGAGTTCGTCGTTCTGGTCGGCCCGTCCGGCTGCGGGAAGTCGACACTGCTGCGTATGATCGCCGGGCTGGAGGAGGTCTCCGACGGCGAAATCCATATTGGTGAGCGCCTGGTCAACGACATTGCGCCAAAGGACCGCGACATTGCCATGGTATTCCAGTCCTACGCGCTCTATCCGCACATGGACGTGTCGAAGAACATGGGCTTCAGCCTGATGCTGAGGAAGGCCGGGAAGCCGGCGATCGATGCAAGGGTGGACGGGGCCGCCAAGCGGCTCGGGCTCGATGCGCTTCTGCAGCGCCTGCCTCGGCAATTGTCTGGCGGCCAGCGTCAGCGCGTCGCCATGGGCCGTGCCATCGTACGCGACCCGAAGGTCTTTCTCTTCGACGAGCCGCTTTCGAACCTCGATGCCAAGCTGCGCGTTCACATGCGTGCCGAGATCAAGGCGCTGCACCAGCAATTGAAGACCACTTCGGTCTATGTCACCCACGACCAGACCGAAGCGATGACAATGGCCGACCGCATCGTCGTCATGCATGACGGCCTCGTCCAGCAGGTCGGTGTGCCGCTCGATCTGTACGACCGGCCGGTCAACATGTTCGTCGCCGGGTTCATCGGCTCGCCCGGCATGAATTTTCTGCCTGCCGTGGTTGAAAAGGGCGCCAAGCCGGATGCCATCCTGGCCGACGGCCAGAAGCTGAGGCTGCCAGACGGCCTGCCGCTCAGGGATGGCGATACGATCACCGTCGGCTTGCGGCCCGAGCATATCCGGCTCGCCGACAATGGCGCGCTGAAGGGCGAGGTGGGTGTCGTGGAGCCGCTCGGCCTGTCCACCCAGTTCTATGCCAGGCTTGCCGGCCAGCAGGTCTGCGTGTTTGCCATGGGCCGGGCCAGCGTGAAGCCGGGTGAGGCCGTGCGCCTGTCGGCTGATCCGGCATCGCTCCATCTGTTCGATCCGGCAAGCGGCGGTCGCATCGGCTAGTCCTGTATTCCCGAAACGAAAAACGCCGCCCGGAGGGCGGCGATTCGGTACCGCGAGAGAAAACCCGATTACTTGATCTTGGTTTCCTTGAATTCGACGTGCTTCTTGGCGACCGGGTCGTATTTGCGGAACGACAGCTTGTCCGTCTTGGTGCGGCTGTTTTTGCTGGTCACGTAGAAGAAACCGGTGTCGGCGGTCGACAGAAGCTTGATCTTGATGTTTGCGGCTTTGGCCATGATGTTCGTCCGTTAAATGTTCGTGGAGTTTTGGCCGCTGGAGCACGGGGAAAACACCCGGACGCGGGAAACTTGCCGCGACACATAAAGAACGCGCCCGGAAAGTCAACCCTTGTCCAGGTTCTGTGTCGTAGGCAGATGGGTTGTCCGGATTAGGTGGCACATGAGTTGTCCGGGTTTGTTGCCAGCCGATGGAGGCTGGGGACGAAGCGGACATCGATGTGCTACCAAAACCCGACAATTTGATTGGGTGCCGACAGCCGCGGGAGGCTCCTGTGTGCCTCCGGCCGTCCTCCGGGTGGCGTCTCAGTTTGAATGCTGGCTATGAGTATCGAGCGATGGACGGCTGATCGATCACCCAAAGCCAGTTCCCGTCACCTTGCCGGCGAGCGATTTCCGCAGTAACGGTGCCATCGGCAAGGCGCGTGGAAGTGAGCGCCAAATCCCTGTTGATGATAGCCGGACGCTGATCTCCGAGATCAAACTTTCGTCCCGCTGCCACCAACTTGGCGTAAAATCGGCGGATGGCATCTCTGCCGCAGGCCAACCGCCCGTTGCCGGTATCGAGGATGGCACCGGGTTCGTAAAGAGCAGCCATTCCTTCCGCGTCTCCCGCTTGCTCGCGAGAAACCAATAGCCGCGCCAGGTCCTGGGGATCGCTTGCCGGTTTGCGGTTTGCTTCATCATTCATCGGCAGGCTTCCTGACAGCCAAATTCAAACCGAGAGACGACCAGGTTCCGGTCACTCCGCCGCGACGGTTTCCGGTTGCAACGCCTTCTTCCAGTCTCCCGTCGTGTTCCACCAGCGGTTCGGGTTGGCGCGGTCGTCGAGACCCTTGGAGCGGCTGGCAAGCAGTGGCTGAATGCGGATCACCGGTTCCTGATAGCTGTGAACCTGATAAATCGCTTCGACGACGCGTGCGGCGAGCTTCTGGTCGTCGGGCAGTTCGAACGACACCTCGACAGTGCCCGACCGCCTGCGCAATTCCGTCTCGGCGCCGGCGGCGGCACCTTCAAGCGGCCGGTAGCGTTCGATGCCGTCCGCCGACTGGAAAGCATTGCTGTCATATTTGCCCATTCCGAGCGGTACGATCGCGACCACCGCCTCCATGATGCGGTCGACATCGGCTGCCGGTGCCTGAAAGGTCACCAGCAGCAGCAATTCCATCCGCAGCGATTTCGTTTCAAAGCCACTGTCGATCATCCGAGGTCTCCCTGCTAATGCACTTTGGGGGAGCATATACTCGAGCCCTCCTGACATGGTTGTGTCAGGAGTTGGTCAGCAGTGGGAGCGATGTCGGCAGCTGGGCCGACTCAGAGGATTTTGCGGAGCAGCCTGGTGCCGACCAGCACGATATAGCAGGCGAAGAACAGGCCGAGCGCCCAACCGAAGCCCGACGGCCCGAAAGCGTCCATGCCGATGCCGATTGCCTGCGGGCCAAGCACCATGCCGACGCCGTAGCAAAGAACGAAGGCGGC
This sequence comes from Mesorhizobium sp. M0808, assembly GCF_040320025.1. NCBI lineage: Bacteria > Pseudomonadati > Pseudomonadota > Alphaproteobacteria > Hyphomicrobiales > Phyllobacteriaceae > Mesorhizobium > Mesorhizobium sp. M0808. The sequence continues at coordinate 215,431 of NZ_JAMYOX010000007.1, forward strand.
GTTGGCGGAGGCCAGTTCGTGGCCGGAAAGCTGGGAGCCGAGGTGAGCAAGACCGATTGTATACATAGCGGCGACCACACCGCCCCAGATGAACAGAAGCGCTGCCATCAAATGCCAGTTATGCGCGAAGAACGGCATGAAGACCGTGCCGGCAAGCCCGACAGTGGCACAGGCCATCAGCAGATAGCGGCGGTCGCTGACGCGGTCGCTGATCATGCCGATCGGGATCTGCAACAGCACATTGCCAAGCCCGATCATGGTGAGCAAAAGGGCGGCGTCCGCCTCGGAGTAGCCGATGCGGCTACCGTAGACCGGGAACAGTGCAAAGCCGCCGGTCTCGACCGCGCCGAACACCAGCACGGCGGCGGTCGCCGTCGGCACCAGCCAGATGTAACGCAGGAAATTGCTGGTTTCGCCGTCCGAGACGATCGTCGGGCTCTCGTTGCGTGCCGCCAGGACCGGTATGGCAGCGAGCGTAACCAAGGCGATGGTAACGCCGAAGGGCAGGAAGCCACTGCTGCCGAGATGGGCGAACAGCCAAGGCCCGGCGGCAAAGCCGAGAGACAGCACGGTGGCATAGATGCCGAGGACCAGTCCGCGCCGGTGTGGCGGCGCCGAGGTGCTGATCCAGAATTCCGACAGGATGAACAGCACCGTCAGCGCGATATGCAGCAGCACGCGCAGCGGAAACCACATCCAGAAAGCTGGCGCGAAATGGAAACCGACAAAGGCCAGCGCCCCGGCGGCGATCATGGCAAGCATCGTCCAGGCGACCCCGAACCGCATGGCGAGCGGGGTGGCGAGCGGCGCGCCGGCGATCGAGGCGAGACCGGCGACCGCGGTGTTGAGACCGATCATCGACGCGGAATGGCCACGCGTTTCCAGGATCACGCTGAGCAGCGGCATGCCAAGGCCGATGGCAATGCCGACGACGCTGATCGACGAGATCGCCGCGACCATCGGCAGCCAGTGTACGCGTTCCTTGCCCTGCGGCTGGATATCGACTGTCATGGATTGCCTGGCTGCTCTAGAGAATTTCGCGGACGAAGCGATTGCGGACAAGCCGGTAGAACGGCACGGGACCGCCGGGGCTCAGCAGCGGATCCCGGGCGAGCCGGGTTTCCAGCTCCTCCAGGACCGTGCGCGTGATGTCTGGAATATCGGCTTGCCGGGCCTTGGCCAGCGGCAGCCAAACGACGTCCTCCAACTCGTCGGTCGGACCGCCATCCGGCAGTTCAACGGCGACATCGTCGCGCCATGCGGCGAGAAAGCGCGTATCGAAGCGGCGCACCCGGTTGGGCGGGGTGATGGCGCGTGCGACGAAGCGCAGCGCTTGCAGTGATGGGATGACGCCGTGCTCGACAAAGCCCTGCCAGTCGCGCCTGGCGGTCGCGAAGGTGCCTTTTTGGCCGATCAGCAAGCCGGCCTCCTCATAGGTTTCGCGGATTGCCGACAGGGCAATGGCGCGGGCGCGGGCCGGGCTGGTGCGGCCGATGCCAGCGGTCAATCTCGCTTCTTCCTCGGGATGAAGGGCGGTGGCTGTCGGGATGCGGCTGTCGGCCGGATCTGTGCGGCCGCCAGGAAACACGAATTTTCCCGGCATGAAGGCATGACCGGCGTGGCGCCGGCCCATCAGCACCAGGAACTCGTCGCCCTTGCGGTCGAGCAGGATCAGCGTCGCGGCGTCGCGCGGGCGTATAGGCTTGGCATCGAGCGCGATCCGCTCACCCTTGTCGATTTCCGCCTTGGTCATAACGTCCATGCGCTCGACCTAGCGGAATCTTCTCCAATGCGGAAGTGGCGTCCAGCCATGCCGATTGCGCCAGCCTCGGTTTCAAGCCTCGGGATGCGACTCGATCAGATCTTCTTCACCGCCGAAGCCGTGCATATAAAATGCCCATTGCAGGCCGATGACAGCGCCCTTGACTGGCTGCAGCAGGACGACGGCGAGAATGATGGTCAATGGCACCCAGATGGCGATGTGCTGCCAGGTAGACAGCGTCGAGGTTACCTCGACACCCATGAAGGCACCGAGCACGATGTGGCCGACAATGACCACCACGAGATAGGCCGGCAGGTCGTCGGCGCGATGGTGGTGGAGCTCCTCGCCGCAATGATCGCATTTGTCGACGGTCTTGACGAAGGCGCGAAACAGCTTGCCCTCGCCGCAATGCGGGCAGCGGCCGAGCATGCCGCGCTTCATTGCCGTCCATAGCGGCCGGGCGGTCCGGCCCGAGTGATGTTCACCACCGAAAATCCGTTCTTCCACCTGCAGTTCTGTTGGCATTACCGTCTCCTGCCGCGCGAGCCTGGACGCGATTGCGACGCCCGGGCGCGGCCTTTGGCCTTGTGGAACGACCGTTTGGAGCCGGGCAGCGGCTTTGGCTCGGTCAGCATCTCGAAACGCATCGCGCCGGCCATCGGCGCCACCTCGATCAGGCGAACCTCGACGCGATCAGCAAGCTGATAGCCCTTGCCGGTGCGTTCTCCGAAAAGCGATCGAGCAGTTTCGTCGTATATATAGTAGTCGCCGCCCAGGGTTGAAACCGGAATGAAGCCATCCGCGCCATACTGCGGCAATTGGACAAACAGGCCCGATTTGGTGACGCCCGAGATGCGGGCGTCGAAACGGTCGTCGATGCGCTCGGCGAGATAGGCGGCGATCAGCCGGTCGACCGTGTCGCGCTCGGCGGCCATCGCGCGCCGCTCGGTCGCCGAAATCAGCGCCGAGACCTCTTCCAGCCGCTCCGCCTCGTCCTGCGTCAGGCCCCCCGGACCAAGGCCGAGCGCGGCAATCAGCCCGCGATGCACGATCAGGTCGGCATATCTGCGGATCGGCGAGGTGAAATGCGCGTAGCGCTTCAGGTTGAGGCCGAAATGGCCGATATTGGCGGGCGAATATTCGGCCTGGCTCTGCGAGCGCAGCACCACTTCGTTGACCAGCCCCTCATTGTCGGCGCCCCGCACGCGAGCGAGGATGCCGTTGAACTGGTTCGGCCGCATTTGCGCGCCGCGCGCCAGCGACAGGCCGAGCGTCTGCAGGAATTCACGCAGCGATTCCTGCTTGGCGAGCGAGGGCGCATCGTGGATGCGGTAGACCAGCGCCTGGCGCTTCGCCTCGAGTGTCTCGGCGGCGGCGACATTGGCCTGGATCATGAACTCTTCGATCAGTTTGTGCGCGTCGAGCCGCTCCGGCACGACGACCTTGTCGACGGTGCCGTCCTGCTTGAGCAGGATTTTGCGCTCGGGCAGATCGAGTTCGAGCGGCTGGCGCGTGTCGCGGCCGCGCTTCAGGATCGCGTAGGCGTCCCATAGCGGCTTCAGCACCGTATCGAGGATCGGGCCAGTCGTGTCGTCCGGTGCGCCGTCGATCGCCGCTTGCGCCTGCTGATAGGCGAGTTTCGCCGCCGACTTCATCATGACGTGATGGAAGGAGTGTCTGAGTTTGTGGCCATCGGCCGAGAAAGTCATACGCACCGCTATCGCCGGACGATCCTGGCCCTCGCGCAGTGAACAGAGGTCGTTCGAGATGCGCTCCGGCAGCATCGGTACGACGCGGTCGGGAAAATAGACCGAATTGCCGCGCTTCAGCGCTTCGCGATCGAGCGCCGTGGCATAGCGCACGTATGCAGCGACATCGGCAATGGCGACGGTGACAACCACGCCGCCGGCGTTCTTCTCGTCGGTGTCGGGCATGGCGAACACCGCGTCGTCATGATCCTTGGCGTCGGCCGGATCGATGGTGAGCAGCGGCAGCTCGCGCCAATCCTCGCGTCCGGCAAGCGTCGCCGCCTTGACCGCCTCCGCCTCGGCGATGACGTCGGTGGGAAAAATATGTGGAATGTCGTGTGCATGGATGGCGATCATCGAGACCGCCTTTTCGCTGGTCAGCGACCCCAACACCGCCAGAACCTTGGCTCGCGGCAGCCCGTAGCGCGAGGCCCGCGCCGGCTCGACTTCGACCAGGTCGCCGTTCTTGGCGCCGTTCTGGAATTCCTTGTCGACGACCAGCTCCGGCTGGCGCCTTTCCACCGGCTCGATGCGGAACGTGCCGTCCTTCAGCACACGGAAAACGCCGAGAACCGCATCGGTGCGCTTCTCGAATATCTTCATCACCCGGCCGGTATAGGCCGGGCCTGCCGGATCGTCGGTCGGAAAGGTCTTGGCCAGCACGCGGTCGCCGATGCCAGGCGTCGGCCCATTGCCGCCGCGCGACACGCGGATCGCTATGACCGGAGGTTCGCCATTGCCGATCGCTTCGGTCGGGTGCGCCAGCAGCACACCGTCGGCGTCACGGCCGAAGATGTCGAGCACCGCGACGTGGGGCAGGGCGCCGACACGGGCAAGCCGCTTGCGCTCCTTGGTCAGCAGGCCTTCATCCTGCAGGTCGCGCAAGACGTCCTTCAGCCAGATGCGGTCTTCGCCGCGCAGCGCAAACGCCTTGGCGATGTCGCGTTTTCCGGCGCGGTCCGGATTTTCGGCGATGTAACGCAGTATCTCGTCGCGTGAAGGCCGGTAATTGTCCCTGACCTTGGCACGGGTATCGGCGGTGCGCAGATCGCCGTGGCTTCTTCCGGAGACTTTGCGCGCCAACCCGTCCTATCCCTTTTTCCTGGCCGCCGGTTTTTTGGCCGCAGCCGATTTCTTCGCAGGCGCGGCCGCTTTGCGGAAGGGCTTCCTGGGGCCATTGCCGCCCTTGGCTTCCTTTTCCGCAATGAGCGCCACCGCATCCTCGATCGTCACCGATTGCGGATCCTTGCCCTTCGGCAGCGTCGCATTGACCTTGCCGAAATTCACATAAGGCCCGTATTTGCCGTCGCGCACGACGATCTTGCCGCCGCCGGCAGGATGCTCGCCAAGTTCCTTGAGCGCAGCGGCTGTGCCGCCATTGCGGCCGCCTTTGCCCTTCAATTGCTTCTCGGCGATCACGGAGACGGCGCGATTGAGGCCGATCGAGAACACGTCCTCGATGCTGTCGAGATTGGCGTAGGTGCCGTCATGCAGCACGAACGGCCCGTAGCGCCCCAGCCCGGCCGAAATCATCTTGCCGGATTCCGGATGCTTGCCGACATCGCGCGGCAGCGACAAAAGGGCGAGTGCTTTTTCGTGATCGATCGAATCGACAGTCCAGCCCTTGGGCAGGCTGGAGCGCTTGGCATCCTTGCCGTCGCCGCGCTGGATATAGGGGCCGAACCGGCCATTGCGCAGCGTGATCTCCTCGGCGGTATAGGGGTCCTTGCCGAGCACTTTGGTGCCGTCTTCGCCACCGCCGTTCTCGCCATTGGGATTGGCGGCGTCGCCGAGCTGGCGGGTGAAGGAGCATTCGGGATAGTTCGAACAGCCAACGAAGGCGCCGAACTTGCCGAGCTTCAGCGACAGGTTGCCGGTGCCGCATTTCGGACAGATGCGCGGGTTCGAACCGTCTTCCCGCGCGGGAAAGACCAGCGGCGCCAGTTCCTCGTTCAACGCATCGAGGACGTCGGTGACGCGCAACTCCTTGATGTCGGCGACGGCGCCGGAAAAATCCTTCCAGAAATCGCGCAGCACGTCCTTCCATGCGAGCTTGCCGTCGGAAATCTCGTCGAGCTTTTCCTCCAGCGAAGCGGTGAAGTCGTACTCGACATAACGCTCGAAGAAGCTTTCGAGGAAGGCCGACAATAGCCGGCCCTTTGCCTGCGGCACCAGCTTGCGCTTGTCGATGGTGACATAGTCACGATCCTCGAGCGTCTTCAGGATCGCCGTATAAGTCGACGGCCGGCCGATGCCCAACTCTTCCAGCTTCTTGATCAGCGAAGCTTCCGAATAACGCGGCGGCGGCTCGGTGGTGTGCTGGGTGGCGTTGATCGCCTCGCGTGTGAGCTGCTCGCCGGCACGGATCTCGGGCAGGCGGCGGCTTTCCTCGTCTTCCGAATCTTCTTCCTTCTGCTCGATGTAAGCGGCAAGGAAGCCGTCGAAGCGAACAACCGAGCCTACAGCGCGAAGCTCGGCGGTGCGCGGGCCGTTGACTGCCTCTATCTCGACCGTGGTGCGCTCTATCTCGGCCGGCTGCATCTGGCTGGCGATGGCGCGTTTCCAGATCATCTCGTAAAGCCGCGCCTGGTCGGCGTCGAGATACTGCTTGACGGAAGCCGGCGTGCGCATGAAATCGGTCGGACGGATCGCTTCGTGCGCCTCCTGGGCATTCTTGGCCTTGGCGGAATAGTAGCGCGGCTTTTCAGGCAGGTATTTAGGGCCGAATTCCTTGGCAATCGCATCGCGTGCGGCAGAGATCGCCTCCGGTGCCATCTGCACGCCATCGGTCCGCATATAGGTGATCAGGCCGGTGGTCTCACCGCCGATCTCCATGCCCTCATAGAGCCGCTGCGCCACCTGCATGGTGCGGTTGGCCGAAAAGCCGAGACCCGATGAGGCTGCCTGCTGCAGCGTTGAGGTGGTGAAGGGCGGCCCGGGATTGCGCTTGGTCGGCTTCGCTTCGACAGACGCCGCCTTGAAGCTGGCGCCTTCGAGCATCGCTTTGATGTCGTCGGCCTGCCCCTTGTTGGAAATGTCGAGCTTTTGCAGCTTCTTGCGCTCGAAGGCGGTCAGCCGCGCCTCGAAATTTTCCTTGCGCGGCGTACCGAGAATGGCGGCGACCTGCCAGTATTCCTCGCGGATGAAGCGCTCGATCTCGGATTCGCGGTCGCAGACCAGACGCAGCGCCACCGACTGGACGCGGCCGGCGGAGCGGGCGCCGGGCAGCTTGCGCCACAGCACGGGCGACAGCGTGAAGCCGACCAGATAGTCGAGCGCGCGGCGGGCGAGATAGGCATCGACCAGCGGCGCGTCGATCTGGCGCGGATTGGCCATCGCCTCCAGCACGGACGCCTTGGTGATGGCGTTGAAGACGACGCGGCTGACCGGCTTGTCCTTCAACGCGCGCTTTTGCTTCAGCACTTCCAGGACATGCCAGGAGATCGCTTCGCCCTCGCGGTCCGGATCGGTGGCGAGGATCAGCCCGTCGGCGTCCTTGACCGCCTTGGCAATATCGGCGAGACGCTTTCCAGACGCGGTGTCGACGGCCCAGGACATGGCAAAGTCCTCATCCGGACGCACCGAGCCATCCTTGGCCGGCAGATCGCGGACATGGCCGAACGAGGCCAGAACCTTGTAGTTCTTGCCGAGGTATTTGTTGATTGTCTTCGCCTTGGCCGGCGATTCGACGACGACGACGTCCATACGGTCTCATATCAGTTGTGATGCGGCAGAAGAATTCCGCTGCGCGCGACGAAATCTCGTTCAATGTGTCGCTCACATGGCCGCGCTTTTGCGTCCGGTCAAGGCCAAGCAGTCAAAATGCGGCCCTGTACCGAATGCGCAACCCAACGGCGCCATGCGATTTTCCGCAATCCTGGATAAGGGAAATGGCCAGCCTATCACTGGACAAGCCCGGCAATTGATCCTGGAGAACGGGACAAACTCTCCCGCGGATATAAGAGAAACATCGAGCACGCGCCAGCCCTGCTTGAACAGATGCTGTGAAGCGCGCAATCGGTAGCCCGGCATTTTGCTCGGACAGTCGCAAGGAAGTACCGTGCTGAAAAGCTGGCCGCCGGGGCGGTTGGGTCGAGTTCCCAGCGACCAGCCGTGTTACCGCCTGTTACAGCCGATCAGAAGCTCAAGGCCTAGTCGGCCTTGGCGATATGCCAGACGCCGCCGACACCCTCGCCGGTCACGTCGCCGGCCTTCTTGTCCTTGATGAACGTGTAGAGCGGCTTACCTTCGTAGGCCCACATCCTGGTGCCGTCGGTGCGGTCGACGATCGTCCACTCGCCCTCGGCCTTGGCGTTGGCGTCAGCCTTCAGCGGCGGCCAATTGGCGGCGCATTTGTCGTAGCAGTTCGACTTGCCCGCCTCGTCCTTGTCGTAGGTGTAGAGCGTCATGCCGCTGGCGTCGGTGTAGATCTTGGTGCTGCCGACCTCCGCTTCCTTCCACGCCTCGGCGGCGAAGGATGCGGCAGTGCCGAGCAAAAGCGCGGCCATGCCAGTTGCGATCGTTTTCATGGACTTCTCCCTGGATCATTCGAAAAGCGCGCGGAACAACGCAGCTTCGTTTGATCAACGCTGCCTGGCTGCCCTTTCTTCCCGGGCGGGCGTCGGCTTGCTACCCAATGTGATGGGGCCACGCGATGGTGATTGGCGGACAGCTGTTGTCGCGGCTATATGGCTGCGCAGTGATCGGGAGACGGAAATGGCATTGGACGTCGGCTATGTCAGTGCGATCGGGGCGGGAGCGATTTCGTTCCTGTCGCCTTGCGTGCTGCCGCTGGTGCCACCGTACCTATGTTATATGGCCGGCGTCTCGGTCGACGATTTCCGCGGCGAAGCCGGCATTACGGCAAAGGCCGGGGCGCGAGGCGCGCTGATCAATTCCTCCATCGCCTTCGTGCTCGGCTTCTCGACTGTCTTCGTCGCGCTCGGCGCCGGTGCCTCGACGATCGGCCATTTGCTGCGCGTTTGGCAGGAGCCGCTGGCGATGGCAGCCGGCGTGCTGATCATCCTGATGGGGCTGAATTTCCTCGGCGTACTGCGCATCCCTTTGCTTTCACGCGAGGCGCGCTTCCAGTCACAAGGCAAGCCGGCCAGCCTGATCGCCGCTTACGTAATGGGCCTGGCCTTCGCCTTTGGCTGGACGCCCTGTATCGGCCCGGTGCTGGGGCCGATCCTGACGCTTGCCGGCGGCCGCGAGACGGTGGGCGAGGGCGCGCTGCTGCTTGCCGCCTATTCGCTCGGCCTCGGTATTCCCTTCCTCGTTGCGGCGCTGTTTTCAGGCGCCTTCATGCGCTTTCTCGGGAAATTCCGCGTCCATCTCGGCCGCGTCGAAAAGGCCATCGGCGCGTTGCTGGTGGTCGCCGGCGTGTTTTTCCTGACCGGCGGCGTGCAGGCGGTGTCCTATTGGTTGCTCGAGACTTTCCCGGTGCTGGGGCAATTGGGATAGGTTTGCCGCCCGGCCGAAGCGCGAGGCCGTAGCTGCGGCGCAAGGCACCGCAGCTACGCGGTCCATTCACCTTCGAAATAGCCCGGCTGGTCGATATCGGCGATGAGCCCGGGTCCGCTCGGCGCCCACCCCAGCAGCGCGCGAGTCCGCTCGCTCGAGGTCGGGACATCCATCGCCGCGAACATCGCGAACCAGCCAAAATGATCGGCGGCTTCTTCCGCGGACTTGGCGACCACCGGCACGTTCAGGTGCCGGCCGATCACGCCGGCGACGTCCTTGAACGGCACGCCTTCTTCGGCGATCGCGTGATATCGCCCGCCATCGGCTCCATGCTCGAGCGCAAGCCGGTAAACGCGAGCGGCATCGAACCGATGCACGGCAGGCCAGCGATTGAGCCCTTCGCCGATATAGGCCGACACGCCCTTCTTGCGAGCGAGGTCGATGAGAATAGGAACGAAGGCGTGGTCGCCCTGGCCATGGACCGCCGGAGGAAGGCGCACAACCGACGCGCGCACGCCGCGTGCCGCCAGCGCGGCGGCTGTCGCTTCGGAGGCGCGGGGATACGAAGCGGAAGAGGGGACAGGCACATCTTCCTCGGTCGCGATACGGCCCCGCGCCTGGAGCGCGGTTCCGGAGGTTACGAGCAGGGGCCGCTCGGAGCCTTCGAGTGCACCGCCCAAGGCCTCGATGGCGCGCCGGTCCATCTCGCAATTTTGCGCGAATTTCGAGAAGTCGTGGTTGAAGCCGGCATGGATCACGCCATCAGCTGCCGCTGCGCCCCTGCTGAGGCTTTCGAGGTCTTCGAGGTCACCTCGATGCACCTCGGCTCCGGTGGCTGCAAGCGACTTGGCCGACGCCGCCGAGCGGGCGAGGCCGAGCACCTGATGGCCGGCGCCGATGAGTTCTTGAACGACGGCAGAACCGACGAATCCGGTCGCTCCGGTAACGAAAACACGCATCACGACTTCTCCTTGTTCGTTTCTGACCACGACCATTTTCGCGGCTCAGTTATGTCGTGATAGGCGCTTGAGAAAATACGATCTATGCGGCAAAGTCCGTATTATCTTCGCAATCGTCCGGAATGACCTGTGGATCCCCTTTCAGATGTGCTCTCGCTGCTGAAGCCGCGAAACTATATGTCAGCCGGTTTCGATGCTGGTGGTGAATGGTCGATCCAGTTCCCCGACCAGCAGCAAAGCATCAAGACCGGAGCGGTGGTCTCCGGCCGGTGCTGGCTATCTGTGGAGGGCGTTGCTGACGCAGTGCGCCTTGAGACGGGAGACTGCTTCCTGCTGCCGAGTGGACGGCCTTTCCGCCTTGCAAGCGACATGAGCTTGACGCCTGTTGAAGCCGTCAGGATTTTTCCGCCTGCGCGAGCCGGCGGTGTCGTGACCCACAATGGCGGTGGTGATTTCTTTCTGGTCAGCAGCCGCTTCGCGCTTGGCGGCAATCATGCCGGCATCCTGTTGCGGATGCTGCCAGCCATTGTGCATATCCGCAAAGAGTCGGACCAGTCGGCGCTGCGCTGGTCGGTGGAGCGGATGATGCAGGAGCTGCGCGAGCCGCAGCCGGGCGGCTTTCTGATGATCCAGCACCTCGCCCACATGATGCTGGTTCAGGCGCTGCGGCTGCATCTTTCGGAAGGATTGAAAGGTGGCATCGGCTGGCTCTTTGCCCTCGCGGACAAACAGATCGGCGCGGCGATCAGCGCCATGCATGACGATCCGGCGCATGGCTGGACGTTACAGGAACTGGCGGAACGGGCCGGCATGTCGCGATCGACCTTTGCGCTCAGATTCAAGGAGACGGTTGGCGCGTCGCCGATGGACTATTTGACGCGCTGGCGAATGCTGCTGGCCGGCGAACGGCTGACGAATTCCAGCGATCCCGTCGCCGTCATAGCGCTCTCGCTCGGCTACGAATCCGAAAGCGCCTTCAGCACAGCCTTCAAGCGGGTCATGAACTGTTCGCCACGGCAATACGGCCGTGGCCGAGCCTCCAGTTTCGCATCACGCAACGAGGCGGAAGCCGCGTGAGCCGATCGGCTTGAGCGTGTCGCGGGTTGGAGGTTCCACCGTCTCACCGGAATTTAACCGCATTGGTGCAGCATGGCGCCAGTGCTACTAACGCTTCGATTCCAGACCCCTTTCAACGGTTGCCATCCCATGAGCCAGAGAACCTGCCTGTCCATCATCCTCGCCGCCGGCGAAGGCACGCGCATGAAGAGTGCAGTGCCGAAAGTGCTGCACACAATCGCCGGCCTGCCGATGGTTGCCCATGTCGTCAAGGCGGCCGAAGCCGCCGGCAGCGGCGAGTTGGCGCTGGTGATCGGCCATGGCGCCGATGAGATGCGCAAGGCGGCACTCAAGTTTGCGCCGAAGGCCGAGGCTTTCGTCCAGGAAAAACGTCTCGGCACCGCGCACGCCGTGCTTGCCGCACGCGCAGCAATATCAAAAGGTTATGACGACATCTTGGTGATGTTTGGCGACACGCCGTTGATCGATCCGGAAGCGCTCGCGGCGGCGCGGCTGAAGCTGGCGGAAGGTGCGGCCGTCGTCGTGGTCGGCTTCCGTACGGAAAATCCTTCGGGCTACGGCCGGCTTATCGAAAAGGCCGGCAAGCTCGTGGCCATCCGCGAGGAGAAGGACTGCTCGGACGAGGAGAAGAAAATCACCTTCTGCAATGGCGGGCTGATGGCGGTCGCCGGCAGGCACGCGCTGAAGCTGCTCGATCAAGTCGGCAGCAAGAACGCCAAGGGCGAGTATTATCTCACCGACATCGTCGAGATCGCCGCTGCGCAGGGACTTGATGTCGTCGCCACCGAAGCCAGTTTCGAGAACGCGCTCGGCATTAACAACCGTGCCGAGCTTGCCCAGGCGGAAGATATCTGGCAGCAGCGCCGCCGGCGCGAGGCGATGCTTTCTGGCGTTACGCTGATCGCGCCCGAAACCGTGTTCTTCTCGCACGACACCGAGATCGGCGCCGATACGATCGTCGAACCCAATGTCTGGTTCGGGCCGGGCGTGAAAATCGCCACGGGGGCCAAGATCCATGCCTTCAGCCATATCGAAGGCGCCACCATCGCGTCGAATTGCGATGTCGGGCCGTTCGCGCGGCTGCGGCCCGGGGCCGATCTGAGAACCAAGGCCAAGGTCGGCAATTTCTGCGAGGTCAAGCAGGCGATCGTCGAAGAGGGCGCCAAGGTCAACCATCTGACCTATATCGGCGATGCCCGCATCGGCGCCGGCGCCAATATCGGCGCCGGCACCATCACCTGCAATTATGACGGCTATTCGAAATTCTTCACCGATATCGGCGAGGGCGCCTTCATAGGCTCGAACTCCTCGCTGGTGGCGCCGGTGTCGATCGGCAAGGGCGGCTACATCGCCTCGGGCAGCGTCATCACAGAAAGCGTACCCGACGATGCGCTGGCCTTCGGCCGCGCCCGCCAGCGGACTCTAGCCGGCAAGGGCAAGGAGTTGCGAGAGCGTTTTTCTCAGGCCGCGGCGGCCCGCAAAAAAGGGTAGACTAGCGGAACTCGGCGACAAGCTGGATTTCGCCAACGATTGCATCGTTGAAGGCCGACAGGTCTTCGGCCGGGATCCAGTATTCCAGATGCGCCCGGCTGCCGGCATGCTGGACGCTGTAACGGTCCAGAAAGCTGCGACGCACCTCGAAACGCGTCACGAAACCTGATCCGCTCGCGGGCACATTCCAGTCTCGGGCGATCTGGGTGGCATAGGCCTCGCTGGTGACCGGATAGAAGATCGGCTGATCGGCAAGTCGAGGAGGAAAGGCGCGCATCCCTGCCTTCTGGATCAACTCCAATTCGCGGGGGCCGACCGGACGCCAAAGCGTCACCGTGTCAATTCGTTCGTTCATAGCCGCATCATGTCTTTGACTGATTTCTGGAGCCGTTGAGGCGAGATAGGATACATAAGCGGAGAAACTGAGCAATTGCAGTAACCGGATTGCAAGTGCGCCCTGTCATGGTGCATCTGTGCAGGATAGTCCGGCTGATACCGGACGAAATGGAATGTGATTTTTCGCGACAGCCCGGCAGTCTCTAAATAGCGCCGGGTTTGAGGTCGGAATCGGGGGCAAGCGCCATGTGCGGTATCGTTGGAATTGTCGGTAACTCGCCGGTCGCGCCGCTTATCGTCGATGCGCTGAAAAGGCTCGAATATCGCGGCTATGACTCGGCCGGCGTCGCCACGATCGAGCACGGCAGGCTTGACCGCCGCCGTGCCGAGGGCAAGCTGGTCAATCTCGAGCGCCGGCTGAAGGACGAACCGCTCGACGGCATGATCGGCATCGGCCACACGCGCTGGGCCACACATGGCGTTCCGAACGAGAGCAATGCGCATCCGCATTTTTCCGACGGCGTCGCCATCGTCCATAACGGGATCATCGAGAATTTCGCCGAATTGCGCGACGAGCTGATGCGCGACGGCTACAGTTTCGCCTCGCAGACCGATACCGAAGTCGTCGCTCATCTGGTGGCGCGCGAACTGGCCAAGGGGCTGAAGCCGGTTGAGGCGGCGCACAAGGCACTGAAGCGGCTGGAAGGCGCCTTTGCGCTCGCCATCATGTTCAAGGGCGACGAGGATCTGATCGTCGGCGCGCGCAATGGCCCGCCGCTCGCGGTCGGTCATGGCGACGGCCAGATGTTCCTTGGCTCCGACGCCATTGCGCTTGCCCCTTTCACCAATTCGATCACCTATCTGGAAGACGGCGACTGGGCGGTGGTGCGCCGCAACGAGGTCGATATCTTCGACATGGGCGGCAACAAGGTCGACCGCAAACGCCAACAGTCGCTCAGCACGAGCTTCATGGTCGACAAAGGCAACCGCCGCCATTTCATGGAAAAGGAAATCCATGAGCAGCCGGAAGTGATCTCGCACACGCTGGCGCATTATGTTGATTTCGTCAGCGGCGTCTCGAAGCCGCTCGACCTGCCGTTCGATTTCGCCAAGATCGACCGGCTGGCGATCTCGGCCTGCGGCACCGCCTATCTCGCCGGGCTGATCAGCAAATACTGGTTCGAGCGCTATGCGCGGCTGCCGGTCGACATCGATGTCGCTTCGGAGTTCCGCTACCGCGAGATGCCGCTGTCGAAGAACGATGCCGCTTTCTTCATCTCGCAATCGGGTGAGACCGCCGACACGCTGGCGTCGCTGCGCTACTGCCGCAAGGCCGGCATGAAGATCGGCGCGGTCGTCAATGTGCGCGAATCGACCATGGCGCGCGAATCCGACGTCATCCTGCCGACGTTGGCCGGCCCGGAGATCGGCGTCGCTTCGACCAAGGCGTTCACCTGCCAGCTTTCCGTGCTGGCCTCGCTGGCGGTGCGGGCGGGCGTGGCGCGCGGAACGATTTCGCAGGAGCAGGAGAAAACGCTGATACGCGAGCTGTCGGAAGCGCCGCGTTATGCGAACCAGGTGCTAAAGCTCGACGGGCAGATCGAAAAGGTCGCGCGCGACCTCTCGCACTACAAGAATGTGCTTTATCTCGGCCGTGACACCAATTTTCCGCTGGCCATGGAAGGTGCGCTGAAGCTCAAGGAGATCTCCTACATCCATGCCGAAGGCTATGCTGCCGGCGAGTTGAAACACGGCCCGATCGCGCTGATCGACGAGAACATGCCCGTCATCGTCATCGCGCCGCATGACCGCATCTTCGAAAAGACCGTGTCGAACATGCAGGAGGTCGCGGCACGCGGCGGCAAGATCATCCTGATCACCGACAGCAAGGGCGCCGCACACGCTACGGTGAAGACGATGGAGACGATCGTTTTGCCGGACGTGCCGGAAATCATCTCGCCGATCATCTACGCGCTGCCGATCCAGATGCTCGCCTATTTCACCGCCGTGTTCATGGGCACGGATGTCGACCAGCCTCGCAACCTGGCGAAATCGGTAACGGTGGAATAGGTCTCGTTTAAAAACTTCGCCATTCCAAAGCGCCTTGGGGTTCAGTAGTGTCGCGCTGCAAACACACGCTGCGGTGAACCATGTCGGATGCTCTCAAGACCTCAGGCATGACCCGGCTGAGAAACTATTTCCTGACCGGCTTCGTCGTTTGCGCGCCGCTGGCGATTACTGCCTACATTGCCTGGTCGCTGATCGGCTGGGTCGATTCCTGGGTGAAACCCTACATTCCGGTACGCTACAATCCGGACACCTACCTGCCGTTTCCAGTGCCGGGTTTTGGGCTGATCGTTGCCTTGATCCTCATCACCTTCATCGGCTTTATGACCGCCAATATCGTTGGCCGCGCCATCGTCAACTTCGGCGAGCGCCTGCTTGGCCGCATGCCGCTGGTGCGCGGCATCTACCGTTCGCTGAAGCAGATTTTCGAGACCGTGCTGTCGAACAAGGGCGACATGTTCCGCCAGGTCGGGTTGGTCGAATATCCGCGTAAAGGGGTCTGGTCGCTTGTCTTCGTCGCCAGCGAGAAAGAAACCGAGATCAACCAGAAGCTCGACCGGGAAGGCGATCCGCTGATTGCCGTGTTCATGCCGTGTACGCCCAATCCGACGACGGGCTTTTTGATGTATGTGCCGAAATCCGACATCGTGCTGCTCGACATGACGATCGAGGACGGAGCCAAGCTGATCGTTTCGGCCGGCCTGGTGGCGCCGGCAGTCAAAATGGTGACGGTGAACGGCGAGCAGATCCACGGCGCGCTTGCCAATCCTCCGCTCGACACGATGCCTCAGCCGGCACGCAGGAGCCGCACGGCCTCGTCGCGGCCGAACAGATAGAGCAACAGGCGCAGCGCCGTGCCGCGATCGGACTGCAATTCCGGATCGCGCGACAGGATCAGCCGCGCATCGTCCCGAGCGGCCTCGAGCAGGTCGGCATGCGCCTCGATGCGCGCCACCTGGAAGCCCGGCGTGCCGGACTGGCGGGTGCCGAGCAACTCGCCTTCGCCGCGCAGCTTCAGATCCTCTTCGGCGATACGGAAGCCGTCCTCGGTCTCGCGCATTACCGACAAACGGCGTTTTGCCGTCTCGCCGAGCGGATCCTTGTAGAGCAGCACGCACGATGAAGGCTTGTCGCCACGCCCGACCCGGCCGCGCAATTGGTGCAACTGGGTAAGGCCAAAACGCTCGGCATGCTCGATAACCATGATTGTCGCATCAGGCACATCGACGCCGACCTCGATCACTGTGGTGGCGATCAGGATACGGGTGTCACCCTGCTTGAAGGCGCGCATCGCCTCGTCTTTGTCGGTGCCTTTCATGCGGCCGTGCACCAGGCCGATGCGGTCGCCGAACAGCGGCTCCAGCGAGGCAAAACGGTCCTCGGCCGACATCAGCTTGATCTCCTCGGATTCCTCGACCAGCGGACAGATCCAGTAGATTTTCTGGCCATCGGCGACGGCGTCGAGCATGCGTCCGATCAGTTCGTCGAGCCGTTCAAGCGGCAAGGTGACGGTGCGGATCGGCTGGCGGCCGGCCGGCTTTTCCGTCAGCTTCGACACATCCATGTCGCCGAATGCAGTCAGCACCAGCGTCCGCGGTATCGGCGTTGCCGTCATCACCAGCATGTCGGGCGCGTCGCCCTTGGCGGTGATCGCAAGGCGCTGGTGGACACCGAAACGGTGCTGCTCGTCGACGACGGCGAACACGAGGTCACGGAACGTCACCGTTTCCTGGAACAGCGCATGGGTGCCGACGACGATGTCGATGTCACCATTGGCCAGCCCGGTCAGCGTGTCGGCACGCTCGCGGCCCTTTTCGCGACCTGTGAGGACGGCGACACGCAGGCCGGCCCGTTCCGCCAACGGCGCAATCGTTGCCAGATGCTGGCGCGCCAGGATTTCGGTCGGCGCCATCAATGCCGCCTGGCCGCCGGCCTCGACGGCACGCGCCATGGCAAGCAGCGCGACCACCGTCTTGCCGGAGCCGACATCGCCCTGCAAAAGGCGCAGCATGCGTTCGGGGTCACCGAGATCGGCGTTGATTTCGGCAAGCGCCATTTCCTGCGACATGGTCAGCGAATAGGGGAGTGCCACGCGCAGTTGTTCGACTATGCGGCCGTCGCCGACGAGTGGCCGGCCAGATAATCGGCGGACCTTGGCCCGCACCAGCGCCAGCGATACCTGGCCGGCCAAGAACTCGTCATAGGCAAGGCGCCGCCACGCTGCGCCGTCGACAGAGACGTCGATCGGGTCGGCAGGATTGTGGATGCGGTTGAGCGCATCGCTGAAAGCAGGAAAGGCATGGCGGCGCCGGAACTCACCGTCCTGCCATTCGGGCAGCACCGGCAGGCGGGCCAGCGCCTGGCCAATCGCCCGGCGCAGCACCTTGCCAGAGAGCCCGGCGGTCAGCGGATAGACCGGCTCGACCAAGGGAAGGTTTTCCGTGTCGCCGGCAAGTGCGATATGGTCGGGATGAACCATGGTCGGGCGGCCGTTGAACCATTCCATGCGGCCGGAGACGACGACATGCTCGCCTACGGGCATTGCTTTTTCGAGATAGGCGGCATGGGCATGGAAGAAGGTCAGCGCGATCTCGCCGGTGTCGTCATGGGCGTAGACTCGGTACGGGACCGACCTGTTGCCGCGTGGCGGCGGCTGGTGGCGGTCGATGCATACATCGAGTGTGACGATGGCGCCCTCGGCCGAGCCGGCGATGCCGGGCCGGTTGCGGCGGTCGATGACAGTATGCGGCAGCACGAACAAGAGGTCCCCGGCGCGCGCGGCCCGGTCGCCGAGGTCGGCTGCTACGACTTTTTCGATCAGGGCGCCAACTTTTGGCCCGACCCCGACAAGCGAGGTGATCGGGACAAACAGCGGATCGAGGAGGGAGGGACGCATGATGTCAGCTTATGTTGCGGCGACTGTAGCGCAAGGCTGACACCGCCTTCTATCCACGCTATATGCGCCGCCTGGGCAAGGATGTTGCAAGATGACCGGAACGAAACGATCAAGCGAGGGGCTCGATGCCCGCCGCCGCAAGCTTCTGTTTCGTTCGTGGCACCGCGGCATGCGCGAGATGGACCTTATACTCGGCAGCTTCGCCGACGCCGAGATCGGCGCCTTGACCGGCGACGAAATCGACCAATATGAGAGGCTCCTCGACATTCCCGACACCGAATTCCTGCCTCTCGTCACTGGCGAACGCCCGGTTCCGGCGGATATCGACTGTGCCGTCCTGCAAAAAATCCTGGCTTCGCGCCGGGAGATGACCTTCTGAACAACGTGTAGCCATGAGCCTTATCCCCACGATCGGTCTGCCGAAAGGCCGCGCCGGCCAGTTCATCGTCGATGGCGTCGCCGACGGCTACGAAGCCTTTGCGCTGGTGCAGGCTGCGCACGAGATCGCCCTCGACAAGCCGGTGCTGTTCGTGGCGCGCGACGGCCAGCGCCTGCCGGCGATCGTCGAGGCGCTTGCCTTTGCCGCGCCGGGCCTGCCGGTGCTGGAACTGCCGGCCTGGGACTGCCTGCCTTAAGACCGCGTCTCGGGCGGCGCCGATGCCGCCGCAAGGC